>NZ_JBFBGZ010000005.1:0-348053 GCF_040684925.1 Arthrobacter sp. NPDC089319 | reverse complement strand
GAAGACCTCTTAGATTCAGTTGGCAGTTGTGGTAAACCACCAACCTAAGAGGTCTTCACCCTTTCACCGTGTAACCAACGTCCTGTCGCAGTACAGCTAGCCAGTCAGCGGCCGGCGATGGCTAGCAGAAGCTGACGGAACGCTGTGAGGTTCCGGGACGCTGTTGCTGGTTCACGGGAAGCATCGATTCCGGCTTCACGGATGGCGCCGATGAGAAGTCCTGCAACCGCCTCAATATCGATGTCAGCACGCAGGTCCCCGCGCTCCTGGGCTTGCCGGAGCTCTCCGACGAACATGTCGAGGGTATGTTGCGAGGCGCTGCCTCTTCGCTTGCCGATCCCGAAGTGCTGGGGCCCCGAGACGTTGTAGAAGAAGCCCAGCTCGCGCCGAGCGGCAAGAGCGAGCATGGCACGCGGGTAGGCGCAGAGCTTTTCGATCCAATCGTCTTGCCCTGCAGCGTCCCGCTCGGCTGCGTCTATCAAATCTTGGCCAACGGTCTTATAGGCCTCGGCCAGCACGTCGGCACGGCCCCCCGGAAAATGTGCGTAGAGGGTTGCCCGTGACGTTCCAGCCCGTGCGGTAATCCGATCGATCGTGGCCGCCTTCTCTCCCAAGGCGTCGATGATGTCGATGGCTGAGCGCACCAAGTCGTGACGGGTTTGCAGCTGCTGCCGCTTGCGGAGCGGAACGGGCGGCTCAGCAAGCTGGGTCACCGGTTCTCCATCCCCTCCTGGTGCTGTGGACGGACGCGAACGGTCTTCGGCGTTCATGCGCGGATTGCTTCGGCACGGGTTTCCGCACCAAGGGCCACGTCGAGGGCGTCTATGACGCGTTCCAGTTCATCCCGGCCAATCACGAGTGGCGGCCGGATCTTGAGGATATTGTCGTTCGGGCCGATACGGCTGATCAGGATCTTTTCCTGCACAAGGGCTTCGACGATCCGTTTGGCCAAGCCGGAATCCGGGCGGCCGGCATCGTCAACAAGTTCCAAACCGAAAAACAGGCCTCGCCCCTTCGCGGAGGCTGCCCGGGGATGGCTGGCTACCAAGTCTTCGAGCCGGCGGGCGACGTGACGCCCCAGGTCGCCGCAGCGGGCAATCAGCCCGTGTCCGGTGATCTCGTTCAGCACGGCCTGGCCGGCGGCCGCCGCGGTGGCGGTGCCGGCAAAAGTATTGAAGTACATGTTGGCGCTGCTGAAGGACTCAAGAATTGCGGCGGTGGTGACGACGCCGCCGAGCGGGTAGCCATTTCCCAACGGTTTGCCGAGCGTGACCAGGTCCGGCTCGATGCCGGTCGCCTGGTGCCCCCACCAAACATCGCCCAAACGGCCCAGCCCGGTCTGGACCTCATCTGCAATCACCAGGCCGCCGGCCGCTTGAATCCGTTCGACGACCCCCTCGAGGTACCCCTCAGGCACACGGGGCAGACCCTCGGTGGAGAACGCCGGCTCGATGAGCAGCGCAGCCACACCGTGGCCGGATTCGACGAGGGACGCGATCGCCTCGTCGATCGCCGCCAAAGCGCGCTCCAGCATGGCTCCTGAATCCGCGTGCTCCCCCTCGCCATCAAGATCCGGTACGTGGATCGGCCGGACGTGGTCGCCAAATGGCTCCGAGACGGTTAATCCGGTCGTCAGCGCGGCGAGCGCAATCGTGTTGCCGTGGTAGCTGTGGTCGGTGACGATCACGCCGCTGCGGCCGGTCATATGCCTCGCAATCCGGATGGCTAGTTCGTTTGACTCGGATCCGCTGTTCGTGAAGTAGACCCGGTCAAGTGGTGCGTCGAAGGTGCCAAGGAGCTGCTCGGCGTAGGCCACGATCGGTTCACTGAGGTATCGCGTGTGCACATTGAGCGTATTGAGCTGCCGGCATACGGCATCTGCAACCCGTGGATTCGCATGGCCGACCTGCGGAACATTGTTGTACGCGTCGAGGTAGCGGTTTCCCTCCGAGTCGACCAACCACACGCCGTCACCGGACACGAAGTGGAGCGGTCGGTCGTAGAAAAGAGGCGAGTAGGATCCGATGGTCGCGGCCCGTCGGGCGAGCAGGCTGGCCTCCCCTGGGGTGTGCTGCCCTTCCGGCAACTGCCTTTCGGCACCGATGTACTCACGGCACAAATCCACGATGACGGGCAGAACCTCGGACTGTAGAAAGACGCTGGTCTCATCCCCCGGTCGGTCGGCCGCCCAGCCCAGGTAAGTGAGGCCGCGGGCGAGGATGAATGTGTCCAAGTCCTCGAGGGCACGCTCCGGGATATCCGCATGCTTCCGGTAGCCGGCCAGCAGCGCCTGGCGATACTCCACGGTTCGAGGGTGACGGTGGTACCAAAACAGAATCGTGGCCAGGTCGAACAGCCACCACCCTTCTCCAAAATCGTCGAAGTCAATGAGGACATGCTGGCGCCCCGCAGTCAGGACGTTCTCGGGCGTGAAGTCAGCATGGATGACGCCGTAAAATTCGGGCGCAGTTCCCAACTGATCCAGGCGTTGGCCGATGCGTCGCACGGCCGCGTCGATCACCCCGCGTTCGTCATCGGTCGTCGCGAGTCGCCGGGGATCACCCCAGAGGGCTGTGGCTCCGGCAAGCCCCTCGGCGTCCCAAGCCGGCCTTGAATAACCGGAAACCTTCCCAATTCGACGCGATGCCAGATGGAACGTGGCGCAGAGTTCGCCAAGTCGCGCGAAAACCTCTGCCTCCAGAGTGTCTTCGCCCAGCCATGCCGCACCGGCATCACCCAAGGGCTCGCCGCCGGCAACCCACCGCTGGACATCGACGTGGTGAGTCCGCCCTCTACTGTCTGGAACAGATGCGAACAGGGCTCCCGCAACGGTCCGGACTACTTCGGATACAGGAAAGCCTTCTGCGCCCAGGGCGGTCATGAAAGCGCCTTCGGTGGCTACTTCGTCGTCAGTCCGATGACCCAGCCGATGAATCCGGAGCGCGTAGTCGATTGGTCCTTCGGATACGCGGAAGACGACGTTTTCGCGATGCTTGACGAAGTCGATCACGGCGTCTCCCGCTATCCCGAACATGGGGAGAGCGTTGCGTGCAATGGTAAGGGCTTCCTCGCGGGACAGCTGTGACATGGGGCTCCTCGCTCCGGAGTCTTGGTGGCGTGTTAGCGAGACTATACCCATAGTCCAGTCAAAAGGAAAAGGGTCTGGTCAAGTCTAATATTCAGACTTTAGGTCTAGTGACTGCATTGCTATTCCGTTGCGTGCTGGCTGTGAGTAACTTGACTCACAGCCGGACCGCGAAAGCCGGCAGCAAGGCAATCGACCGGGCCTAGGGAGTTGGAGCACGCATGTCACTTTCACCCGCTGCAGGGAGCCACCTGCCGCAACGCATCGTCGTCACGGGCGGTTCGTCCGGCATCGGGCTTGCCGTGGCGCGGCTATTCGTACGGGAAGGTTCGCAGGTCGGCATCGTCGGCCGGAACCAGGACCGATTGGACGCGGCGATCGCTGAACTCGAACTCGTCGGGCGGTCGCGAGTCGTGGCAGCACGCGCAGATGTCGCCGAGGACTCTCAACTGGAAGACGCGGTGGGACGAATCGCCGGCAAGTTGGGCGGCATCGACGCACTCGTCTGCTGCGCCGGCATCGAAGGTGAAATGGGAGCGGCCTGCGAGGACGTTAGTGCGAAGAGTTTTCGAGAGGTCCTCGACGTCAACGTCGTCGGCACATTCCTTGCGATCAAGTTTGCGCTTCCCTTCCTCAGGCGCGCAGAGGGCGGCAGCGTGACCATCGTCGGCTCTGACTCCGGCTTCGTCGCGGTGCCGGGCATGCTCGCGTACAACGCGTCCAAGGGCGCACTCGTCCAAATGACACGGGCGCTGGCCGTAGAACTGTTTGACGAGTATGGGATCCGGGTCAACAGTGTTTGCCCGTCGATCGTTGATACACCGATGGCGCGCCGCGGGCTGGGCGACGCCTTGGACAACCCAGGGTTCCCAATGCAGTCTGCCGATGACATCGCGTGGAGCGTCGGCTACCTAGCATCCAGGCGATCCCGCGCCGTCAATGGAGTCAACCTACTGTCCGACTTTGGCTACACCGGCCGTTCCTCCTTTCCTGCATAACCGGCGCCAGCGCCCTGCAGCCGGGGAATCAGTGGCTTCCGGGCGCGCATTGTCTAGCTTCATGCACGGAATGACAAGCCAGAACCGCGGTGTCCGGCGCAAACTGGCTTTATTAGTCCGGGAGCTGGATGTGCTGCACGGTCAGCGGGTCGAGTAACAAGACCTCGACGCATAGATTCGCCGCTGGCCGTGCGATTCACTTCCGATATCCACCGCAACTCATTGATTGGAGTTCAGTTGTCTGAGAAACATACCGACGTGTTGGCACGCAACCAGCTTGGAGTAAGTGCGATTGTCTTTCTCGTTCTCGCTGCTGTGGCTCCAGTCACGGTTCTCATTGTCGTGCTCCCGCTCGCGATCGCGCATGGCAACGGCGGCGGTGTACCCGTCGCGATCCTTTTGGTGGCAGCGGCCCTGCTGCTCTTTGCGATCGGCTACGCGCAGATCACTAAGGAGCTGACCAACGCTGGCGGCTTCTACGCGATCGCGGTGAAAGGCCTGGGCAAGACTGCAGGCCTCATCACTGGAATCATTGCCACGATCGGTTACAACGCCTTCGTGGCCGGCGCCCTTGGAACCATCGGCTTCTTCGCCGGCATGGTCGTCATGCCCGAACTCTTCGGTGAGGCGTTCACGCTCGATTGGTTCTGGACCGGCTCGGTGCTCTTCATACTCGTTTACCTGCTCGCTATCTCGGGTATTCATGTCAGCGCCGTCGTTCTGGGTGTCGCGCTCGTGCTCGAAATCATCATGGTCTTCGTGTTCGGCTTCTCCGTGCTCTTCCAGCAGGGCTTTGATTTTTCGGTGTTCACGCCTGAAATCGTTATGGGCGGATCATTGTGGATTGGCCTGCTGCTCGCGGCCACCGCGTTTATCGGCTTCGAGGCAACGGCGCTCTTCGGTGAGGAAGCGAAAGATCCCCACCGGACCATTCCCAAAGCGACCTACGCGGCCATCATCATCATCGGTCTCATGCATGCGTTTGCCGCGTGGGCGATCGTCAGTTCGATCGGTCCCGACATCGCGCAGGCGACGGCAGTCGAGCATCTCGAGGCGGGCGACCTCACCTTGATGCTCATCGACAAGCATCTTGGGCCAGTTTTCGTCGTCATCTCCCTTGTGCTCGTGGTGGTCAGCCTCTTCGCCGCGCAGCTGGCATTCCACAACTCGGCCGGACGCTACCTCTACTCGCTCGGTCGCGCACGTGTGCTGCCGCAGTGGCTGGCTAAGACCAACTCGAAGGGAGCGCCTCAGCGCGCGCTGCTGACCAACCTGATTTTTGCCTTGGTCATCGCGGCGATCTTCCGTTTCGCTTTCCCGGAGCTGCCGTCGATCCTCACACTCGTTCCGGTGGGTCTCGGCTTCGCGACACTCTCGATCATCATCGTGCAGGCCATCGCCGCCCTTTCAGTCGTCGTCTACTTCCGCAAGAAGCGCGACCCGCGGCTTTGGACGACCCTGATCGCACCGGGCATCGGCTTTGTCGCGCTAGCTGTCTTCAGCATCATGGCAATTGTGCAGTTCCCGCTCGTCGCAGGTTCCGAGGAACCCTATGTGGTCGTGCTGCCATGGCTATTAGTGCTCGCTGTCGTCGGCGGCATCATCTACGGCGCTTACCTCAAGGCGAAGAAGCCTGAAGTGTACGCAGGTCTCAGCGACGATCTTGAGAAGTTCGACGAATTGCTCGTCGAAGATGCGGACACTCTCAAGAAATAGCGGCGCCGCTCGACGTTGAACGGGTGGGGGCCCCTGACGCCAGGTAATGCGCGTCAGGGGCACCCACCGGTTCAAGGAATGGTCTTCCTCGACGTCAGGTAACCGGCGGCTGGAGACAACCGACTGCGGGTCTTGGGGCACCGGTGTTTAAACGAAAGGGCCGGAGCAGCAGGCGTTGGGGGGAATCCTGCGGCTCCGGCTCTTCCACGCCCGGACCCAAGCCCGGCCGACGCGGTGCGGGCCCCCGTTCCGAGCCCGACCGTTGACACGAGCTTATCCGGGTACTGTCACGGCCGCGATGGGGAGAACTACCCATCGCGCCTAAAACGTTTCCCCTGGGGGAGCACTATGATGCAGCTAGCGCCGCCGGCCCCGCCCTGCGCCCCGGGGCCGCCCCGGCGTCCCGCGACCCGGCACAGCCGGGCCGTTCCGACGGTTCCCCACCCGGTCGGCGCAGTCCCTGACCCGGCTCGCCCTGCCCCTCGCTCGCCCGGTCCAGCCCCTTCGCGTCGAGCTTATTAGCCCTCCCTCGCCCGTTGGCGCGCGGGAGAGGATACTGGAGGCCGTGGGACTGTTGAGCGGGACGCCTTCCCCATTTGTCGATCGGTCCGATGCGGGGCATCAACTGGCGGCCGAATTGGCTGACTACCGCGGGCACGACGAGGTGACCGTGCTCGGACTGGCTCGTGGCGGCGTTCCGGTGGCTGCCGTCCTGGCGAAAGAACTCGACGTCGACCTTGATGCACTCATTGTCCGCAAGTTGGGGATTCCCGACCAGCCGGAGGTGGCCTTCGGTGCCTTGGCTGCCCACGGCGGGCACACCGCCGTCGTCATGGTGGACCATATTGTGGCCGAACTGCGCCGCCGCAACTACAGCGAGCAGCGACTCCAGTCCGTCCAAGCCGCCGAACGTGCCGAACTGCAGCGGCGCCAGGAGGCCTATCTCCACGGCAGGACAACAGAGCTCAGCGGCCGCACCGCCATTCTTTGCGACGACGGGCTGGCGACAGGCGCCACCATGAAGGCCGCGATCAAGGCTGTTCGGCAGAGCAAGCCGCGCGAGATCGTCGTGGCGGTCCCGGTGGGGCCTCCGCAGACCTGCGCTGAGCTGGAAAAGCTGGCCGATGCGGTCTTCTGCCTTCGCCAGCCGCGCGGATTTCGGGCTGTCGGCGAGGCCTATAGGCATTTCAACCAGGTCAGCGACGACGAGGTGCTGGCCTTGCTCCCCCGGTAACGGCTGGCTGCGGCCCTGACAGCAGCGGACCGCCGCCGGTAACTGTTACCGGCGGCGGTCCACATGAGCAGTCTGAGCAGTCCCTAGTGAGAGTCGCGTGCCTCAGGGTGTTGCTGCAGGTACTCCTGATGGGCTTCGTCGACCCGCAGGTTCTTGCCCTTGGTCTCCTTGACCATCGAGACGGTTACGAGCGAGATGACGCAGAGCACCATGATGTAGATGCCAATCGAGATGGTGGTACCGGTCGCGCCAAGCAGCACTTCGGCGATCAAGGGAGCGAATGCGCCGCCCAGAATCGCGCCGATGGCGTAGCCGATGGAGACGCCCGAGTAGCGGACATGGGCCGGGAACATCTCGGCGTAGAGAGCCGACTGCGGTCCATAGGACAGGCCCAGGCCGATGGTGAGGACGAACATCGCGATGCCCATCAGGACGATGCTCGCGGTGTCGATCAGCATGAACATCGGGATCTGCCACAGCAAGACCCAGACGTAACCAATCTGGAACGTCCGGATGCGGCCGATCTTGTCGGAGAGAATGCCTCCGTACATGGTGAAGATCAACCAGCCGAAGGCGGCCAGCGTGGTAGCCAGCAGCACGGACGGACGGTCCATGCCCAGGCCGCCGGCCTCCACCGGCTTGGTGGCGTAGGAAGCGAAGAACGCGATCAGCAGGTAACCGGCTGCGTTGTTGGCAATGAAGATGAGCGCGGTCTGGATGACTTCTTTCCAGTTGTGCTTGAACAGCTGGCCCAGCGGAGCGGCGGACTCCTTCTTGCGATCCTGCATCTCCTTGAACACCGGGGACTCATCCACCGAACGGCGGATGAAGAAGCCCACGACAATCAATACGATCGAGAACAGGAACGGTACACGCCAGCCCCAGCTCATAAAGTCTTCTTCTGACAGCAGGGTGCTGAGCAGCCACATCACGCCGGTGGCCAAGATCATGCCGCACGGAACACCGATCTGCGGGTATGCACCAAAGAAGCCGCGTTTATTCACCGGGGCATGCTCGACGGACATCAGGGCAGCGCCGCCCCATTCACCGCCGGCCGAGAAGCCCTGCAGGATGCGCAGGAACACCAGCAGGATGGGAGCCCAGATGCCGATTTGCGCGTAGGTCGGCAGCACACCGATCAGCGCGGTGGCGGCACCCATGAGCACCAGCGTGAAGACCAGCATCATCTTCCGGCCGAGACGGTCACCGAGGTGGCCGGCGACGATGGCGCCGAGGGGGCGGAACAGGAAGCTAATGCCCAGCGAGGCCCACGAGACGATCTGGGCCAGGCCGGAGCTCTCCTGCGACAACGGGGCAAAGTACAGGGAGGCCAGCACCAATCCGGCAGCCTGGGCGTAGATGAAGAAGTCGTACCACTCAATGGTGGTACCAACCAAGGTGCCGGCGAGCACCTTGCGCTCTTCGTGGCGGGTGGCTGGGCTGATGTTGCCTGCCAGCTCTTCTGACGTGGACATATTTTTCTCCGTTGTGTTCACAGAACGGTAATTACCGAACGGTCGGTAATGTGACTGGAGCCATACTACCGGAGAGTGATAGGGCACACATAGTGCCGCCATATCAATTGAGTAACAGCACCTTTCCCGTCACGCCATCCAGCTCGACCCGCTGCTTCCCTCCGGAGGGCCCTGCCGCCCACGCGGACGTTCTATAGTTGGACGCTTCGTCCTGATATAGAACAATGGGAGATGTGAGGCGTGGCACAGCCCTGTCGCCCAGTCTCCTACAAGACGTGCTCCCCCAGTTACTTTTCCTAGGATGGTCCGATGAGCCAGACTCCCACCAAGCCAGCCCCGGCGCACTCGCAGACTCTCTCGCGCGGCATCAGAGCGCTGGAAATCCTGGCCGAAGCCCAGTCGCCGATGACCATCGCCGAGCTGTCCGAAGCATTGGAAGTGCACCGCTCGATCGCCTACCGGATCCTGCGCACTCTTGAAGACCACTCACTGTTGATGCGCGATTCGGCCGGACGTGTGCAGGCGGGCCCGGGGTTGGCTGCGCTGGCGCGCGGTGTGTCCCGCGACCTGCAGTCTGCGGCTCTGCCCGAGCTGACCACGCTGGCGAACGACCTGATGATGACCGCTTTTATCGCAGTCTGGGATCAGCACGATTGCGTCACGTTGTTCACGGTGGAGCCGCGGCACACAACGGCGCTGGTCCAGCACCCCGGCACGCGTCATTCCTTCGCCGCCGGGGCACCGGGAATCGCCATCCAGTCTGCGCTGACCCGGGAACAGTGGGAGCAGCACGCTCCGGGACAACAGATCCGGCCGGAAGCCCAACTGGCCAAGGAAACCGGCTACGCCGTCAGCCATGACGAGGTCATCCCGGGTGTCTCCGCGGTCGCGGTGCCGGTCTCAGTTCCCGGCCAACTGCCGGCGGCTATCGCTGTGGTTTACATCCGCACCGATACTCCCGACCGGGAGATCGCGGTGGCCTTGAAGCGTTCTGCCGCCACCATCGAGGCAGAACTGCACTGAGCGGGCTCAGCGCCGCCGGCGCCTGACGACGGCGGCGGCAACCAGGCCGAGCACGAACAGCATGCCCGCGGCACCGATCGAGACCAGGAAGGCACCGGAGTGCCCCGAGGCCTCGGCCAGTGCACCGGCCAACGCCGAACCCAGCGCCGAGCCCAGGACAACCCCGCTGGCCAGCAGCGTCATGACCGTGCCCAGACGCTCGTCCGGAGCGACCACGCTGCCAATGCCGTAAATGGTGACCATGGTCGGCCCCACGGGCACGCCGACCAGCAGCAGCACGAAAATCATCGGCAGCACGTCGGTCGGCAGCAGCAAAAGCAAGCAGAATGCCGTCATCAAAGCAGCACAGACGACCCAGCGCCAGGCATGCGTCCACCGTGCCGGCCAATAGGCCACGGAGAGCGCCCCGAAGGCCGACGTCAGGCCCAGCAGCGCGTACAACAGGCCCGCCGCGTCGGCCGCTCCGAAGGTGCCCCCGAAGGCACTCAGTGCGTTCTGGGTCGCCCCGAAGAACGTCCCCATGGCCACCATGCCCAGCACCGGGATGGAAACCAACGGCCAGTTGATCCGCACCGGAGTGGCGGCCGCAGCCGCGCCCGGATCCGCCTTGACCAGTTCAGGGGTCAGCGGGACTACCGTGCGGTACGTGGGGTGGACGGCAAAAGCGGTGACCATGGTGACGGTCAGGGCGGCGGCCAGCACGAACGGCAGCCACGGCGCAATCAGCGCGGCCAACAGCCCGACCAGCGCCGGCCCCATCACGAACGTCAGTTCATCCGCCGTGCTTTCGTAGGACAGTGCGGTGTCCAGCGCAGGCTTGTCGCTGCGCGTCATCGCCATCCAACGCACCCTCGCCAGCGAGCCCACCTGCGGGCAAGTTGCCCCGACGAGGAACGACGCCGCCAGCACGGCTGCGGTTCCGGCCCCGCTGGTGCCGATGTAAACGCAGGTCAGCAGCAAGCCAATGGCGCAGGTGTGAGCCGCGGCGGCAATCAAGAGAACCGGCCGCTGGCCCGCTCGATCCGCCAAATAGCCAAACAGCGGCGCCCCCACCGCCGAACCGATGCCCACCGCACCGGCGGCGAAGCCACCCGAGGCATAGGAGCCGGTGGTCACGGTGATAAGGGTCAGGGCACCGACCGTCAGCATCGCCAGCGGCAGCCGGGCCAGGAATCCGATGGTCAGGAAGGACGTACCGGCCAGCCGGGCCAGCCGGGCGTAGCGGCCGAAAGGGTTGCGGCGCTTACGCCCGCCGGCAGGAGCGCCGGTCGCGGTGTGCTCCCGTGCGGGCGCGCCTGAATCAGGAGATCTCATCAGTTTTTCCGTTGGTTCGAACTGCGCATCGTCCCGCCTCCCGATGCGCACAACCCGGATAACGCAACTATCATACCGGTGTCACGCGACGCCGGTGAGAACCGTGCGGACCGATGAGCCGTGGCGTCCCTTCGTGACTTGTAGTTGGGCGCCGATCCGCTGCTTCATTTCTGCCACATGGCTGACGAGGCCAATCACCCGGCCGCCGTCGCGCAGTCCCTCCAAAGCATCCATGACCTGTTCGAGTGCCTGCTCATCCAGGCTGCCAAAGCCCTCGTCGACGAAGAGCGTTTCAATGTCCACGCCGCCGGCTTCGGCCTGAACGACGTCGGCCAGGCCCAGGGCCAGCGCGAGCGAGGCCATGAAGGACTCGCCGCCGGAAAGCGTCGCCGTGTCGCGCCGCTGCCCGGTCCATTCGTCACTGACGTGCAGGCCAAGTCCGGACTTCTTGTTGCCGGACTTTGAGTCGTCGTGGACCAGCGTGTACCGGCCGTCAGTCATCGTGATAAGGCGTTCGGACGCCGCGGCCGCGATCTGTTCCAGCCGGGCGGCGAGGACATAAGTGGTGAGCGTCATTTTTCGCTCGTTCTCGCCCAATCCCCGGACCGTGTCCGCCACCGACTGCAGCAGCTCGTGCCGTGCGGCGATCGGCGCCAGGCGGATTTGTTCCTCCTCGAAACGCCGGCGGTACGCCGCCAGTTGTTCCTGCGACGCCGCCAGCACGCCGTGCCGCACTTGGTGCTCTCGAACCCTGCGGTCCAGGACAGTGACCTGATCGCGTGCCTCGTCCATTTCCCCGATTCCCGGCAACGCTTCTCCGTTCTTGAGGGCGGTGCGGGCTCGGATCACTGGTTCGGAGGTCTCCAGCACCATCAGCCGCTGCCCGGCTTCGATGTGGGCGGTGTGGCGCCGCTCCAGTTCCTGCAGCTGTGCCGACGCCACCAAGGAGACGCGGGCTTCTTCTTCGGTGGCGAAGTTGGATTGCTCGATCGCCGAGGCGAGCTCGGCCTCCGCCTGGTCCAAAGCGTTGCCACAATGGCGGTGCTGCGCGAGGATCCTCATGGCATCGGCCAGCAGCTGGTCCAGCCGGGACAAGGACGCCGCATGATCGTGCAGGCTGCCCCCGTCAGGCAGCGCCTCGTGCAGCTTCCGTCCCAGTTCGTCCGTGCGTTCTCTGCCGGCTTTGAGTTCGGAATCCGCACTGGCCTTGGCCACAGCCAGCGCTGAGAGCCGCTGTCCGAGCTCTTCAAGCTGCTGCGTTGTGGCAGCCGATTGCTCCTGCAGCTCGCGGCGCCGGTCCCGCACAGCTACAGCGTGGTTCAGGCTGGCTTGGGCAGCGGCCACGGCCGCGGCGGCATCGGTGGCATCGGTCGCCCCGCCGCGGGATGCCAGGGCGGAAAGCTCCTGTTCCAGGTGGGCGCAGGCGCCGCGTGCCTCGGTGTACAGGGCCTCCGCGGCCGCGTGATCATCCCGGGCCGCGGCTTCCTGCTCGCGGGTGACCAGCCGGCCGGAGGCTGCCACCGCAGGTTGCGGGTGCTCGGTCCCGCCGCACACCGGGCAGGGTTCTCCCTCGGCAAGGGTGGCAGCGAGCTCGGCTGCGGCCTGGTCCAACCGCTGTTCAAGCAGGGACAACCAGGCTTCCTTGCGCTCGAGTTGCCGGGTGTGTGCTGTGTCGCGGCGGGCGCGCGCCGCTTCCGTCTTGGCTCGACAGGCCGCATGGTCGGCCACCGCTTCCCGGATGTACTGGGCTTGTTCGAGGCGCTCGGTGAGCAGGCCGACGTCCGGGGTCTCGGCCAGCGCGGCCAGTTGCTCCTGCAGGCTGCGGCCGGTTGCGGCGAGCTGTTCGCGCTCATCGGCGGCAGAAGCCAGGTGCTGCGCCAGTTGCTCCGCGCGTAGCTCGAACCCCTGCACTTCGGTACGGGCCGATTGCAACCGCTGTTCTTCGGGCAGCAGGGCCCGGATGCGCCCCAGCTCGGCGGCGAGCCGGCCCGCCGCTTCGTCCAGCAGCGCCTGTCCGGCGTGATCGGGTTCCGGACGGCTGGAAACGAACGCCGGATAGAGCGGATGCGTCTCCGCCGCGTCGATCCGGTCCAGAAACTCCTTGGCCGCGCGTTCCATGGCGAGCGCGGCCTGGTCGCGATGGCGGATTGGCGACGCCAACAGTTCCGCCGAGCGGTGCGCCGCCAGCGTTTCGGTCAAAGCGGCATGGCTGCCTGCGGCTTGGCGGTGCTCAGCGGAGATTTTCTCCAGTTCCGCCAGGGCCGCGTGGTCGGCCAGCGCCCGCTCGCGCCTGCCGAGGGTGTCCCGCAGCCGATCCAATTCTTCTTGGCCGCTGGCGGCCGCGTCCTGGACCGAGGCGGCAGCGGAGGCGACCGACGACTCGAAGACGGCAAACAGGTCCGCGGCAGCCAGCGGTTGGTCCGGCATGTCCCCGGCAGCCAGGTGTCGAGCGGCTTCTTCCGTTGCCCGTTCCATGAGTTGATCCGCTCCCGCGACGGCGGCCTGATAAGCCGAACGCGCCTTGGCTGCCTCGTCCGCGAGCGTTTGCTCCACAGCCTCGTAGCGGTCGGTTGCGAACAGCCGCTGCAGCAGCGGCCGGCGGTCTTTGGCGTCGGCCCGGAGGAACGCGGCAAAGTCGCCCTGCGGCAAGAGCACTACCTTGGTGAACTGTTCCAGGCTCATGCCCAGGACGGACAGCAGTTCGGCGGCGGCCTCGTCGTTTCGGGCGCTTTTCTGGACCCACGCACCGTTCACCTTTTCGCGCAGCAGAGTGTGCGCCTGTTCCGTCACCGAACCGGACCTGGCCCGGGACGACGGACGTTCCCACTGCGGGTTGCGGGTCACTTCGAAGCGTCGGCCGCGAGCCGAAAACTCGCAGACGACTTCGGGCTCCGTCTCCGGTTCCGCATGATCACTGCGCAGCCGCTTGCCCTGCTGGCGCGCGCCGGGAACGGATCCGTACAGCGCAAAGCAGATGGCGTCCAGGATGCTGGTCTTGCCGGCACCGGTCGGGCCGTTGAGCAGGAACAGTCCCTGCGAGCTGAGCTCATCAAAGTCGATGGTTTCCCGGGCCGCGAAAGGGCCAAAGGCTTGAATTTCCAGCCGGTGGATCCTCATGCCGATACCTCCGCCGCCTGCACTGCCTGCAGCGCGTCTGCCAGCAGGGCCCGTTCGGCCTCGTCGGCCGGCCGGGAGCGAACGTGGTCCAGGAATCCGCAGCAAACCTGCAGGTCGTCCTGGGCCTTGGCGATGCGCTGGCTGTAGCTCATGGTGTCCCGCCGCGGTCCGGAGGCTGGCTCAAAGCTCAACACCAACGTGTCAGGGAAACGTTCGCGCAGACGTTCCATGGCCTTCAGCGGCCGTTCGTCGTCCGTGATGGTGATCTGACAATAGGCCTCTTGTGCCCAAGCATGGTCCGCGGACTCCAGCAGGTCCTGCATGCTCCCCTTGAGCACGGCGAGCTTGCGTGGTGCTGGCCAGGAAACGTTTTCGACGGAGCTGAGCCCGTCCGCCGTGAACTCGAGAATGATGCCGCCCTTCTCGTGACCGGCCTCAGAGAAGGAATACGGCAGGGGCGAGCCCGAATAGCGCACGGTTTCGCTCAGCATCTGGCGTCCGTGCAAGTGACCCAGCGCCACATAGTCAAGACCGTCAAACAGGTCCAGCGGGACCGCTCCCACTCCCCCGATGCTCAAGTCCCGCTCGCTGTCCGAACTGATCCCGCCGCTGGCAAACGTGTGCGCCATGACTAGCGAATGGATGGGCCCGCCGGCCTTCCGCTCTGCCAGGTCGGCACGGATGCGGCCTAGAGCCGACCGCGTCACTGCGGTGTGGCTCGGAGCCGCGGCCCCAAGCTCCTCCGCGCACATCCGCGGTTCCAGATACGGAATTCCGTACACGGCCAAGGTGGCGCCGCCCAGGTCCAGTTCCACCGGATCTGCGAGTTGGTCCAGCCGGGTGCGGACATGGACGCCGCCGTGGGCCAGGATGCCGGATCCAAAACCCAACCGGGTGGCCGAATCGTGATTGCCGCTGGTCATGATGACGGTGGCTCCGGCGGCGCGGATGCGCGACAGAGCTTCGGAAAAGAGGTTGACAACATCCACGCCGGGCAGAGCGCGGTCGTACACATCGCCGGCGATCAGCACTACATCGATGAGCTCGTCCCGCACGGTTTCCAGAAGCTGGTCGACGAATGCCCGCTGCGCCTCCAGCATCCCGACGCCATGGAAGGAGCGTCCCAGATGCCAGTCCGACGTGTGCAATAACCTCATGCTTCAAAACTAACCGTCGGTCAGGACAGTTTCGGACAAGCGCAACGGCACGCCCCGGAATCGGGACGTGCCGTTGAACTTGCAGATTCCGGTTATTCGGTGTCCGGGCGGGGCCGGTTCGGCTTGCGGTCAAAGAAATCGCGGGCTTCGGCCGCACCCTGGTCGTCCGCGGGCGCCGGCCGGTCCGACTGGTCCTCCACAGCGACGTCGGGAACATCACCTTTACCGGCAGCCGTCCCGGCGGTCGCGCCCTCGACAGGTGCGGCGGCAGACTCAACCGGAGCAACGCCGTCGTCCGTTTTCCTCCGCGGCCCCGGTGCCGTCTCGGCGCTGCGGTACAGCAGCCCGGCGATCAGGGCACCGAGCAGCGGAGCCACCCAGAACAGCCATAGTTCGCTCACCGCGCTGGGACCGGCGAAGTACACCGCGGCGGTGGAACGGGCGGGGTTCATGCCGGCATTGGAGATGGGCAGCATTACCGCGGTGAGCACGGCGAAGGCCAGGCCAACGGCATAGGGGGCGCTGCGCAGCCGGTCGCGGGACGAGGTCGCACCCAAGTAGACGGCCACCAGCAGGCCGGTCGCGATGGTTTCGGCCAGGAACACGCCGGCCATCGAGAAGCCCAGCTCATCACCGCTGGCATAGCCGTTGGCGATGGAAGCGAAGACGCTTTCCGACTGCGCGCCGGCCGGGTGGCTGCCAATGATGACCCACAGCACGACGGCGGCCAAGGACGTACCAACCAGCTGCGCCAGGACATAGGGTAGAACCGACTTCCATGCGGTGCGGCCCGCTAGCGCGCTGCCGAGCGTGATCGCCGGGTTGAACTGGCCGCCGGAGATGTAGCCGAAGGCGAGCATGCCGGCAATGACGGCCAAGCCGAAACCGAAGGGAACGCCGAAAGAGCCCTGCGGATTGAACATGCCGATGCCGAGCGCACCGAAAAACAGCAAGAACGAACCTGCCACCTCGGCGCCGATGCGGGCCGAGTAGCTGCGTCCTTCGCCGAGCCGGGGTGGGACGGCGGGGACGGCTGGTGCCGATGCCGCCGGGTGGGCTGCTGCCATGGATACTGTCCTCCTACCGGGCCGACGGGACGCCGGCGATTGACTCAAAACTACTCCACTCTGTCACCGGGTTCTGGGAAAACCCTGAACGTTTCCGGGGAGGCTCAGTTGGGCGAAATATCCGCGCGCACGCCTAAGCTGGTAGTCGTGACTACCGACGCCCCGCTTCCCGCTTCCCGGTCCGATGCCGCTCCCACTGCCCACACTGTCCCGGACTACGCCTCGCGGGTGCGCGGCTGCCTGCTCGGCGGCGCGCTGGGAGACCAGTTGGGGGCGGCCGTCGAGTCCGACTCCTTCGACGTGATCGCCGGACGCTTCGGGGCCGACGGGCTGCACGACTTCTCGCAACTGCCGGAGCCCGGGCACTTTAGCGACGAGACCCAACTGACGCTGTATACCCTCGACGGATTGACCGAGGCCCTGGAGTGGGCGAACGCGGGCACCGCCGCGGACGAAGCCGCCTGCCTCTGGCTCGCCTACCTCCGCTGGTACGCCACACAGGAAGGCCGCTTTCCGGAGGGCGCGCCGGCGCCGCAGCCGCGCTGGATCGACGGCCAGCCCATACTGCATGCGCGGCGCGCTCCCGCCGAGGCCTGTCTGTCCGGACTGGCCACCGGCGAGATGGGAACCCGGGCCCGTCCGGTCAACGCGGACGCTGTGGACGGCAGCACGGTGACGCGTTCGGCCCCTTTCGGGCTGCTGCCGTTCGTCGACGACCAGACCGTCCAGCGGCTGGCCACCGACGGCTCCGCACTTACCCATGGCCATCCGGCGGCACACCGCAGCGCGGCCACCTTGGCCACGTTGATCCGGCTGCTGGTGCATGAACAAGCCACGTTGCCCGGTGCCGCCGTGGCCATGCTGGCGCGCACCGAGCAGGAAGCCGGAGCCGCCGAATTGGCCGGGCACCTGCGGACCGCCGTCGAGCTCTCCGCCCACGGTCCGGTGGCACCTGCCGACCTGACCGCGGCACTCGGCACTGGCCGGGCGGCCGAGGAAGCTCTATCCATCGCCCTGTACGCGGTGCTGGCTACCGCTGACAGCACGACGCCGGAACAACACTTCCGCAGGGGCGTCGCCGCTGCAACCAATCACGGCGGCGACAGCGACGCAGCCGGCAGTATCGCCGGCAACCTTTTAGGCGCCCATTACGGCGAAGCCGCGCTGCCCGCCGAATGGCTGGCCTCCCTCGAGGGGCCAGAAGTCATCCTCGGCATGGCCGACCGCTTCCTGGCCCAGACGCAGGGCTAAGGCATGCGCCACGACAGCCACCCGCCCGTCCTGCCTCGTCAGGACGGCAAGACCATCATCGTGACCGGCGCCAGTGCCGGACTTGGCTATTTCGCCAGCGAGCAGTTGGCCGCGGCCGGAGCCACGGTGGTGATGGCCGCACGCGACGAGGCCCGCGGCCACGCGGCCATGGAAGCCGTCCGGAGTACGGTGCCCGGAGCGGACGTGCGCTTCCAGCAACTCGACTTGGCAAGCCTTGACTCGGTCCGGCAAGCCGCGGAGGAACTGGCCGGCCTCGGCCGGATCGATGCCCTGCTGGCCAACGCCGGAGTCATCGGGTCCGAGGATCTGCAATTCACCGTGGACGGCTTCGAGCTGCAGTTCGGCATCAACCACCTGGGCCACTTTGCGCTGATCGCAAGGCTGATGCCTGCACTGACCCACAGCCGCAGCCGCGTGGTTCATGTGGGCAGCATCAGCCACCGCTGGGTGCGCCCGGACTTCCGCCGGGCAGCGCTGCCGGCGAAGTACTCCAGCTACCGGTCCTACGCCTTGTCCAAGCTTGCGGTGATGAGTTTCGGGTTTGAGTTGGCCCACCGGCTGGAAGCGGCTGGTTCGAAGGTTTCCTCCGTGGTGGCGCATCCGGGTTACGCGCGGAAGTACTTCACGCCTGACCGGCCCGGCCTGCAGCTCTCACAACCAGCCAGCCGTTGGCAGCGGCGTCTGTACGGTCTGATCGCGCAGGGCAAGGATGCTGGAGCGTGGCCGCTGGTACAGGCGACTGCTGGCGACGGCGTGCGTAACGGCGACTACTGGGGGCCGGATGGACGCTTCCAACTGACCGGGAGCCCCGCCGTCGTTGCGCCGAAGCGGAATGCCTACGAGCGCAACGCTGCCTCCCGGCTGATCGACCTGTCCGAAGAGCTCACCGGGGTTTGCCTGCGGCTCTGACGCCGAAACGCGGCCAGTCGGGAGCATTCGGTCAAGCGCTGTGCACTGGCCAGCGTCCGCCGATCATCTGCAGGAACTCGCCTTCGGACAGCACCTCGATCTGCTGGCCCTTGCCGTGCAGCTGCAGCACCTTGTGCGCCTTGGCTGTCACCCGGCCGCTCTTGAGGTCGGAGGCGACGAAACCGTCTCCCACCACCAGCACCGTGGTTTTGCGGGTCACGTTGCTGGCCGGTCGCGCCCCCAGTTCGGCCGCACGGTTCTTCGCCTCTTGCCGGGACAGGCCCAGATTACCAGTGAAGACCACTGTCTGGCCGTAGAGCGGGTGGGAGTCGTCGGCGTCATGGTTCGGCTCCGGATTGCTGCCCTCGTCCGGCCAGTACGTCCAAGCGGAAGACGGTGCCGCTCCCCCGGCAGCGCCAAGCTCCTGGCGTTCCAGCGCCGTCCGGGTGGGTTTCGAGATGGCTGCCGTTCCGTGGAGGTAGGCCTCGAGGCGGGTGGTGCGCATCTGCATGGCCGTCAGCAGGTCCGGAATGCTTCCGGCCGAGTTCCGGCCGGCAATGTCGATCATGATGCCGGCGCACGCCCGAGCGTCCGCCACGGCGTCGTGGTGGTTCAGCAACGGCACGCCGGCAGCTTCGGCCACGAACGGGAGCGAATAGGACACCAACGAATAGCTGCGCCGCGACAGGATGACCGTACAGGCGTAGTCGTAAGCCGGGCCGGAAAGTTCAGAGACTTCCAGTGCCGACCGGATGACGCCCATGTCGAAGGCGGCGTTGTGGGCGACCAGCACGTCGGTGCCGATGAAAGCTGCCATGTCGGCGAACAGTTCCCCGAAGCGGGGCTTTGCCGCAACCATGTCTGCGGTAATGCCGTGGATCTGGACGTTGCGCGGATCGAAATGATCGAAGCCTTCCGGCGGGCGCATGAGCCATGAGGCTTCCTCGACGATTCGGCCATCACGGACTTTGCTCAAGCCGACGGAGCATGGCGATCCCCTGAACCCGTTTGCCGTCTCGAAATCTATCGCCGTGAAGTCAATTGCCACGGGTCAACCCTAATTGATGAGCAGGACAGTCTTGGTCCGCCAACACACGGCACGGCGGCCCCCGCCTGGTGTGCGGGAGCCGCCGTGCTGTTGATGGTGTGAGCGCTGCTCGTTGGCTACATCATGGAGCGGCGCGGCGCAGAGTCAGGTAGGACCCGCCGGCAAGAACCGCGCAGAACAGCGCCGCCCAGCCGGAAACGCTCAGCGGTGTCTGGGCCACCAGCCACTGCCCCACCGTCGGCCACCAGCCCTGCCAGCTGGTCAGGCCCAGCAGCCCGATCAAGACCACGGCAATCGCGATCCATGTGATCAACATCCCGGTGGCCTGCCAGCGCTTGTAAATGGTGGCGAACCAGAAACCGATCATGAACAGCGCCACCATGGCGATGAAGTAGAACAGGATCTGCACCACCGCGTGCTCAGCGGCTACCCAGTCCAGGGCATACAACTGTCCGTTGAACCCCCAGCCGTTGGTGGCAACTTCCACCAGGCCCAGCAGGTAGTAAAGCACGCTGATGGCCAGCGCCACGGTGGCGAACAGTCCCACCGTGCCGATGTAGAAGGTCCTCCGGCTGACGCTCATCGCTTGTGAGAAAGGGAACGTAAGCGTCAGTGACTGGATGCCCAGCGCCAGGAAATACCACACCACTGCCTGCGAAGCGCCGGAGTAGAACGTCTCGCCGCTGGCCGGGATCATCGCCCAGATGGCGAGGGTTATCAGGAAGGCCGAAACCATGATGATGGCCGGGATCCCGAGGAAGGTCCACTTGTTGATCAGCTGCATGCGCGCAACGTTGACGACGCGGTTCATTTCAGGACCTCCAGCTCGGAGTCGGTATCGACGACAGCATCGGTCGCTGCCATGGTCTTGCGCACCACCAGCTGCTGGAGCGAAACCGGTGCCAGTTCCAGGCCAAGTTCGGCTGCCTCGGCACGCTCTGCGTTCGTCAGCCGGCCTTCGACGGTCCACGAAGCCAGCGAGCCCAACGACTCGCGATGCAGCACCTCGCGGCCGGCCGCGAACGACTGGACGGCGGAGGCGTTGCCTGCAACGGTGACCGCCGTGCCGCGGATGGCCTCGGCGTCGTCATCCATGATGATCCGGCCGCGGTCGATCAGGACCACATGCTCCAGCAGGTTCGCCACTTCATCGATCAAGTGCGAGGAGAGGATGATGGTCCGCGGGTGCGCGGCAAAGTCCTCCACCAGCCGGTCATAGAAGATCTGCCGGGCCACGGCGTCCAGCCCCAGATACGGTTCGTCAAAGAACGTGATTTCCGCGCGGGACGCCAGCCCAATGATCACCCCGACGGCGGAGAGCTGGCCGCGTGAGAGCTTCTTGATCCGCCGTTTGAGCGGCAGCTGGAATTCCTCGACCAGCTGGTCCGCGAACGCCTGGTCCCAGTGCCTGAAGAACAAGGAGGCGGACTTGAAGGCCTGCCGCGCGGTGAAGTCGTCCGGATACTTCTGCGATTCACGGATGAAGCAGATCCGCGACAGCACGCCGTCGTTCTCATAGGGGCGCTGGCCGAAGACCAGCGCTTCCCCGCTGCTCTGGAAGCCCTGGCCGGTGAGCACCGACATCAGGGTGGTCTTGCCGGCGCCGTTTCGGCCCAGCAGGCCGTAGATCCGGTTGCCCTCCAGGCGGAGGCTGACGTTGTCGAGCGCCTTGGCATCACGGTAGGTCTTGGTCACCTGCCGCAGTTCTATGGCGGCGGGTGTGGTCGGGTTGTTCATCGGGACACGCTTCCCTCTGTCATGTCGCTGGTGGACTCGGTGCGGTGGAGCATTTCGGTCAGCTGTTCGGTGCTGATGCCCAGCTTTCGTGCCTCCCGGGTCATCGGCTGGACGTACTCCCTGAAGAAGTCGTCCCGTCTTTGGGCTAACAACCGGGAACGGGCGCCGGTGGCCACAAACATGCCGATCCCCCTCTTCTTGTACAAAATCCCGTCGTCCACCAAGCGGTTCACGCCTTTCGCTGCGGTGGCGGGATTGATCCGGTAGAAAGCGGCGAACTCGTTCGTGGACGGCGCCTGGCTTTCCTCCGCCAGCGCCCCGTCCACGATGTCGTTCTCGATGAGCTCCGCAATCTGCAGAAAGATCGGCCTCGAATCGTCGATCACAGCCGCTCCTTCCATGGAACCCATCACCGGTTATTCGGTGAAGGGGTTAGTTACTGATGTACCTAACCATACAAGCTATGCGGCGCTTGTCAAGGAAAGTGGTCGTTACCAGAGGTGCCAGCTGCGGGCGCTGTCGCTTGCGCGCCTGCTTGGGAGCGGCAGCAATGGGAAGGCGCCCTGACCGGATGGACCGCGGCGAAGGTGCCTTGCCGGCCAACGGGAACGCCGGCGGCATCGAGCAAGAGCCCGGACTACAGCGGGCGGCAGCCGGCGGTCAGGCTGGAATGCGGCGTGCGGAGACTAGGCGTAGCAGCGACGCCCGGCGAAGGCCACTCAGTGCACCTCGGACAGAGCAGCGGGCTCGGCCGCTGCAGAACAACTCCGGTCCGAACGTGGAGCTCCAGCGGTGACCGGTTCAGCGGCCTGGAAACTAGCTCCGGCGGTTCCGAATCTTACGGATCCGGGTGGCAACCCAGTAGAGCACCGCAAGAACGACGACGACGATGACGATCTTTTGGAAGATGCCCGCGTACTGTTCCACGATGTGCCAGTTCTCCCCCAGGTAGAAGCCAGCAAAAACGAAGATGGAGTTCCAAATCAGGCTGCCCGCAGTGGTCAGCAGCAGGAATTTCGCCACCGGCATGCGTTCGATGCCCGCGGGGATGGAGATCAGGCTTCGGAAAATGGGGATCATCCGCCCGAAGAACACGGCCTTGTAGCCATGGCGGTTGAACCACGCCTCGACCTTGTCCACGTCCTCCAGATCGACCAGCGGAAGCTTTTCGGCGATGGCACGCATTCGCCTCCGGCCCAGCCAAGCACCCAGGCCGTACAGCGCCCAAGCGCCGAAGACGGAACCTAGCGTGGTCCAGATCAGTGCCTCGATGAGGCTGAAACTGCCGCGGCTCGCAGTGAAGCCGGCCAGCGGAAGCACCACTTCACTGGGCAGCGGCGGGAAAAGGTTTTCCAGCGCGATGGCCAGGCCCGCGCCCGGGGCACCAATGGTCTCCATCAGGCCGACAGCCCAGTCGGCTACACCGGTGAGTGCACTGGTATCGCCAGCGGTTTGTGCAGGGATGTTGGCTGACAGGGAGGAAAGGCTCATCATGGTCATCGCTTACAAGTTTGCCTTACTATCCCCCATAGACCGAACCGGACGCTGCTTCACCACTGAGGCAAAGGCGGTCGGGGGCCGGCCACTGGTGGCCTGGGAACCGGACGGGCCGATTGCCAGAAAACCGGCGTGGGATGCCTGGCTGGCCGGCTACTGCGCTTCCTCACTAAGCGCCGTTACCAGGTGCGGCAGCAGCGCCCGGAACGCCTGGCCGCGGTGGCTGATGGCGTTCTTCTCCTCCGGCAGCAGTTCCGCGCAGCTGCGGTCCATGCCGGCCGGCTGCAGGATCGGGTCGTAGCCGAATCCTCCGGAGCCGCGGGGTTCGGCCAGGAGGATGCCGGCCAGGCGGCCCTCCTCGACGGCTTCCAGCCGCGGCGACACCACACTGGCGGCGCAGACGAAGGCGGCACCGCGGTGCTCGGGAGCAATATCGGCCAGCTGGGCCAACAGGAGCCGGAGGTTGGCTTCATCGTCGCCGTGTTTACCGGCCCAGCGGGCTGAGAAGATCCCGGGCGCGCCGCCGAGCACATCCACGGCCAAGCCCGAGTCGTCCGCGACCGCCACAAGGCCGGTGGCTTCGGCCACCGCGCGGGCCTTCAACAGGGAATTATCCGCAAAGGTCAGGCCGGTTTCGGGGACGTCCGGCGCGCCGGCGGCAGCAGCGTCGATCACCTGGGTGTCCACGTCGAGTCCAGGGATCTGGCCCCGCAGCAGTTCTCGCAACTCGCGCAGCTTGCCCTGATTATGGGTGGCCAGGACCAGCCGCGGTTCGCCCTCAGCCACGGATGACTTCTCCCAGCGTCTCCAAAAGCGTGTCGCGCTGGATCTGGGAGAGCTGGGCGGTGCCGGCCAGTGCCAAGTCCAGTAGGGCGTCGAGCTCAGCGCGGTCGAACGGTGCACCCTCGGCGGTGCCCTGGACTTCCACGAACTGGCCGGACCCGGTCACCACCACGTTCATGTCGGTTTCCGCGCGCACGTCTTCGACATACGGCAGGTCCAGCATGGGCACGCCGTCGATAATTCCCACGCTCACGGCGGCCACAGTGTCGGTCAGGGGCCGGGCGGAGCGGGCGATCAGCTTCTGCTCTTTGGCCCAGTGCAGCGAGTCGGCGAGGGCCACAAAGGCGCCGGTGATGGCCGCGGTGCGGGTGCCGCCGTCGGCCTGCAGCACGTCGCAGTCCAGCACGATGGTGTTCTCCCCCAGTGCTTTGGTGTCGATCACCGAGCGAAGCGAGCGGCCGATCAGCCGGGAGATTTCATGTGTGCGGCCGCCGATCTTGCCCTTGACGGATTCGCGGTCGGAGCGGGTGTTGGTGGCTCGCGGCAGCATGGCGTATTCGGCGGTGACCCAACCGCGTCCCTCGCCCTTGAGCCAGCGCGGCACCCCCGCCGTCAGCGATGCGGTGCACAGCACGCGGGTATTGCCGAATTCAATCAGCGCGGAGCCTTCGGCCTGGTTGGACCAGCCGCGGGTGATGCTGATCGGCCGGAGCTGCTCCGGCGTCCGGCCGTCGGCTCGGGCGGTGACGGCGGGCAGGGCGGAGCTGGAATCAACATCAGTCATGCCACCAGCCTATCGGCTCGCGCCGGCCGCCGCGGTTCAGACTGTGAGGCGCAGGCAGTCCGGCTGACGCTGCGGACCTAATGCACGACGGCGCAGGCTTCCGCGCGCGGGCGGCGTTCACGAATGTGCCGCTGAGGCACGACGGCGCAGCCTGCTTCCGCACGCCGGCGAGGCACGAGCGCAGCGTCTCCGGCGGCGAGTCAGACGATGTAGCTGACGCCGGCCACCGCCACGGCCAAATCGCCCTGGTAGGTTTCGCGGGCCTCGTTGACGGTCCGCACGGAATCGTTCCAGACCGGCAGGTGGGTCAGCAGCAGCCGCCGGACGTGGGCTTCGGTGGCGGCCGCGCCGGCGCGCTTCCCGGTGAGATGCACGCCGTCGACCGCGTCGTCGCGCCCTTCATGGAAGGCGGCTTCGCACAGGAACATGTCCGCGCCGGTGGCTGCTTCAACCAGCTCGGGGCAGCTGTCGGTGTCACCGGAGTAGGTCAGCACGCGCGTCACCGGCCCGTTGGGGGTGGGTTCGGTCGCCTCGACGCGGATGGCGTAGGCCTCTTCCACGGGATGGCGTACCGGGTAGGGCGTGATGGTGAACGGGCCAAGCTTGACCGGCTCCCGTTCCGACCAGTGGTGGAAGTCGAACTCCTCGGTCATGCCGGGATCCAACTCGAGCCCGTAGGCCGTGGCCATCCGTTCCGCGGTGGCCGCCGGCCCCCACACGGGAATGCGGCCCTTGGCCCAGCCGCCGGGTTTCCAGCGCACGGCCACATGGAGTCCGCACAGGTCCATGCAGTGGTCTGGGTGCAGATGGCTCAAGAAGATCGCGTCGATGTCCTCCAGTTCCATGTAACGCTGTGCGGTCCCCAGGGCGCCGTTGCCCAGGTCCAGCAGGATCCGCCAGACGCGTTCGCCGTCGTCGGCAGTTACCAAATAGCACGACGCCGGCGACAGCGGCCCGGGAAACGAGCCGCTGCAGCCGATGATGGTCAGGTTCATGCCCGCTCCCCCTGGTTGGGCAGCCGAGCCGTGCCGGCAAACGGCGAGACCTTGGGTTCCGCTGCCGCGCCGGCGCGTGCGGCGGCGACCATTTCCGGGGTAATCCGGGCCATGCTGCCGGTGGGATAGTGGGCGGCCACGTGGTCCACATGCTCCACCGCAATCACCTCCGGTCCCAGGAACCGGCGAGCCAGCACTTCGAAGGACGCGGCGTCGCCGGTGGCGACGAAGTGGTGTTGGCCCGGTGTTCCCTCCGGCCGGAGCAGATCGTGCGAGACCAGTGAACGGTAGACGTCCTTGGCGGTCTCTTCCGCGCTGGACACCAGCGTGACGCCGTCGCCCATGACATAGGAGATGACGCCGGTTAGCAGCGGATAGTGGGTGCAGCCCAGCACCAAGGTGTCGACGTCCGCACGCTTGAGCGGCTCCAGGTACTCTTCGGCGGTGGACAGCAGATCCTGCCCGGCGGTGACGCCGGCTTCCACGTATTCCACGAAACGAGGACAGGCCACCGAGGTCACGTCCAGGTGGGGCGCGGCGGCGAAGGTGTCCTCGTAGGCACGGGAGCCGACGGTGGCCGAGGTTCCGATCACGCCGATCCGGCCGCTGCGGGTGGAGGCGACGGCGCGGCGGACCGCTGGCTGGATCACCTCGATCACCGGGATGCCGTAGCGGGCGGTGTAACGCTCCCGGGCGTCGCGCAGCACGGCAGCGGAGGCCGAGTTGCAGGCAATGACCAAGAGCTTGACGCCGGCGTCGACCAGTTCATCCATCACGCCCAGGGCGTTCGCGCGCACCTCGGCGATCGGCAGCGGGCCGTACGGGCCGTTAGCGGTGTCGCCCACGTACAGAATGGATTCGTTCGGCAGCTGGTCGATCACCGCGCGTGCAACAGTCAGCCCGCCCACCCCGGAATCAAAGATGCCGATCGGAGCTGCGGGTTGGATCAACATCTTCCGTGTCACTGCCTTTCCGGGCTCATATTCACTAGAGGATAAGACGTGCACGGCCGGTTGGGCGAACTTCTGCGCGGCTTCTGTAAGCCATCTCACACCCCTGACGACGGCGGAGGCTTCCCTCTGCGGCGCCGCGGAGCTTTAGCGCTCGTCGCCGCGGTGGCGTTCCAGCCCGTCCAGCAGCGCCTGCATCAGCGTTTCCTGAAGCCAGGTCATGAAGTTGTAGACCAGCGCCAGGTAGGTCTCCAGATCCTCGGCCTGGGACCAGTCGTCGATCTCATGCAGAGCCTGCGCGTCTTCATCCGTGTGGATGTCCAGCCGCTCGGCCAGCACCAGCCGGACGTCGTTGGTGGCACGCGCGAACAGCCGGGCCTGCTCGTCGGTCAGTTGCAGCGGTGTGTGTTCCAGCAGCAGCGCGCTGGCCCGCAGCGCACCGAGCTTGTCCTCGCGCAGGGAGCGCTCGGTGAGCCTGCGGAACTCCAGCGCCTCGCCGTCGTCGTGCTGTACCGCGTCGGGGAGCAGCCGCAGCAGGGCCGCGTCCTGGGGCTTGGCGGCGTCGAGGTCCAGGCCCACCATCGCCGCGAGCGGATCCTCGTCCTTCCGGTCGATCTCCAGCATGGAAATCACGTCCCCGAACAGCTTCCCGATCAGTTCCCGCTCGGCCGGCTCCAGAAACCCGGTAATCCCCTTGCGCGTGCGCTTGAATGCCTTGGCCATCTACGCCTGGTCCGCCTTCTGGTAGGTGGCCCACAGGCCGAACGAATGCATCGCCACGGTGTCCCGCTCGGCCTGCTCGCGGCTGCCGGTCGCCACCACGGATTTGCCCAGCTGGTGCACTTCAAGCATCAGCCTGTGCGCCTTGGCCTCCGAATAACCGAAGTAGCTTTGGAAGACGTAGCTGACGTAGCTCATCAGGTTGACCGGGTCGTTCCACACGATGACGACCCACGGGACGTCTTTGGCCGTAAGTTCAGACGATTCCGTGCGTCGGGATGTCTCGATATCCGCGTCCAGCACGGTTGTGCAGGAGGGAAGCATGCTCACGGTCATGACTTCCATTGTAGGCAGGCGCCGCTTCAGGGCTTGCCAGCGGCCCTGAAGTACTCAGACGGCGAACACAGGATTAGAGTCGAGGATGTGAACACTGCAGCCGGCTGGAGACACCCCAGCACCTCCCTGTACACCGACCACTATGAGCTGACCATGCTCCAGGCCGCCTTGCATTCCGGCGCGGCCCAACGACGCTCCGTCTTCGAGGCCTTCGCCCGGCGGCTGCCCGAGGGACGCCGGTACGGAGTGGTGGCCGGCACCGGCCGGATCCTGGAGGGCATCGAGCACTTCACCTTCTCGGAAGACCAGCTGGATTTCCTGGCCCGCACGGACGTGGTGGACGCGAAAACCATCGACTGGCTGGCCGATTTCCGTTTTTCCGGCGACATCTACGGCTATGCCGAGGGCGAGGCGTATTTCCCCTACTCGCCGATCATGATTGTGGAATCAAGCTTCGCCGAAGCGTGCGTGCTGGAGACGTTCATCCTGTCCGTGCTGAACCACGACAGCGCCATTGCTTCGGCAGCTTCCCGGATGACCGGCGCGGCCGGCGGCCGCCCCTGTATCGAGATGGGATCCCGGCGCACGCACGAGGAGTCGGCCGTTGCGGCGGCCCGCGCCGCGGTCATTGGTGGTTTCTCCAGCACCTCCAATCTGGAAGCCGGCTACCGCTACGGCGTCCGGACGGTGGGCACGGCCGCCCATTCCTTCACCTTGTTGCATGACAGCGAGCAGAAGGCGTTCGAAGCGCAGCTGGCTTCGCTGGGCGTGGGGACCACCCTGCTGGCAGACACGTACGACGTCGAGACCGCAGTCCGTACGGCCGTGGAGTTGGCAGGTCCCGAGTTGGGCGGGGTGCGGCTGGATTCCGGCGACCTGATTGCCCAGGCGCAATGGGTGCGCAAGTTGCTGGACGATCTGGGCAACCACCACACCCGCATCACCGTCACGTCCGATCTGGACGAATATGCCATCGCCTCGCTGGCCTCGGCTCCGGTGGATTCCTATGGCGTCGGCACCGCACTGGTCACCGGGTCGGGCGCCCCCACCGCCAGCATGGTCTACAAGCTGGTCAGCCGCGAGGGCCCCGACGGCGAGCAGGTCTCGGTGGCGAAGGCCTCGAAGAACAAGATTTCCATGGGCGGCCGCAAGTACGCGCTGCGCCGGCTCAACCAGCGGGGCGCCGCCACTGCCGAGGTGATCGGTATTGGCCATCGGCCGTTGGACGACGGCAATGACCGGCCGTTGTTGCAGCAATTTGTCACCAACGGCAAACTGGCGGATGGCTGGACCGGCGACGAAGGCGTTCGCCGCGCCGCTGAACGCCACGCCGCCTCCATGACCGAGCTGCCCGGCGCCGTACACCGGTTGCAGCGCGGCGAGGCCGCCATTCCCACCGAGTTCGAGGAGCAGCCATGACCCGAGCACTGATCATCGTCGACGTTCAGAATGACTTCTGCGAAGGAGGCACCTTGGCGGTCGACGGCGGCGCGAAAACTGCCGCCGAGATCAGCGAGCACCTGGACACCCGGCCGGACGACTACGACGTCGTGGTGGCGACGCAGGACTGGCACATAGAACCGGGCAGCCATTTCTCCGAGGAACCGGACTTCGTCGACAGCTGGCCGCGGCACTGTGTGGCAGGCACGCGCGGGGCCGACCTGCACCCCGATCTGGACACCGACCGGATTGACGCCTACTTCCGCAAGGGCCAGTTCGACGCCGGCTACTCCGGTTTCGACGGCCTGCTGGCACCGGCCGACGAAGTAGCCACCGGCGAGCGCGAGGGCAACGAGGAAGAAGAAGAGACGGAGATGCCCAGTCTGGACGACTGGCTGCAGGAACACGAGGTGGATGAAGTAGTGGTGGCCGGGCTGGCGACCGACTATTGCGTCCGGCAGACGGCCCTCGACGCCGTCCAGGCGGGCTACACCACATCAGTGAACCTGACGCTGTCGGCGGGAATCAACGCCGAGCGCGTGGAGAAGACACTGGCCGAATTCAGCGACAACGGCATCGACATCATCGAGTAGTTCTCCGGCCCCCGGTGATCGATCAAAGGCGCTGAGTGCCCCTCGGTGATCGACCAAAGGCGCTCGCGCCTGCGTGGAGATCCCGCCCCAGCCCCCTCGGTGATCGACCAAAGGCGCTTGCGCCTGCGTGGAGATCCCGCCCCAGCCCCCTCGGTGATCGACCAAAGGCGCCCGCGCCTGCGCGGAGATCCCGCTTGGGTGGGACATACGCCTAGTTCATATTGCTCTTGAGATCATCTAGGCGGCCCTCGATAAGTGCAATGCGTTTGGCACGGCCCCAGTTCTGAACCTGCTTCTCCCGTGCAAACGCGTCTTCTACGCGGTTGAATTCCTCGCAGTAGACAAGTCGAACCGGCCGGCGGCGCGCCGTGTAGGCAGCTCCTTCACCGGATCCGTGCTCACTAATCCGCCGTTCAAGGTCCCATGTACTCCCGACGTAAAAACTGTTGTCCGCGCACTGCAGGATGTACATGTATGGCATGCCGCCTCCTGTTTGGAGCACCAGTGTGCCAAAACTTGCGGGATCGGCAGGCGTTTTCCACAGGACGATGGCGAGCCCGATTTCCACGCCGACGGATCTCCACGCGGCCGCAAGCGGCCTTGGTCGATCACCGGGGGCGGATCTCCACGCAGGCGGATCTCCACGCAGGCGCAAGCGCCTTTGGTCGATCACCGGGGGTGGTTATTTGCGGCCGATGAACCAGTCCTGGAGCTTCTTCAGCCGCTTGTTAAGCTGCTCTTCGTTGGCCTGGGCCACGGCCGGACCGCCGCAGACCCGGCGCAACTCCGAATGGACGACGCCGTGCGGCATGCCCGAGCGGGCCGACCAGGCGGAGACGTTCTTGGCCAGTTGGTTGCGCAATTCGGTCAGCTGCCGGTGGTCCACCAAGACCGGCGCCGGCTCGGGTGCGGCAGCTCCGCCGGCCCGCTGGCGTTTGCGGGTCTGCTGCTCCTGCTGGCGCTGGCGCAGCAGCACGCCTACTTGCTCGGCGTCGAGCAGGCCGGGGATGCCCAGGAAGTCCAATTCGTCTTCGCTGCCGATCTCTCCGCCGGTGCCGAACTCGGCGCCGTCGAACAGTACCCGGTCGAAGGAGGCCTGGGAGTCAAGGGCTTCGAACTTCTGCTTGGTCAGCTCGTCGGAGGCCTTGTCTTCCCGGTTGGCCTGCTCCATCAGGGCCTCTTCGGGGATGAAGCCTTCGTCGTTGTCCTTGTCCGGCCGGTCCAGCGCGTGGTCGCGTTCCAGCTCCATCTGGTTGGCCAGTTCCATCAGGTTCGGCACCGACGGCAGGAAGACGGACGCGGTTTCGCCGCGCTTCCGGGCACGCACAAAGCGGCCCACGGCCTGGGCGAAGAACAGCGGCGTGGCGGTGGACGTGGCGTAGACGCCGACTGACAGCCGCGGGACGTCCACGCCTTCGGAGACCATGCGCACGGCAACCATCCAGCGGCTGTCGCCGGCGGAGAACGACTCGATCTTCTCCGAGGCTCCGGCGTCGTCGGAGAGGATTATCGTGGCGGATTCGCCGGTGATCTTCTTCAGCTGGCCGGCGTAGGCACGTGCGTCGTCGTGGTCGGTGGCAATCACCAGCCCGCCGGCGTCGGGCACGGCCCGGCGGACCTCGGTAAGCCGCTTGTCGGCGGCGGCCAGCACGGACGGAATCCACTGCCCCTGCGGATTCAACGCCGTCCGCCACGCCTGCGCGGTGATGTCCTTGGTCACCGCGGCTTCACCGAGCGAAGCCGCGTATTCCTCCCCCGAGCTGGTCCGCCAGCGCATTTCGCCGGAGTAGGCCATGAACATCACCGGGCGGACCACATGGTCGCGCAGCGCGCTGCCGTAGCCGTAGGTGTAGTCGGCCCGCGAGCGGCGAATCCCGTCCTTGTCTTCGGCGTACTCCACGAAGGGAATGGCCGCGGTATCGGAGCGGAACGGGGTACCGGTCAGCGCCAGCCGGCGGACGGCCGGTTCGAAGGCCTCGCGGATGCCGTCGCCCCAACTGAGCGCGTCGCCACCGTGGTGGATTTCGTCCAGGATCACCAGCGTCTTCGCCGCTTCGGTCTTGGCCCGGTGCAGCATCGGTTTCATCGCCACCTGCGCATAGGTGACGGCGACGCCGATGAAGTCGCGGCCGTGCGAACCGTCGGAGTTCTTGAAGTTCGGGTCAATGGCCAGGCCCACCCGCGCGGCGGCGTCCGCCCACTGGCGTTTGAGGTGGTCAGTCGGCGCCACAATGGTGATCCGGTTGATGAGCCCGCGGTCCACCAGCTCGGTGGCCGCGCGCAGCGCAAACGTCGTCTTGCCGGCGCCGGGCGTCGCCACGGCGAGGAAGTCCTGAGGTGCCATCTCGAAGTACTTCTGCAGGGCCTCGGCCTGCCATTGGCGCAGCTTGGGCGCCGTGCCCCACGCGGCCCGCTCCGGGTATGCCGGCGGCAGCACCGGTCCCGCGCCAAATAGTGTGTCGTTGTTCATTCGGTGGCCTCCTCCCGTTGTTCCTGTCTAACTTCCGTCCGTTCCGCGCTGCGCCACCCGGTGGCGATGCCGCCGGCGGCCACCACGGCCAGCACCAGCCAGATCACCACGTAGACGCCGATCGCGCCGGGGTTGTCCGGATCGCGCAGCAGCGAAAACAGTGCTCCCGCTCCCGCGGTGCCCACCACGCCGCCCAGCTGGTCGGCCAGCTGCAGTGACGCGGAGTTCCGTCCCCGCTCTTCCGGAGCGGACATCTGCAGCACCAGCACCGAGGTGGTGGACAACGCCACCCCCATGGAGAACCCGGCCAGTGCCCAGACCACAATAAGCGCCCAGAGCGGCACCGACGGCGCCGAGACCAGCGCCATCAGCCCCATGCAGGCGGTCAGGATGCCGGAGCCGACCACCAGCATCCGGTGCCGCGCGGTCTGCACGCGGGCCTGCACCCACGAGCCGATGCTCCAGCCGACCGCGCCGGCCGTCAGCGCCAGGCCTGCGGTGGCGGGTGAGATCCCGTGCGCGGCCACCAGCATCAGCGGGATGAATGCTTCGGCACCAAAAAACGCCAGGTTGATCAGTCCGCGGGTGGCAATCACACTGGGCAGCCCCCGGCGCAAGCGCATGGTGCCGGCCGGCATGAGCTTGGGCAGCGCCACCAGTGCCAGCACCACTCCCCCGGCCGCCAGCGCATACAACGGCACCAGCTGCCAGGCGGGCCCGCCGGCGACAGCTTCGAACAGCGCCCACTGGGCCAGGAACACGCCGCCGGCCAGCATCAGGCCGCGCACCGCCTGCAGTCGTCCGGCGCGCCGGTCCGTGGTCGGGTTCTCCGGTGCGCCCACGCTCCGGGTCCGCGGCCAGATCACCAGCACGGCCAGCAGGAAGATGGGCGCCACCCCGTAGAACACCAGGCGCCAGGAAATGTACTCCGCGACCACGCCGGCGGCCAGCGGCCCTACCAGCGAGGGCACCACCCAGGCCGCGGCCAGCCAGCCGAACACCACCGGCTGCATCCGCTGCGGATAGACCTGCCCGATGATCACATATACGGCGACAATGGCGAAGCCGCCGCCCAGCCCGGCCACGGCCCTTCCGGCGGTGAAAATCCAGAATTCTCCGGCCACTCCGGACAGCACCAGGCCGGCCACCATCAGCACCAGTCCCGCGCCAAGCGCCGGTCGCGGGCCCATGGCGTCGCACCAGACGCCGGCCACCACGCTGGCCAGCAGCGAGGCGGTCAGGAACATGGAGAAGGCCAGCCCGTAGGCCGACTTTCCCTCGAGATCCGCCGCCACCACCGGCATCGCCGTAGCCACCGCCACTGCCTCGAAGGCCGCCAGCGTGATCACTGCCAGCAAGCCCAGCGTCAGCGGCCGGTAGGCAGCCGACATAGCGCCGGGCGCGCGGACGGCAGTGGATTCGGTCATCAAGGAACCAGGGCTAACTTTCTTTGCAGGCAGGCGAAAGCGAAGCGGGCGCCGAATGGGCCCGCTTCGGTTAAGTGGGAGCGGCTACTTCTTCTTGCCGGAATCGTCGCCGCCGGGGCGCAGGCCTTCGTAAATGGCCTTGCAGTCGGGGCAGACGGGGAACTTGTTCGGGTCGCGGCCGGGCACCCAGACCTTACCGCACAGGGCGATCACCGGTTCGCCGGACAGCGCCGACTCCATGATCTTTTCCTTGCGGACATAATGCGCAAAGCGTTCGCGGTCGCCTGGCTCAAGCTCTTCGCGGAGTTCTTCACGCTCGATCGTCGCGGTGGACCCGCCCGGGGTCTGCGGTGCGCGGGGGTCGTTTTCGAAAGGATCCGGGGGAAGACTCATGCCAACCATCTTAACCCCTGGAAAAGGAAGGACGACGGCGGAGGCTGCCTCCGCCGTCGTCCTCGCCTGCCGTGGCAGGTGAGTTTGCCTGCTATTTGTTTTTCGCCACAGCTTGGAGGAGTTCCGGCGTGCGGCGGTCATACCAGCGGCCGCCCAGCACAATGCCAACCACCAGCAGCACGGCGCCCAGCAGGACGCCGACCAGCAGGGCCAGCCAGCCCCACAGCGGATCGCCGGTAAAGACGCCGATCAGCGCCAGCACCAGTTCCGGCAGCGAGAGCAGCACCAGCACGCCGAGGCCGCCAAGCTGGACCAGCATCATCCGGGCGGTCGAACCCGGAGGCGTCTTGAACGGGCTCTCCCCGGGCAGCGGCACATTGTAGGTGTACCGGGCCGAGACCACGCTGGACAGCCCCAGCCCGGTCAGCAGCACTCCGAGCGCCACCCCGGAAACGGGGGCCAGCAGGTGCCATTCGCCGATGAAGACGAATGGCAGCACGGTCAGCAGCACGGTGGCCGGCACGGCGATCACCGCGCAGGCAACGGCGCGCCCGATCCGGTCGTCCCGGCCGCTCACGCCGGTGCTGACATGCAGCGCAAACGCCGTGTTGTCGTAGGCGATGTCCGCGGAAATGCCGAAGGACAGCAGGAAGGCGAGCATCGGGCCGAGCCAGAGCATGAAGGTGAAGTCGCCGGTCTGCGAGAGGCCGAAGAAGACCGCCACCGGGATGAGCGGAATGGACACCAGCGACGCGCCATAGCGCGGATCCTTGAACCAGTAAATCAGCGCCCGCGCCGCCACCGCTCCGGCCGGAGTGGCGGGCATTCGGGAGAACCAGCCCAGCTTGCCGCCGGCTTTGCGCGACACCGCGTTGTACGGCGGGGTCACCAGCGCGCGGGCCAGGCTCAGCTTCCACAGCCAGGCCATCACGGCCAGGAAGGCCACCGCGATCAGCAGCCGGGCCGCCGCGGCGCCCCAGTTGCCCAGCGCCAGGTCACCCGGGACCGCCCAGACCGCGCCCAGCGGCGACCAGGCCAGGCCCTCGGCGAGCGACGGCAGAAAGTCCTGCGAGCTGCGGAAGCCCTCGGTGATGCCGAGCATGATGGGCCCCAGCAGCACCAGCGGGATGATGCCGATGACCCCGCTCATGTCCTTGAACCGGCGCGAGCTGGCCAGCGTGGTGGACGCCGACGTGGTCACGCGGGAGAGCACCACGCAGGTCAGCGTGGCGATCACCGCGCACAGCACGGCGGCCACGAGCGCAACCGGGTGCTGCCACCACGCGGCCGCATGCCCCAGCGCTGCCACCAGGGTCACCACGCCCGGGATGCCCACGAGGCCGCCGATGGCGAGCCCCAAAAGCAATTGCCGCATGGGTACGGCGTAGGTGACGAAGCGGGCAGGGTCCAGTGTCATGTCCACACCGGTGGCCATCATCGGGATCAGCGCCCAGCCCAGGAAGGCGGCGGATCCGCCCAGCACCACCACCATGCGCGCCATCTCCGGCTCGGTGTAGCTGAGGAAGAACAATCCGGAGATCAGCAGTGCCAGCACGCCGATGGCGTACAGCCCGCCCAGGATCACGCCGACCAGCTGCCATGGGCTGCGTTTAAAGCCGTTGCGCAGCAGCGTCAGCTTCAGCCTTACGAGGTGCGCAACCACTCGAGCCCCTCCGACTGGGTCCGGCCGCCGACCAGCTGGACAAACCGCTCTTCCAGGCTGGCACCGTCACGGACCTCGTCCACGGTGCCGGCGGCCAGCACGTTGCCGCCGGCGATCACCGCCACGTGGTCGCACATACGCTGGACCAGGTCCATCACGTGGCTGGAGACGATCACCGTTCCGCCGGAGGCCACGTAATCGTGGAGGATGTCGCGGATGTTCGCGGCGGAGACCGGATCCACGGCCTCAAACGGCTCGTCCAGCACCAGCAGCTTGGGCGCATGGATCAGCGCCGTGGCCAGCGCAATCTTCTTGGTCATACCGGCGGAATAGTCCACCACCAGGGTGCCTGCGTCGTTGGTCAGGTCCATCGCCCGGAGCAGGTCGGGCACGCGTGCGGCCACCGTCTCCCGGTCCATGCCGCGCAGCAAACCGGCGTAGGTGACCAGCTGCTCGCCGGTCAGCCGGTCGAACAGCCGCACGCCGTCGGGCAGCACGCCCATCAGTCGCTTGGCTTTCAGCGGCTCGGCCCAGACGTCCACGCCGTGCACCCAGACCTGACCATAGTCGGGGCGGAGCAGCCCGGTGGCCATGGAGAGCGAGGTGGTCTTGCCGGCGCCGTTGGGGCCGACCAGCCCGTAGAAGGACCCGGCCGGCACGTCCAGGTTGACGCCGTTGACGGCGATCTTCTCGCCGAACCGCTTGGCCAGACCGCGCACGGCCAGGGCGGGAACGGGTGCCTGGGCACCGTAGGCGGATGTGGGGGCCTCAGCCCCGTAGGCCGGAGCTGAAGCCTCGGCGCCGCCGGTCGGCGCCGGCGGCAGGCCGGGGTCCTGGTCGTCCGGCTGCTGGACCGGGGGCTGTGATGGATGCGAAGTCATACTGCCACGCTAACAACGCGGCGCCCACGCGGACATCATCCGCAAGGACTAATAATTCTCCGCCACGGCGGCACGTTCGTACTGAGGCGCCCACGCCAGGTCGTGGCCCAGTTCGACGGCGGCGCGCTGCCACCAGTGCGGATGGCGCAGCGCCGCCCGCGCCAGCAGCACGGCGTCGGCCGATCCCTCCCTGATAACCGAGTCGGCCTGCGCCGGCGTGGTGATGAGCCCGACGGCACCGGTCGGGACGCCGGTCCGGCGGCGGATGGCTGCGGCGAAAGGCACCTGGTAGCCGGGGCCCAGCGGAATGTTCACGCCGTGCACCGCGCCGCCGCTGGACACGTCCACCAGGTCCACGCCGCGGGCGGCCGCCTGGGATACGACGTCGGCCACCGCTTCCGGTTCCAGGCCTCCGTCCGACCAGTCGCTGGCGGAGACACGCAGCAGCAGCGGCATGGCATCCGGGATCACGCCGCGGACCGCGTCCACCACCGCCAGCAGCAGGCGCGCCCGGTTGGCCGCCGAACCGCCCCACTCATCGGTGCGGGTGTTGACCAGCGGGGACAGGAACTGGTGCAGCAGATAGCCGTGGGCGCCGTGGATCTCGACAGTGTCGAAACCCGCCCAGACCGCACGCACCGCTGCGTCGCGGAAGTCGGCCACAATCTGCAAGATGCCTGCTTCGTCCAGTGTCGCGGGCGCAGCGTAGCGGCCGAAAGGCCCGGTGGTCGGACCGACGGTCTGCCAACCGCCCTCGGCGTGCGGTACGGAACCGGATTCGCGGGCAAACGGCGCGTACGTCGACGCCTTGCGCCCGGCGTGGGCCAACTGGACGCCGATTTTGGTGTCCGCCGAACCGTAGCGGTGCACAAACTCGGTGATCCGGCTCCACTCCTGCGCCTGCGCGTCGGTCCAGATGCCGGTGTCCTGCGGGCTGATCCGGCCGGCGGCGTTCACCGCCGTCGCCTCGGTCAGAATCAGCGCCGCCCCGCCGGCGGCGAACTGGCCCAGATGCATCAGGTGCCAGTCGTTCGGCGTTCCGGGCGCATCGTCCCGGCGGACCGAGTACTGGCACATCGGGGCCACCCAGCCGCGGTGGGCCAACTGCAGTCCGCGCAGCCGCATCGGCTCGAACAGGCCGCCGGCTGAAGCCTGCACCATTTAGAAGAGCGCCCGCGCCAGGGCCTGGCGTGCCTTCGAGACCCGCGGGTCGGAGCTGCCCACCACATCGAACAGTTCCACCAGCCGCGCGCGGGCCGCTTCCCGTTCGTCTCCGCCATGCCGGCTGATGAAGCCGACCAGGCGCGCAAAGGCGTCCTCGACATGCCCGCCGGACACGTCCAGGTCGGCTACGGCCAGCTGGGCAGCCAAATCGTCGGTCTGGTCGGCGGCGGCGCGGCGCAGCTCGTTGGCATCGGCACCCTGCAGCCGCTCCAGCAACTGCACCTGGTACAGCCCCGTGCGGGCCTCGTTGTCGGCCGGCTGTTCGGCCAGCGCCTTCTGGTAGGCCGCCGCTGCCCGCGTGTAGTCGCCGGCCTCGATGGCATCGAAGGCTTCCTGATGCAGTGGCGGCAGCGGTTTCTCCTCCTCGGCGGGAGCGTCTGCCGTGCCCGGAGCGGTGCCGGTCACGCCGTTGGCTTGTGCCACCTTGAGCAGCTCGTTAACAAACTGGCGCAATTCGTCCGCGGACGCCGCACCTTGGAACAGCGGGATCGGCTGCCCCTTCAAGAGCGCGACGGCGGCGGGCACGCTCTGCAGCTGGAAGGCCTGGGCGATGCCGGGGCTGGCGTCGACGTCCACCCGGGCCAGGACAAACCGGCCGGCAAATTCGTTGGTCACCTCGGCCAAGGCGGAGGCCAGCTGCTGCGCCAGGTCGCTCCAGGCTGCGGTCAACTCCACGATCACGGGGACCTGGGCGGAGAGTTGGACGAGCGGCTGGAAGCTCTGCTCGTTGACCTCGACGATGAAGCTTGCGGTGTCGCCGTCGCCCGCTGCCGGCGCCCCGGCGGCCGGCGCAGCGCCAGAAGGCTGCTGCGGCCTTTTCAGCGCCGACAGGTCAACGGCGCCGCGCAGGCTGACGGAAGACGGCGCGGGGCCCTGCTCTGGAGTTGGAGTGGTCATAACATCACACTAATACGTCTCGGTGTGCGTCCGGAATTGCGGGGCGGAAAGCGACGCTGCCCGACCGGGTTGCCCCGGCCGGGCTTGGCCCTACTTCAGCTTCGCGTCCACCAGGCCCTGGGCCACGCCGACCACGGTGAGCTTTTCATCGGAGCCGGCGGGAGGCACGCGCAGGAAGACGGCTTCACTGTAGGTCACGTCCACGCCTTCGGTGGTGGAATCTTCCCCTGCCAGCGCCGCGAACTCGGGCGAGAGTTCCACGGTTGCGCCGGCTTCGGCCGGCACGCTCCTGGTCACCGACCTAATGTGGCCGAACACCACGGCACCGCCGTCGGCCGTGCGCAGCGCGCTCAGCGATTTATTGTCGACGCTGCGGCGGAACGAGATGTCCGCGCTCTTGTTGGATTTGACCTGGTCCTTTTGGATCTTCTGGATCTGGTCGGAGAAGGTGTTCTTGCCGATCTTGTTCTGGTGTTTGCCGCTGTCCAGATTCTCGGCGACCATCTTCACGGCCGCCTGCGGCGAATACAGCAGACCGTCCTCAGCATCCAGCGGCACGGCCGGCGTACCGCTGCTCTCGGTGGAAACCTGCGGGAAGGTGGTTCCCGGCAGCATCTGCATGGCACCCATCATCCGGTAGTTCGATCGCGGATCCTGCTGTGTCAGCACGATCACCTGCGGTACCGGATTGTCCTCGCCTTCGGTCACCGCGACCACGGTCCGCGGCCACTCGGCACTGGTGCTGACCATCGAGGCCAGAATCGGTCCGGCGGCCACCGGAACCGGAGCAGGCGCCTTGCCGTTTTCGGCCCGCACCGTGTAGTTGGCCTCGCGGACAGTCAGCGCCGCTCCGCCGACCCGCGGCTCCAGCTTGCCGGCGTCCCGCGCCTTGTCGGCATTCGAAACAGAAGCCGCCACCGAATCCATAATCCGAGTCAGCTGGCTCTCCATAACCACCGGGGAACCTGCTGCTTCCTCGGCCTCCGGGGAGGCAGCTGCCTGCGCCGGCAGCACTGTGCCGGCGGCAAGCACGACGGCGGTGCCCGCCGCCGCCGCGGCGCGCAGGCCAAGCGCGGGGCGCACCATCAGGGAACGGCGGCCGGAGGTACGGGAGCTCTCCTCCGGGCTCTCGGTTCCGGGCTTGGCCGGCGCCGCTTCATCAGCGCGGCCGGTCGGTACGTCGGCGTCCGTCTTGGCCAGCGTCGCGGTCGCCGGACCGGCGACGGCCCGCTTGCCGGTTCCGCCGCGGGGGCCCGAGTCGTTGCCCGGCGAGTCGTCGCCCGCGGACGGGCGGTTCGGCCGGCGGGACACCACGGCCATCGCCACGCCCAGCACCACCAGCAGGGCGCCCACGATGATCAGGGCAAGCGACCACGGAACGGACGTGTCGTTCGGCCAGGTCACGGTCACGTTGGTCGGAGCCGGCTCGCTGCCGTCGGCGGCCAGCAGGATGGACCACTCGCCGTCGCCCGGGGCCAGCCAACGGTGCTCGATGCTGCCCTCGGCCTGCTCCTCGCTCACCCAGAGGTCCGATCCGGCCGGGTTCGGCACTTTGGCGTCGCCCTCGGTCACGGTGCCCTGCAGCTGGCCGTCCTCGATCCCGGTCAGGGAGGTGTGCGCTGCCTCCCCCACCCAGGCGTCGACGTCGCCGGCGCGGCCGATGGCCATCAGGAAGTCGCCGTCGGCCTCCACAGAGACGTCCACTTCTTCCTCATGGACACCAAAGACTTCCGGGTCAATGACGGTCACCGGCGCGGTGGAGTCGGCCGTGTAGCTGGCGGATGCCCGCTCGGGCGGGGCCCACACTGTGCGCTGGGCGATGCCCAGCGCGATGGCCAACAACCCGATCACCATCAGGGCCACGGAAATCTTGAAACGCACAAAAATACCAATCGTCGATCGTGCAGGAAGGAAGGGCTGCAGGTCCGCCCAAGCCTCGAGGACCGGAGCGGTTGCCCGGCGTCGGTTAAACTTTATAACCCTATGGTAACGAACCGCCTCGCGGTCCACGCAAAGCCGGGTTCCCAGCGGTGCCGACGCAGCCCCCGCCCGCTGGCCACATCCGCTGCAGAGCACCGCCATGCTGGTAGTCTTTCGCTCAGAATTGACCGCATCCTGCGCCGTTGCTGCCTACCGCGTGACAAAGCGCCCGCCCGTAGCTTCAGCGGCTGCAGGCGGAAGTGAGGATGCTGCGTGAACGAACACCGGGACGGTCCGATGCCCGGCGCGGGCAACGAAGAGGACGCCGACGGCGCTCGAGCCGCGGCCACTTCATCGGGCGAACCAGCGGCCGGAACACCGGAATCCGCGCCGATCTCGGCGGCACGGCAGCGTGCGGTCCTGGGTGCTCTCGGGCGCATCGGGGCGTCCATGCCCCGCGCCAGGCCGCGCATCCGGTTCGAGATGCCGCCCGAGGGAGATGGCCCGTCGGCTGCACGCCCTGAACAGGCCAGCACAGACTTGTCCGCCGCGCGGCATCCGATCCATTTCGGTTTCATGGCTACGGTAGGCGTCGGTTTCGCCCTGCTGCTCTACTTTGTGCTCACCAACGTCGGTGGACTGCTGGCCTGGATTGCGGCGGCGCTGTTCATTGCCCTCGGGCTCGATCCGATCGTCCACTGGCTGGAACGCAAGGGGCTGCCGCGTCCGGCCGGCGTCATCATTGTGGTGCTGATCCTGGCCGGACTGGTCGCCGCCTTTATCTCAACGCTGATCCCGACCATCGTCAACCAGACCACCCAGATCGTGGCCAACGCCCCCCGCTATGTCGACAACTTCCTGAACTCGGCGTTCTTCCAGAGCATCGATGAACAGTTTCAGGTCCGTGAGCGCATAGATGTGGAACTGGCCAAGTTCTTTGCCAATTCCGAGAACGTCACCGGTATTTTCGGCGGTGTCCTGGGCGTCGGCAGCGCAGTCCTCCAAGGTGCCTTCGGCGCGCTGATCGTGCTGGTGCTGACGTTGTACTTTCTGGCGTCGCTTCCGGCCCTGAAGGTTTGGGCCTACCGGCTGGCACCGCGGTCCAAGCGCCAGCACGTTCAGCGCCTGTCCGAAGAGATCAGCAGCAGCGTGGGCAGCTACGTGATCGGCCAGGCCTGTGTGGCATTGATCAACGCCACGGTGGCCTTCATCGCCATGTCCATTGCCCAGGTGCCGTTCACCGCGTTGCTGACGTTCGTCGTCGCCTTGCTGGCCTTCATCCCGCTAATCGGTGCGGTGATTGCCGGTGCGCTCGTCTCGCTGGTGGCCCTGACCGTGAGCTGGCAGACGGCGGCGCTGTTCGCCGTGATTTATTTTGCCTACCTGCAGATCGAGGCCTATTTCGTGTCGCCGCGTGTGATGCAGCGGGCCGTTGCGGTTCCCGGGGCCGTGGCCGTGATCGCGGTGATTGCCGGCGGTTCGCTGCTCGGGGTCCTGGGCGCGCTGATGGCGATTCCGGTTGCAGCGTCGGTGATGTTACTGCTGAAGGACGTCTTTATTGTGCGGCAGGACCGCAACTGACTCACCGCTCAGCGGTAACGGAAGCTGCGGGTCTGCCAGCAGCGCGGATGCCAGTGCCGCCGCTCGGCCAGCGCCGTTTCGCCGCCGAACAAGGAATCGGCTCGCCAGGCCACCAGATGTTCGATTCCGGGACCGATCGTCCGGTGGCAGCCGGGGCAGGTGTAGTCCTTGGCGGCATTCGAGCCGGTGATCCGCCGGACGTTCCATTCGCCGTCGGGGGCGTTCTGGCGCTCGGGGATGCCGGCGCGGGCGCGGTCCAGATCGAGTTCGCTTTCCCGCGTCCACTTGCTGCTGCCCGTCCCCGAACGGCGGCGCGGACGGTTGGATCGGGGCATGCCATCCATTCTGCCCCACCGCCGCGGCCCGGGCCGAACCACCCACCGGGCAGAAGGTAAAGTGGCCTACTGTGCGTCTTGTCATTGCCCGTTGCTCCGTTGATTACATTGGCCGCCTCCGCGCCCACCTTCCGCTGGCCACCCGGCTGCTCATGGTGAAAGCGGACGGCTCCGTCCTGATCCATTCCGACGGCGGTTCCTATAAGCCGCTCAACTGGATGAGCCCGCCGGCCACGCTGCGGGTTGCCGAACCGGAGACCGACGATGCCGAGTCCGGGGTCCAGGAAGTCTGGCACGTCCAGCATGCCAAGAGCGATGACCGCCTGGTGATCAGCATCCACGAGCACCTGCACGAGTACAGCCACGACCTGGGCGTGGACCCGGGGCTGGTCAAGGACGGCGTGGAGGCCGACCTGCAGCGCCTGCTGGCCGAGCAGATCCACCGCCTGGGACCGGGCCACACGCTGGTGCGGCGCGAATACATGACGGCGATCGGCCCGGTGGACATCCTTGCCCGCAACGCCGACGGCGGCACCGTGGCCGTCGAGCTCAAGCGGCGCGGCGACATCGATGGGGTGGAACAACTGACCCGCTACCTGGAACTGCTCAACCGCGATCCGCTGCTGGCTCCGGTCAAGGGGATTTTCGCCGCGCAGCAGATCAAGCCGCAGGCACGGGTGCTCGCCACCGACCGCGGCATCGCCTGCCTGACCCTGGACTACGACGAAATGCGCGGCGTGGACGACGCCGAGTCCCGGCTGTTCTGAGCCGGCGGCCTCTCCTTCAGCTGCCGGGCCGGCGCCCGGCCTAGAATCGGACCATGAACTCCCCCGGGCAGGCCGGCCCGCAACAGCAGTACGTCCGGGGCCGGATCGTCTCGTCAGGAACCACGCTCGACGACGGTGTGGTCGCCTTTGCGGGCGACCTGATCCACTATGCCGGCCCCGCCTCCCGCTTCGATCCCGCGGGCTGGCACCAGGTGGAGCTCCCGGCGGAGAGCCTGTTGCTGCCCGGACTGGTCGACACCCACTGCCACGGAGCCTACGGCGGCGACTTCTCCTCCGCGGACGAGGCGGGCGCCCGGCGCGCGGCCGACTTCCTGCATCGCAGCGGCACCACCACCGTGGTGGCCAGCGCCATGGCCGGTTCCCCAGCCAACATGCTGGCGGCCGTGCGGCTGCTGGGGGAACTGTCCCGCGAGGGCGTGCTCGCCGGCGTCCACACGGAAGGCCCCTTTCTCTCCCCAGCCCGCTGCGGCGCGCAGAACGCCGACTATCTGCTCGCACCGGACACCGTATTCGCCGCCGGGCTGGTGCAGGCCGCCGGCGGGCAGCTGGTCTCGATGACCTATGCCCCGGAGCTGGACGGTGCCGACAAACTGGTTGATCTGCTCGCGGCGCTCGGCGTGACCCCGTCCCTCGGGCATACCGACGCCGATGCGGCGACGGCTGCCGGCTCGCTGGTGCGCGCGGCGGAGGGCATGGTGCAGGCCGGCTTGGAGGACCGGCGGCCGCTCGTCACGCACTTGTTCAACGCGATGCCGCCCCTGCACCACCGCTCCCCCGGCGCCGCGGCAGCCTGCTTGCGCGCAGCCTCGGCGGGGCGCGCCGCCGTCGAACTCATTGCGGACGGCATCCATCTGGATCCGGAGACCGTGCTGACCGTTTTCGATCTGGTGGGCGGCGCCAACGTCTTGCTCGTATCCGACGGGATGGCGGCGACCGGACTGGGCGACGGCGGGTACCTGCTGGGCGCCAATGATGTGAGCGTCAGCGGCGGCGTTGCCAGGGTGGCCGCCAGCGGCGCTTTGGCGGGCGGTACGGCCACTCTCCTGGACTGCGTGCGGGGTGCGGTCGCCGCAGGAGTCCCGCTGGAAACCGCCGTCTCCTCCGCCTCCGCCGTTCCGGCCGGGGTGCTGGGACTGGCGGAGGAGGCCGGTGCGCTGTCGCGCGGATTCAGGGCCGACCTGCTGGTGACCACCGCAGAGTTGGCCTTGACCGCGGTATTACGCGGGGGCCGCTGGCTGGATGCGCTGCCGGGCTAAACCCCCACGGTGGGATGTACCACGAATCGAACTCTTCCTTAATATTAGATTGAATCGCCCTTTGTACCGTTGACCGCCCATGTTGCTTATGTGATGCTTAACTCAGTCTTTGTGTAGGTGAGTTTTTCATGCTCGCAAGACATGTTGCGAGTGTGAAGCTCCTCAGCGTCCGGCCCGTTGGCCATGTTGTTTGGACCTTCCACGGAGTAACCGGGTTGGTACGAGGTGTACCGGCTTGATTCTGTTCCACGATGAGGAGATTTAAATGGCACAGGGGACCGTCAAGTGGTTTAACGCGGAAAAGGGCTTCGGCTTCATCACTCCGGATGAGGCAGATGGAGATGTCTTCGTTCACTACTCTGAGATCCAGTCGGGCGGCTTCAAGACGCTTGATGAAAACCAGCGTGTGAGCTTCGAGATCGGCCAGGGAGCCAAGGGCCCGCAGGCCACCGGCGTCACTGTCATCTAGTTTCGCTTCAGCACCGCGCAGCCCACGGCAGCGCAATGCCAGCAGAACCCCTCCGGAGGAATCCGGAGGGGTTCTGCTGTTTCCGGTGTCAGGCCGGCAACTTCGGCGGTCCCAGCCGAACCACGTCTCCGCCCAGGGCCCGCAGCCGCTCGTCGAACCGCTCGTAGCCGCGGTCGATGTGCTCCACGCCGTGGACCTCGGTGGTCCCTTCCGCCACCAGCCCCGCGATCACCAGTGCAGCCCCCGCTCGGATGTCGTTGGCCTCGACCGGCGCGCCGGAGAGCTGCGAGACGCCCTTAATCAGTGCATGGTGCCCGTCCAGCCTCACTACGGCGCCCAGCCGGGACAGTTCGGAGGTAAAGCCCCAGCGCGCTTCGAAGACGTTTTCCGTCACCATGCCGTGCCCATTGGCTACGGCGTTCAAGGCGACGACGAACGGTTGCAGGTCCGTGGGGAACCCGGGATACGGCAGCGTGGAAACGTTGATCGGGTCCGGACGCTCGGGTCCTTCCACCGTGAAGCCGTCATCCCGGCGGGTGATCCGGCAGCCGGCCTGCGCCAACTTGTCCAGCACCACCGCCAGATGGCCCGGATTGGACTCGGCCACGTCCACGGTTCCGCCCGTGATGGCAGCGGCAAAAGCCCAGGTGCCGGCAACGATGCGGTCCGGGACGGTGCTGTGGCGCACCGGGTGCAGGCTCTCGACGCCGGTGACCACCAGAGTCGGCGAACCGATCCCTTCGATCCGCGCGCCCATGGAAACCAGCAGGTCGGCTATGTCCGTAATCTCCGGTTCCCGGGCGGCATTGTCGATCACCGTCACTCCCCGGGCCAGCGTTGCCGCCATCATCAGGTTTTCGGTAGCCCCCACCGACGGATACGGCAGCCGGTGGTGAGCACCGTGCAGTCCGTCCGGCGCCCTGGCCACCAGATAACCGTGGTCGATGCTGATCCGCGCGCCCATTTGCTCCAGCCCCGCCCGGTGCATGTCCAGTCCGCGGCTGCCGATGGCGTCTCCCCCGGGCAGCGCCACCTCGGCCTGGCGGCAGCGGGCCACCAGCGGGCCCAGCACGGAAATGGACGCCCGCATGGCGCGGACCAGGTCGTAGTCGGCTTGGTGCGCCGGCGCGGCCGGCACGTCGATGTGGACGCTGGCGGCGTCGACGTCGTAGTCCACCGCGCAACCGAGCCGGCGGAGCAGTTCGGACATGATCCAGACGTCCTGGATATCGGGCACGTTGGTGATGGTGGAACGGCCCTCGGCCAGCAGCACCGCCGCCATCAGCTTCAAGACGCTGTTTTTCGCGCCCGAGACCTCCACCCGCCCATTGAGCGTGCTGGGCCCGCGCACCACTATCACCTCATCCATGCATTCCATCCTACGGTTGTGGCACGGCTGTGCTGGTTAAACGGCTGACGGCGCGGCTCCCTGGGGAACCGCGCCGCCACATCCAGGACTAGCGCCAGGTGCCGATGCCGATCACCGGCCCGGCTTCGAGCCAGGATGAGAGACCTGCGTAGACGTCGAACGTCATCGCCATCGACAGATCCTGTTTTTCATGAGTCAGCATCACGATGATCGCACCGGGCTGGATCTTTGCCCGTTCCGCTTCGGTCGGCTGCCGCCATCCCTGCAGTTCCAACGAGCTGCGCCGGAACCTGTAGCGCGGCTTGGGACTCAACGACAGCAGGCGCAACCATTCCAAATGGGTGTCCGTGTAACGACAAACCCCCATCTGCCAGCTGCCGGGCAGCATGGCGATGGAGGCGTCGAAGGTGCCCAGAGTGCGCCGCAGTTGATAGCGGCGCACTCCGAAGGCAATCAGTGCCAACACCAGCAGCAGGAAGACTGCGGCCAGAATGGCGAACGTGATGTCGAGACCGTTCACCGGCGGCTAGCGGGTCGCCGTGGCCTCGTCGCCAACCGTCGCATTGTCTGCGACGATGACAACCCGGTTGCTGTCCACGGAGAAGAACCCGCCGTCGACATTCACGGTGATGCGGTCACCAGAGACAGGCTCGATGGCCAGCTCGCCGGCGGCCAGGACTGCCAGCACCGGGGTGTGCCCGGGCAGGATCCCGATTTCGCCGTCGCTGGTCCGCGCCTTGACCATTGTTGCCTGGCCGGACCACACGAAGTGGTCCGCGGCGACAATCTCAACTTCCAGTTCAGCAGAAATATTAGCCACAGGCCTTACTTCCCGGTCTGTTCCTGGATCTTGGCCCACTGGCGCTCAACATCGTCCAGGCCGCCCACGTTGAAGAAGGCCTGCTCGGCAATGTGGTCGAGCTCGCCGTCGCAGATGGCCTTGAAGCCTTCCACGGTGTCCTTGATCGAAACCGTGGAACCCTCGACGCCGGTGAACTGCTTGGCGGTGTAGGTGTTCTGCGACAGGAACTGCTGGATGCGGCGGGCGCGGGCGACGACGATCTTGTCTTCTTCGCCCAGTTCATCGATGCCGAGGATGGCAATGATGTCCTGCAGTTCCTTGTTCTTCTGCAGGATCTGCTTCACGCGCACAGCAGTGTTGTAGTGATCCTGTCCGATGTACTGCGGATCCAGGATGCGCGACGTCGAGGTCAGCGGATCCACGGCCGGGTACAGGCCACGCGAAGCGATTTCACGGGAAAGTTCCGTGGTCGCATCCAGGTGGGCGAAGGTGGTCGCCGGAGCCGGGTCGGTGTAGTCATCCGCGGGAACGTAGATCGCCTGCATCGAGGTGATCGAGTGTCCCTTGGTGGAGGTGATGCGTTCCTGCAGCACGCCCATCTCGTCGGCCAGGTTCGGCTGGTAGCCCACGGCGGAGGGCATACGGCCCAGCAGCGTGGAAACCTCGGAACCGGCCTGGGTGAACCGGAAGATGTTGTCAATGAACAGCAGCACGTCCTGCTTCTGCACATCGCGGAAGTACTCCGCCATGGTCAGAGCAGACAGGGCCACGCGCAGTCGCGTTCCCGGCGGCTCATCCATCTGGCCGAACACCAAGGCGGTGTCCTTGAGCACGCCGGCTTCTTCCATTTCCACCCAGAGGTCGTTGCCCTCACGGGTACGCTCGCCAACACCGGCGAATACCGAAGTACCACCGAAGTTGCGGGCCACACGGGTGATCATTTCCTGGATCAGCACGGTCTTGCCCACGCCGGCGCCGCCGAACAGGCCGATCTTGCCGCCCTTGATGTACGGGGTCAGCAGGTCGATCACCTTGATGCCGGTCTCCAGCATCTCGGTGGAGCCTTCCAGCTCGGCGAAGTTCGGCGCCTTGCGGTGGATCGGCCAGCGCTCGGAGATCTCCAGCTGGGAGGCTTCGACGTCCAGCGGCTCGCCCAGGACGTTGAAGATGTGGCCCTTGACGCCGTCGCCCACGGGCACGGTGATCGGGGAGCCGAGGTCCTGCACCGTGGTGCCGCGGACCAGGCCGTCGGTGGCCTGCAACGAGATGGCGCGGACCAGGTTGTCGCCCAGGTGCTGCGAGGTCTCGAAGGTGATAGTGCGGGTCTCGCCGTTGAGGGTGACCTCAGCGGTGAGCGCGTTGTACATTGCGGGGATTGCGTCCGCCGGGAATTCGACGTCGACAACCGGGCCGATGACACGGGCGATACGACCGGTAGCGCCCGTAGCGACGGAACCGGTTCCGTGCTCGATGGTTTGGGCAGTCATCTTTCTCACTTCTCAGTTTCGATGGCGTGGTTTATGTGTGCTGTTGCTGCAGGGACTGATTAGGACGCTGCCAGGGCGTCCGCGCCACCGACAATCTCGGTGAGTTCCTGCGTAATCTCTGCCTGACGCGCGTTATTGCGCAGACGCGTGTACTTCTCGATCAGGTCCGTGGCGTTGTCGCTTGCGGACTTCATCGCTCGCTGGCGGGCGGCAAGCTCGCTGGCCGCAGCCTGCAGCAATGCCGCGAAGATACGCGATTCGATGTAGCGCGGCAGCAGTGCGTTCAGAACCTGTTCGGGCTCCGGCTCGTACTCGTACAGCGGCAGCAGGTCGGTCTCCTCGGTGGCCTCTTCTTCCACAACCTCCAGGGGCAGCAGTCGGATGACCGCGGGCTCCTGGACAACCATGGACTTGAAGCGGGTGTAGACGATGTGAATCTCGTCCACGCCACCGTCTTCGAACGGCGTGTTGAAGTCGGAGAGCAGTTCCTCGCCGATCTCGCGGGCGGTGCTGAACTCCGGAGAGTCGGTGCCGCCCGTCCAGACCTGCTGGTACTGGATGTTCCGGAAGTCGAAGTAGGCCTGCGCCTTGCGGCCGACCAGATAGTGGCGGACTTCCTTGCCTTCTCCGTGAAGCAGCTCGGTCAGGGACTGGGCCTGCTTCAGCACGGACGCGGAGTACGACCCCGCCAGACCGCGGTCGGAGGTCAGCACGAGCACGGCGGCCCGGCGGATCTGCTCCGGCTCGGTGGTCAGCGGATGGTCGATCTCGGACTGCGAAGCCACAGCAGAAACGGCACGGGTGATCGCATTGGCGTACGGCATCGAAGCCGCGACACGGCTGCGGGCCTTGCCAATGCGTGAGGCGGCGATCAGCTCCATCGCCTTGAAGATTTTCCGCAGCGACGAAGTCGATGCGATCTTCTGGCGGTAGACCCTAATCTGGGCTCCCATACTCTTCCTTTCCTCGTCCTCGGCGGCCGGGCGGGACCGCGGTGTGGCCCCGCCCGATCAACGAAGATGAATTAGCGCTTCTGCTTGACGATCTGTTCCTGGGCGACTTCGTCTTCGGCCAGGGCGTCGTACTCTTCGCGGCCGGCGCCAACCAGACGGCTGTCACCCTCCCCGAAGAAGCCCTGCTTGAAGTCGGCTATCTGCGACTTCAACTCGTCCACCGTGGAGTCCTCGAGCAGGTTCGTCTGCGCGATGGTCGTCAGCACCGAGCTGCGGTGCTTCAGGTGCGAGAGGAAGTCGGCCTCGAAGCGGGTGACGTCCTCGACCGGAACATCGTCCAGGTAGCCGTTGGTACCGGCCCAGATGGAGACAACCTGGTCTTCGACCGGGTACGGCGTGTACTGGCCCTGCTTGAGCAGTTCCATCAAACGCGCACCGCGGGTCAGCTGCTGGCGCGACGCCGCGTCGAGGTCCGAAGCGAACATGGCGAATGCCTGCATGTCGCGGTACTGGGCCAGGTCCAGCTTCAGGGTTCCGGAGACCTTCTTCATCGCCTTGACCTGTGCCGCACCACCCACGCGGGAGACGGACACGCCGACGTCCACGGCGGGACGCTGGTTGGCGTTGAACAGGTCGGACTGCAGGAAGATCTGACCGTCCGTGATCGAGATGACGTTGGTCGGAATGTAAGCCGAGACGTCGTTTGCCTTGGTCTCAATGATCGGCAGGCCGGTCATCGAGCCTGCGCCCAGCTCGTCGGAGAGCTTGGCGCAACGCTCCAGCAGGCGGGAGTGCAGGTAGAAGACGTCGCCCGGGTAGGCCTCGCGTCCCGGCGGGCGGCGCAGCAGCAGCGACACGGCGCGGTAGGCTTCGGCCTGCTTGGAGAGATCATCAAAGATGATCAGAACGTGCTTGCCGCCGTACATCCAGTGCTGGCCGATGGCCGAGCCGGCGTAAGGAGCCAAGTACTTGAAGCCGGCCGGGTCGGACGCGGGCGACGCCACGATGGTGGTGTACTCCAGCGCGCCCTTATCTTCCAGGGTCTGGCGGACCGCGGCGATGGTCGATGCCTTCTGGCCGATCGCCACGTAGATGCAGCGGACCTGCTTGCTGACGTCGCCGGATTCCCAGTTGGCCTTCTGGTTCAGGATGGCGTCGACTGCGATGGCGGTCTTGCCGGTCTGGCGGTCACCGATGATCAGCTGGCGCTGGCCGCGGCCGATCGGAATCATCGCGTCGATGGCCTTCATGCCGGTCTGCAGCGGCTCGTGCACGGACTTACGCTGGGTAACGCCCGGAGCCTGCAGCTCCAGTGCACGGCGCTCGGTCGACTCGATCGGGCCCTTGTCGTCGATCGGGTGGCCCAGCGGGTCCACGACACGGCCCAGGTAGGCGTCGCCAACCGGCACGGAAAGGATCTCACCGGTGCGGTGAACTTCCATGCCTTCTTCGATGCCGGTGAAATCGCCGAGGATCACGACGCCGATTTCGCGGGTGTCGAGGTTCTGGGCCAGGCCCAGGACGCCGTTCTCGAAACGCAGCAGTTCGTTCGCCATGACCGAGGGAAGACCCTCGACACGGGCGATGCCATCGCTGGCAGTGGTCACGTGGCCGACTTCGACCCGCTCGGCGCTTCCGGGTTCATAGGACGCCGCGAACTCGTTCAGCGCATTGCGGACGTCGTCGGCGTTGATGGTCAATTCGGCCATCTGCAGTCCCTGCTCTCCTGTGTTTGTGATCATCGCGTGGTGCGCGATGACCGGTGTGTAATTCAGTCTGTGTGAGGCTTCCGGTCCGTGTCTCCGTGCGGAAACTAAACCGAGAGATTCCTGCGGAGTTCAGCCAGGCGGGAGATCACGGACGCATCCACAACCTCATCCCCGACCATGACCCGCACGCCGCCAACCAGTCTCGGATCAACGTTGACGTTCATCTTCAGTCCGCGGCCGTACAACCGGTCAAGGCCGGCCTGCAGGCGGGCCGCCTGTTCGCTGGTCAGCGGACGGGTAACGCTGACCTCCGCGATCCAGCGCTGTTGGCGCTTGGCCACCAGCTGGACGAACCGTTCTACCAGGGCCGTGGGCTTGATGCCGCGCGGGGCGGACACCGCCTGCCGGATCAGCAGCTGGGCTGCGGGACCCGCGCCCGGCACCAGCTGCAATGCCAGCGCCGTCTTGGCGTTGTCCGATGCCTGGGGCTCAACCAAAGCACGCTGCAGGTCATGGTCCGACCCGACAATGCGGTTGAACGCGAACAGGTCGCGCTCCAGACCTTCGAGTCCGTCAACACCCTGGCCATTGTTCTCTGCAACGGCGACGGCAGTGGTGGCCGCCAGGGTCTCCAAGGCGTCCCCGATGTCGCGCGCAGAGGCCCAACGCGAGGCAGCCAGCGAGGTGACGATGTCCCGGGCTTCCGCCGAGACCTTCCCCTCCAGGAGACGGCCGAACATGCCGGCCTTCTCTTTGCTGTCCCGCGACGGATCGGTCAGGGCACGGCGCAGTCCGGCATTGCTGTCCAACAAGCCCAGGACCCCGAAGAGTTCCTCGGCCAGGGACAGCGAAGCGGTCGGAAGCTTAGCTTCCAGCTCCTGCAGTGCCGCTTTCAGCGACTCGCTCGATACACCGGCCATTATTTAGCAGCACCTGCACTCTGGGACTCAAGGTCGGCGAGGAAGCGGTCCACGACGCGCGCAGAACGCTCGTCATCGTTCAGCGCTTCGCCGACGATCTTGCCAGCCAGTTCGGTCGCCAAGGATCCGACCTCGCTGCGCAGCGATGTCACTGCAGCCTGACGCTCAGCGTCAATCTGCACCTGGGCCTGCTCGCTGATGCGTGCGGCTTCGGACTGAGCCTTTTCCTTCAGCTCCGCCAGGATCTGGGCGCCTTCGGCGCGTGCTTCCTCACGAATGCGGTTGGCTTCCGTACGGGCTTCAGTCAGCTGCTGCTTGTACTCGTCCAGAGCAGCACTGGCTTCAGCCTGGGCCGCCTCCGCCTTGGCGATCCCGCCCTCGATGGCCTCGGTCCGCTCTGCAAACGTCTTCTCAAACGCCGGAACGACGAACTTGGCGACGATGTACATGAGGATCGCGAAGCCGATCAGCGTGACGAGGATTTCCCAGACGTTAGGGATCAGAGGGTTAGCACCCTCCGCGGCGGCGAGGATCATTGCCTGATTCATATCTCACCCGTCCTATCTATTCGGTGTGGATGGTTCGCGTTGCCTGGATTAGAGGACGAACGCGAACACCAGACCGAGGATGGCCAAAGCTTCAGTCAGAGCCAGGCCCAGGAACGCGATCGGCTGCAGCACGCGCTGTGCCTCCGGCTGGCGGGCAACGCCGTTGATGTAAGCAGCGAACACGAGGCCCACGCCGATGGCACCGCCGATAGCGGAGAGACCGTAACCGACGAGGTTGATATTGCCTTCCATTTTTTTCCTTTCAAGATGCCCAGTGGGCAGGTTGTTGGTTCAGGTTCTTCCCCAGAGGGGAAATTTAGTGTTCCTCGGCCAGGGAGCCTTGGATGTAGATCGCGGTCAGCAGGACGAAGACGTAAGCCTGCAGAACCTGGATCAGGATTTCGAAGAAGTACATGCCGACGCCGCCGGCGAGGGTGAGGATGCCCAGCGGCTTCAGCCAAAAATCAGCATCCACCAGCAGGAACTGTGTGCCGGCAGCGGCCAGCATGATGATCAGGTGGCCGGCCAGCATGGTGGCGAAGAGACGCAGGCTGTGCGTGACCGGGCGGACCAGGAAGGTGGAGATGATCTCGATCAGGACGACCAGTGGCAGGATCGCCTTCGGTACACCGGAAGGCACCACGGCCAGCTTGAAGTAGCCGATGCCGTGCTTCTTGATGCCCAGCACAATCCACGTGACGTAAACGATGCCGGCCAGGGCGTAGGCCGTCCCAACATGGGACGTGGTCGGCATCTGGATCAGCGGAATGGAGCCGAAGAGGTTGTTCACCAGGATGAAGAAGAACAAGGAGAACAGGAGCGGCACGAACGGCTTGAAGTCGCGCTCACCGATGATGTCCTTACCCACCGAGTTGCGGACGAAGTTGTAGCTCATTTCGCCCAGGTACTGCAGCTTGCCGGGGACAAGCTGGCGGCGGCGGGCCGCGACGATAAAGAACCAAGAAATCAAAACGACGGACAGCAGGACCAGCAGCATCTGCTTGCCGAAGCCCTCGCCGTAGGGGGCCATCCACGGAAGAATCTCCGGTAGATGCATATCTTCGAGGCTCGGTGGGACGAAGCCACCTTCATTAGCGGCCGCCGGAAGCGCAAGCGCGATCAACGCGTTTCCTCTCTGCAGTGTCCATCTTTGGGCGTTTCAGGGTGGGTCGCCGTCAAGGCAGGCCACCATATGAAGTTTTCTGACATTTAGGTGTGGTCCCCCGGGCCGCCCTCATGGCGACGCCGAGCGCCGCGCGTGAGCTTGTGTTTGCGGGCCAAGTAATATCCGCCTCCAGCGCCTAGAACGGCGCCGACGAAAATCAGCCAGCGGGTATCCAGCAGATAGTCCAATCCCCAGCCTATCAAACCCCAGGCGATGATCCCGCCAACTATATAGGTCAGCAGGGTGTTGCCGCCCTGGTAGGTGGAGCCGTCGCCGGAACCTTTGTCGGTGGGGCCGGATGAGCCGTTAGCCGCCATGGGAGGACTCCCCCTTCGGCTGCTGCTGACGGTGTTCCGGTGCCGGCTCGGGATCGGCGTACAGCTGATGCCGGGTACGCGAGAAGGCGAACACTTCGGCCGCCTGCCACACGACGACGGCGGCAACCGCCGCGACGAAGAACCAGGTCCGCTCCAGCCAGTCCGGTGTTCCGATGAGGAACAGTGCGGCGCCGAATCCCACCACCTTGATGACGTAGGTGGCGATGAAGGCACCGATGGCACCGGATGGATTCGACCGTCCCACAAAATGACCCACCAGCAAACTGATGGCGAAGAACAGCATCACCAGCATGGCGCCGAGCAGGGCGCTCAACGCACCGGCCGCGCCGGCCACGATGGCCGACGTTGCGATGATCAGCACGGCTGCTGCGCCGCTTGCCATCAGGGAAGTGCGGAGGATCTTCAACCACGGCGACCGGGTGGGACCGGATGCGGCGATGGCTCCGCCGGCGGCAGCAGTGCCGTCGTGGCGGGATGCGCGCATGGAATCATCCGTTTCGGTCGCAGGCGAAGTGAACTGGCCGGAACCGGCCGGAATAATTCTACATGAGATAGAACTGGCCGACGATTCGGCGCCTGCTGTTACGCGGCGGGGCCGGCCGCGTTCGATGAACGTCGGCTGAAGATCACCGGCGACCGCAGGTAGAAAACGACCACGGCGACGCCTGCGACGATGGCGGCGGCCTTGCCCATCAGGTCCGATTCGGCTGCCAGGTAGCCGCAAAAACCGGTCAGCAGTGAACAGCCGGTGACCAGCAGCGCCGACTGCAGATGGCTGAAGCCCACGTCCGTCAACCGCTGGTAAGCGTGCGTGCGGTGCGGCGTGTACCACTGCTCCCCCGCACTGATCCGGCGCAGCAGTGTGGCGAGTGTGTCCGCCAGGTAGATGGCCACCGGCCCCAACAGATACTCGGCGGGTACACCGTCCAAAAAGGCCGTCAGGCCGAGCATGGCCAGCGAGGCTCCCAACAGGTAGCTGCCGACGTCACCAAGGAAGACGTTGCCCCGTCCAAGATTCCATGGCAGGAACGCCACGAACGCGGCAGCCACTACGGCACCGCCTACCACCAGCCAGCCGTGGCCGGTGACTGCCCCGGTTCCGGCGAACATGAGCCCTACTGCGGTGCCATGCAGCCCGGAGATCCCGTTGACGCCGTCCATGAAGTTGGCAATGTTGATGTAGGCGGCCAGGGCCAGGGCGCCCAGTGGCAGCCACCACCAGGTCTGGCCGGTCAGTTCGATGGCCAGCGCTGTTCCGCCGGCGCCGATGCCCAACTGTAGAGCGGCCCGGCCGCGGATGGACAGCCCGCGGAAGTCCTCGACCCAGCCCAGCAGTGCGGCCGCCGCCGCCACGACGGCAAGCGCGAGCAGCAACTGGGATGCTTCCGCAGCACCGCCGAAGCCGGCAATCAGGAGACCGGCCAGCAGCCCGACCGCCACGGTGATGCCGACGCCGCGCACCACCGGCCGCGTGTGCGAGGAACGTTCGTTGGGCACATCCAGCACCCCGTGCCGTTTGAGCAGCGGAATCAGCGCGAACGGCAGCAGCAGGCTGAGCACAAGGGCCGCGGCAACGGCCACCACGGCCGTGCTCACGAGGCCCGCTCCCGCCCGTCGGACTCAAGGTCGTCCTCGGGTGCCACCGCCAGCGGGACGGTGTCCAGCGCACCGGTCGAGGCGGAAACCAGATGCTGCCGGCTCTTCCAGTCGGTCAGGCTCATCCGGTCCGGGTCAAGTCCCTCGATGCTCGCGTGCGAGATCTTGGGGTGCAGCGGCCGCGAATCGCTTTCGCCCTCCCCGATCAGGTCCTCGTGCAGCTTCTCCCCCGGGCGCAGGCCGGTGAAGACGATTTCGACGTCCCGGCCCGACATGGCGATCATCCGCTCGGCTACGTCCAGGATCTTGACCGGTTCGCCCATGTCCAAAATCAACACTTCGCCGCCGGTGCCGATGGCGCCGGCCTGGATCACCAGCTGGCAAGCTTCCGGGATGGTCATGAAGAACCGGGTGGCCTCGGCGTCGGTGACGGTGACCGGTCCGCCCTTTCGGATTTGCTCGCTGAACAGCGGCAGGACCGATCCGCGGCTGCCCAGCACGTTGCCGAACCGGACGGAGACGTACTTCAGCCCGGTTTGCTGCGCGACCCAGGCGGTCAGCTTCTCAGCTACCCGCTTGGAGTGGCCCAGCACGGTGGTGGGGTTGGCGGCCTTATCGGTGGAAACGTTGACGAAGGTCTCGACTCTGGCAGCGCGTGCAGCTCGCAGCACATTCAGCGAGCCGAGCACATTGGTCTTCCAGGCTTCCTCCGGGTACTGCTCCAGCAGCGAGACGTGCTTTAGTGCCGCGGCGTGGAACACCACTTCCGGCTTGCGGTCCAGGAAGATCGCTTCGAGCGCACCGGCGTCGCGGATGTCGGCCAGCACGGTGTCCTTGCCCGTGAGCAGTCCTTGGCCGGTGATGGAAATCTGCGTGCCCTGCAAGCCGGTTTCGTCGCGGTCCAGCATGATCAGTTCGGCCGGCTGGAAGGCGTGGATCTGCCGGCAGAGCTCGGATCCAATGGACCCGCCGGCGCCGGTGACCAGCACCCGCCGGCCGGTCACGTAATGGGCGATTTCTTCCACGTGGATATCCACCGGCTGGCGCCCGATCAGATCTTCAATCGCGACTTCGCGGAAGGAAAAGTCCTGCCGGCCGGTCAGCATGTCCTTCAGCGGCGGCACCACCAGGACGCGCACGTTCAGGCCGGCGACGGTGTCGGAGATCTTGCGCATCCGCACGGCGTCGATGTCCGCGATCGCCACCAGCAGGACGGTTGCCTGGGTGCGCTGTACGATCTCCGGCAGGTCTTCCATCCTGCCCAGGACCGGAACGGAAGCGATCCGCAGGTGCTTCTTGGCCGGATCGTCGTCGATCAGTCCCACCGGCAGCCACGGCGAGGCTGGATCGTTGCTCATCCGGGTCACGATGTTGTTGCCCACAAAGCCGGCGCCGTAAATCAGGGTCCGTTCGGCCTGGTCGCCCGGTTTGGCTTTGCTTTCCACGTACATCCGCTTCAGGTAGCGAACCGCGGCCATGAAGAGGCAGGCGAAGGGGAACGCGATCAGGCCAGTGCCGCGCGCGATGCCGAGCGAGATGCCGAAGGTCAGCAATCCGAGGGTCAGGATCACGGACACCGAGATGGTCACCATGACCAGCAGCTTGGCCTCGTGAAAACTGCCGAAGCTGTAACGGCCCTTGTATAGGGCGAAGGCTGACCCGACCGCCACTTGGGCCGCTATGGCCAGCGCACACAGCAGGATGATGCCGGGGATCTTGGCCGGGCTGAGCGCCATTTCGTAGCGCAGGAAAACTGCCAGCATAATCGCCACGACCCAAGCCAGGGAGTCCAGCAGGATCTGCGACCACAGCCAGAGAGCGCGGTCGCTGCTGGCAGTTTTGCCGGCCGGAAGAGCGGAATCGCGGCTCATGCTTCTACCGTCTCCCCGAGGCCCAGGACATCCGGGACGACGGTGCGCAGAGTTTCCAGGCTGATGGTCCCTTCGCGCACCACCCGCAGCGGGCTGGAGGTGCAGTCCACGATGGTGGAGGGCACCGCCGTCGCACCTTCGGCGGGGCGAAAGCCGTCTTCCAAATAAACGTCCACCGATTCAGCCAACTGCTCCATGGCCTGCGCGGCCGTTTGCGCCGAGGGCTGGCCGGTGCGGTTCGCCGAGGACACGGCCAACGGTCCGGTGGCTGCCAGCAGTTCCAGGGCCAGCTCGTCGTCGGGCATTCGAAGGGCTACAGTGCCCTTTGTTTCGCCCAGGTCCCAGGTCAGCGACGGCTGGGCGTGGAAAATCAGCGTCAGGCCGCCCGGCCAGAAGGCGTCGGCGAGGGCGCGGGCTTCGTCGCTCACGTCGGTAGCGAGGCCGTCCATGGTCTGCGGCCGCGGCACCAGCACCGGCGGCGGCATTTTCCGTCCGCGGCCCTTGGCGGCCAGCAGGGTGGCCACCGCCTGGGGCGAGAACGCGTCGGCGGCGATCCCGTAGACAGTATCGGTGGGCATGACAACACACTGCCGGTCCGCGAGGGCGGCTTGTGCTGCCGCCAGGCCCTCGCTGCGGTCTGCGGCGTCGGTGCAGTTGAACGTGGTGCTCACAGTTTCATTGTTCCATTCTCATAACCGTCGAGCGGACGTGGCCCGCTCGCGCCCGGTTAGATCGTACTCGGTAGCCACCTGCTGCCAGCATCCGGCAGCCTGCAGGAGGGTCAGCACCGCTGCGGCTTGGACCTCGGCATGTTCCATAATGAAGTAGCCGCCGGGCTTCAACAGCCGTGCGGCGGTGGCCGCGGTGGCGGCCGGAAGCTCCATCCCGTCCGCTCCCCCGCCGTAGAGCGCCATCTGCGGATCGTGATCGGCGACCTCGGGCTCGCGCGGGACCGCTTCGGCAGGAATGTAGGGCGGATTGGACACGACGACGTCGAAGGTCCCGTCATGCGCGGACAGCGCCGTGCGCAGGTCCTCCCTGAGCAGAGTGACGCCAAGCGGCGCCAGATTCCGCTCGGCCCAGGCGTGCGCGAGGTCACTGAGTTCCACCGCGTATACGGTGGCGGACGGTACTTCGCTGGCGACGGCGGCGGCGATGGCTCCGGAGCCGGTGCCTAGATCCACCACCTTGGCCGCGGGCAGGGCGAGCGCCCGGTCGATGGCATGTTGGGCGACGGTTTCGGTCTCCGGCCGCGGCACGAACACCCCCGGCCCCACCTGCAGTTCGAGGTGCCGGAAGAAGGCCCGGCCGGTAATGTGCTGCAGCGGAACACGGGTGGCGCGTTCGGCCACCAGGTCCTCAAGGCCGTCCGGAGACTCGGCGTCCATCAGCGCCAGCGCACGCACGCGTCCCAGCGACACGCCCAGTAGGTGGGCGGCGAGCAACTCGGCGTCCACCCGCGGCGAAGGGACGCCGGCCTCTGCCAGCCGCGCGGTGGCGGCGGAGAGTGCTTCGGCAAGATTCGTGCCGGGCACCGCTGGCTAGTTTTCCTCGCCCAGTGCGGCCAGCCGGTGTTCTTCGTCCGCCTGGATGGCCGACTGGATCACGGGTTCCAGTTCGCCGTTCATCACCGCGTCCAGGTTGTAGGCCTTGTAGCCGGTGCGGTGGTCCGCGATCCGGTTTTCCGGGAAGTTGTAGGTTCGAATCCGCTCGGACCGGTCCATGGTGCGGATCTGCGACTTGCGGGTCTCGGAGTTCGCCGCGTCGATCTGCTCCTGCTGGTGGGCCAGCAGCCGCGCACGCAGCACCCGCATGCCGGCCTCTCGGTTCTGCAGCTGCGACTTCTCGTTCTGCATCGCCACCACAATGCCGGTGGGCAGGTGGGTGATGCGCACCGCCGAGTCGGTGGTGTTCACGGACTGGCCGCCGGGGCCGGAGGAACGGTAGACATCGATCTTCAGGTCGTTCTGGCTGACGTCGATTTCTTCCGGTTCGTCCACTTCGGGCAGCACCAGCACACCCGCGGCGGAGGTATGGATGCGGCCCTGCGATTCGGTCACCGGAACGCGCTGCACGCGGTGCACGCCGCCCTCGAACTTGAGCCGGGCCCACACGCCTTCGGCCGGGTCGTTGGAGTTGCCCTTGATGGCCATCTGGACGTCCTTGTAGCCGCCCAGATCGGACTCCGTCGCGGAGATAATTTCGGTCTTCCAGCCGCGCGATTCCGCGTAGCGCATGTACATCCGCAACAGGTCGCCGGCGAACAGCGCAGCCTCGTCGCCGCCTTCGCCGCCCTTGACCTCGATGATCACGTTGCGGGCGTCGTCCGGATCGCGCGGGATCAACAGCCGGCGGAGCCGCTCCTGGGCGGTCTCGAGTTCAGCCTCCAGCCCCGGGACCTCGGCCGCCAGTTCCGGATCCTCGTCGGCAAGCTCGCGGGCCGCCTCAAGGTCGTCCGAGAGGTGCGACCAGCGCTTGTGCGCCTCCACAATGCCGTTCAGCTCCGCCGAACGGCGGCCCAACTTCCGTGCCCGCGCCTGATCGGCGTAGACAGCAGGGTCGCTCAATTCCTTCTGCAGCTGGGCATGCTCATCCAGCAGCCCCTGAACGGACTCAAACATCTTCAAACCTCTTTCGACTCACAACAAGTCTAAATAGCAACGACAAGGACTGACACGCCAAGGCGACTTAACAGCAACAGCCGCTGATTTTTTTGCCGGCCCGGGAGTGCGGTCGAGGCCTTCCCAACCCTCGCAAGCTCGGGTCGGGTCCCTCGGCATCTCCCTTTCGGGCCTACCGGAGCCGGGCGGCTCAGGATCGCAGATCCTGGGCCGCCCGGCGTAGGGGCGGGGCCGGCAAAAAATCAGCGGCTATTAAGCAGCTACTTGTCGTTCTCGGCCTTCGAGCCGAGCGTCGTCTTCTGGACCTGCATCAGGAACTCCACGTTGGACTGCGTTTCCCGGATCTTGCCGGTGAGCAGTTCCAGCGCCTGCTGGGTGTCCAGTCCGGAGAGGACGCGGCGCAGGCGCCACATGATCTTGACCTCTTCGGGCGAGAGCAGGTTCTCCTCGCGGCGGGTGCCGGAGGCATTGACATCGACGGCCGGGAAGATGCGCTTGTCGGCCAGCGAGCGGGACAGGCGCAGTTCCATGTTGCCGGTGCCCTTGAATTCCTCGAAGATGACCTCGTCCATCTTGGATCCGGTCTCCACCAAGGCGGTGGCGAGGATGGTCAAGGAGCCGCCGTTTTCGATGTTGCGCGCGGCGCCGAAGAAGCGCTTCGGCGGGTACAGCGCGGACGAGTCCACACCGCCGGAGAGGATGCGGCCGGATGCCGGGGCGGCCAGGTTGTAGGCACGTCCCAGGCGGGTCATCGAGTCCAGCAGGACCACCACGTCCATGCCCATTTCCACCAGGCGCTTGGCGCGCTCGATGGCCAGTTCGGCCACCGTGGTGTGGTCATCGGCGGGACGGTCGAAGGTGGAGGCAATGACCTCGCCCTTGACCGTGCGCTGCATGTCGGTGACCTCTTCGGGCCGCTCGTCGACCAGCACCATCATGAGGTGGACCTCAGGGTTGTTGGTGGTGATCGCGTTCGCGATGGACTGCAGGATCAGGGTCTTGCCGGCCTTCGGCGGGGAGACGATCAGGCCGCGCTGGCCCTTGCCGATCGGGGCCACCAGGTCGATGACGCGGGGGCCGATCTTCTTCGGCTCGGTCTCCAGGCGCAGGCGCTCCGACGGGTAAAGCGGAACCAGCTTGGTGAAGTCCACGCGGTCCTTGTTGTCTTCCACCGGCTTGCCGTTGACGGAAGTAAGCTTGACCAGCGCGTTGAACTTCTGCCGGCTGCTCTGGCCGCCGGAATCGCCGTCGCGCGGGGCGCGGATGGCGCCGACGACGGCGTCGCCCTTGCGCAGGTTGTACTTCTTGACCTGGGCCAGCGAGACGTAGACGTCGTTCGGTCCGGGCAGGTAGCCGGAGGTACGCACGAAGGCGTAGTTCTCCAGCACATCCAGGATGCCGGCGACGGGCAGCAGCACATCGTCGTCCGAAACCTCGGTGTCGTCGACGTCCGGACCACGGTCGCGGCCGCGGCGGCGCTCGTTGCGGTCGCGGTACCGGGTGTTGCTGTCATTGTCGCGGCGGTTGCGGCGGTTGCGGTTGCGTCCGCGGCCGCCGTCCTCGCCGTCGTCCTGACGGTTGTCCCGGTTGTCCCGGTTATCGCGGTTGTCCCGGTTGTCGCGGTTGTCGCGGTCGGACTCGCTGCGGTTGCGGCTGCGGTCACGGTTGCGGCGGTCGGACTGGCCGTCGCCGCGGCCGGACTGCTGCTGGGCGGAACCGTCCTGGCCGTCCTTCTTCTCGTCCTGCTTGCCGGCCTCAGCGCTTTCCTGCTGGGCATCGGTCTTGGTCTCGGCTGCGTCCTGCTGACCGGACTCCGAACGCCGGTTGCGTCCGCGGCTGCGGCGCTCCTGGCGGACTTCGCCGTCGGCCTGGACAGTCTCCGCGGCGGGAGCCTGGGCAGGGGCTTCGGCCGGTGCCGCGGTGGCGGTTTTTGCGGCCGTGGCCTCGGCGTCGGCAGGTGCCACCGTGCCGTCGCTGCTGGCGCGGCGGTTGCGGTTGCGGGTACGGCTGACCCGCTCGGCGGCCTTAGTGAGGTCGCCGCCGGATGAGTTGCCGGCGCCCTCGCCTGCCGTGCCGGAGCTCTCTTCCTTGGCCGGAGCAGAAGCTTCGGTGCGCGCCGGCTGGTCCACCTTCTTGGCGGCCCGGTCTGCAACCGAGGAGCCGCGCTGGTGGTCGGAAATCGCAGTGACAAGGTCGCCCTTGCGCATCCGGGAGCCGCCGGTGATGCCGAGCTGTCCGGCCAGCACCTGCAGCTGGGCCAGCTTCAGGCCGGCAAGGCCCGCACTCTTCGGTGCAGGAGAGTCAATGGTTTCCACACCTGCAGTCAGGTCAGTGGTTTCGGTCACGAAGGATCCTTCCCCCTCGTCGGGCGGTGTGCATTTGAAGCGCACCGCGTTGTTTGCCACCCGACCGTGCATGAGAAGCCCGGCCGGGGTCCGTTATTGCCTCCGGCGTCATGCCGAGGAAAGTCCGGGTGAACAGATATGAAAGCCTTTGAAACAAGCCATCCGGCTGGAACGAGGGAGGTCCTGTCCGGCCGATGGCCGACAGCAACGCCGTTGAGTGCCGCGGAAGGCTCCTGAAAGGCTGCACCTGGAACGGGGATCCTGCCTCAACGGCTGCTCGGCTTGCGTGATCCGGAGCATCCGGGCAGGATTCCTCGCCGGTTAATCCCGGGGGTGCACTTCCACTTTAGCACCATCTGTCTCCACTGCCAGTTTCAGAACACGCCAGCTCCCCGGCATGTCGTGCTGCTCCAGATGGGTGGCGATGACCTTCTGAACCTGCACCGCTTCGGCCTCGTCCGCGGCGAGCGTCATGACAGTGGGCCCGGCGCCGGAGACGACGGCGGCGTGGCCGCGGCTGCGCAGCGCCTCGATGAGCGCGGCACTGGGTTTCATGGCCGGCGCCCGGTGCCGTTGATGCAGCCACTCTTCGGTTCCTGCCCGCAGCAGCGACGGGTCGCGGGTGAGTGCGTGGACCAACAGTGCGGCGCGGCCGGAGTTGGCGGCAGCAACGTGATGCGGCACCGAGGCGGGCAGCAGATTACGTGCCGTTTCGGTGGAAAGTTCATAGGAGGGTATAGCCACCACTGGCACAATGTCCGGGCAGATCGGCACTCGGGTGCTGTAGTAGACCCCGGCTTCCTCCCAGGAGATGGCCAACTGCCCGCTCAAAGCAGGTGCCACGTTGTCGGGGTGGCCTTCCAAGCCGGAACAGATCTGCAGGATTTTCCCGGCGCCAAGGCGGTCCTGCTCCGGAAGCAGGGCATCGGCCAACAGCACCGCGGATACCACTGCGGCGGCGGAAGACCCCATCCCCCGCCCATGCGGGATCAGGTTCTCGGCTTCCAGCCGCAACCCACCGGCGTCGTACCCTGCTTGGCGCAGCGTACTGCGCAAGGTCCGGATGATGAGGTGCGATTCGTCGGTCGGCAGGTTGGCCGCGCCTTCGCCCCTGACGGACGCCTGGAAGACGCCGTCGTCGGTCGACTCCACCGTGACCGTGTCGTAGAACGCCACGGCCAGGCCCAGGCTGTCGAAGCCCGGACCCAGGTTGGCGCTGGTGGCCGGCACCCGCACCGTGATGCGCTGGCCGGGCGCTATGCGGCCGGCCACCGCGGCGTCCTCCCCTGCCAAGGTGCTGCTACTCAAGACCCAGGGCGGAGGCCACGCTGACCACGTCGAAGTCCACCTTGATCGGCGACGCTTCACTGCCATCCTCGGTTCGCAGTGCCCACTGCGGGTCCTTCAGTCCGTGACCGGTGACCGTAATGACGATGGTCTTGCCCGAGGGCACCTCGCCGGCGGCGTGCTTCTTGATCACGCCGGCCACGCCCGCCGCGGAGCCCGGCTCCACGAAGACGCCCTCCTTCGAGGACAGCCAACGGTGCGCGGCCAGAATCTCGTCGTCGGTCACGGAATCGATCAGGCCGCCGGACTCGTCGCGGGCGGCGATGGCGGTGTCCCAGGAGGCCGGGTTGCCGATCCGGATCGCGGTGGCGATGGTCTCCGGTTCGGTCACCGGGTGTCCCAGCACCAGCGGGGCGGCACCGGCGGCCTGGAAGCCCCACAGCGTCGGAGTCTTGGTGGCAACCGGGCCCAGCATGCCGGCAGTGGCCGACTCGTACGGCGCAGCGTACTCCTGGTAGCCCTTCCAGTAGGCGGTGATGTTGCCCGCGTTGCCCACCGGCATCACGTGGATGTCCGGGGCGTCGCCCAGATAGTCAACCGTCTCGAAGGCCGCCGTCTTCTGGCCCTGGATGCGTGCCGGGTTCACCGAGTTCACCAGGAACACCGGGTAGGCCTCGGAGAGTTTGCGGGCCACTTCCAGGCAGTTGTCGAAGTTGCCGTTGATCTGGATGATTTCGGCGCCGTGCGCGATTGCCTGGCTCATCTTGCCCATGGCGATCTTGCCGGCGGGAACCAGCACCGCGCACTTCAGCCCGGCCTGGGTGGCGTAGGCGGCCGCCGAGGCGGACGTGTTGCCGGTGGACGCGCAGACTACCGCTTTGGCGCCGGCCTCCACCGCCGCCGTCATGGCCATGGTCATGCCGCGGTCCTTGAAGGAGCCGGTGGGGTTCATCCCCTCCACCTTCAGGTACACCTCGGAGCCGGTCAGCTCGGAGAGGGCCTTGGCCCGCACCAGCGGGGTGCCGCCTTCGCCGAGGGTGATGATCTCGGTCTGCTCCGTTACCGGCAGCCGGTCCGCGTATTCACGGATGACGCCGCGCCATTGGTGGGCCACTTAGATTCCTTCTACTCGCAGGACAGAGATAACAGCGTTGACAATGTCGAGTCCGCGCACGGCGTCGACCGTCGCGGCCAGCGAAGCCTCGGACGCCCGGTGCGTGACGAAGCGCAGCTCCGCGGTCACCTTGCCGCCGTCGCTGGCGGTGTCATGGGGGGCTTCGGCGTGGATGGTTTGGCGCATCGTCTCGATGGAGACGCCGTGCTCGGCGAAGACGCCGGCAATCTGCGACAGTACGCCCGGCTGGTCCGCCACGTCCAGGCCGATGTAGTAGCTGGTCTTGACCGAGTCAAGTCCGACGGCGGGCAACTGGACGGTGGGTGTTTCGGTCCGGCCCGGGCCGCCGCCAACCATGCGTCGGCCGGCGCTGACCACATCGCCCAGCACGGCGGAGGCGGTCGGCGCGCCGCCGGCGCCCTGGCCGTAGAACATCATCTCGCCGGCGTTTTCGGCCTCCACGAAAACCGCGTTGAAGGCTCCGTGCACGGCTGCCAGCGGGTGCTGGCGCGGCAGCAGGGTCGGGTGGACGCGCACGGCCACGCCCTCCTGGCCGTCGTTCCCGCGCAGCCGCTCGGCGATAGAGAGCAGCTTGATCACGTAGCCGGCGTCCTTGGCCGCGGCAATGTCGTCCGCCGTGATGGAGCTGATGCCCTGGCACTGGACGTTGGCCAGATCGAACGGGGTGTGGAAGGCCAGCTCGGCGAGGATGGCGCCCTTGGCCGCGGCGTCATGGCCTTCCACGTCGGCGGTGGGGTCTGCTTCGGCGTAGCCGAGTTCCTGCGCGGCGGCCAGCGCGTCGGCAAACTGGGCGCCGGTGGTGTCCATCTGGTCCAGGATGTAGTTGGTGGTGCCGTTGACGATGCCCATCACCTTGGTGATGCGGTCCCCCGCCAGCGACTCGCGGATGGGCCGCAGCAGCGGGATGGCGCCGGCAACCGCGGCTTCGAAGGACAGCTCGACGCCGGCCTCGTCGGCGCGGGCGTACAGGTCCTGCCCGTCGGCCGCCAGCAGGGCCTTGTTACCGGTGACGACGGCGGCGCCGTTGTCGATGGCACTGCGGATGAGCGTCCGCGCCGGTTCCAGCCCGCCGAGGAGCTCGATCACGATGTCGGCGTCCTTGATCAGCGGCTCGGCCTCGGTGGTGAACAGTTCGGCCGGCAGCTCCACCGTCCGCTTGGCGGCGACGTCGCGCACGGCGATCCCGGTCAGTTGCAGCCGTGCGCCGGTACGTGCGGCGAGCACTTCGTCGTCGTCAATCAGGATCCGGGCCACCTGGGCTCCGACGTTCCCGCATCCCAACAGTGCTACTTTCAGCGTTTTCATGCTGCCCAAACTCTCAGTCTTTTATCTCGCTCGCCACCCCTGCCGCCCGTCGGGGGTCAGCCCAGGTCGCGGGCCAGCAGGTCGTCTTCGGTTTCGCCGCGGATGATCAACCGCGCCTCGCCGCCGCGCACGGCAACCACAGGCGGCCGGGCCACATAGTTGTAGTTGCTGGAGAGCGCCCAACAATAGGCCCCGGTCGCCGGCACGGCCAGCAAGTCCCCCGCCTCGATGTCCTCGGGCAGGTAAACGTTCCTGACTACAATGTCACCGCTCTCGCAGTGTTTACCAACCACGCGGGAAATAATCGGCGCTGCTTCCGTCACACGGGAGGCCAAAACGGCCGAATAATCGGCGTCGTAGAGCACCGGGCGCGCGTTGTCGCTCATCCCGCCGTCCACGGACACGTAGCGCCGCGGACGGCTGCCGCCGCCGTCCACGTCAACCTGCACGGTCTTCCGGGTGCCGGCAGAGTAGAGGGTGAAGGTGCTCGGCCCGGCGATCGCACGGCCCGGCTCAATCGAGATCCGCGGCACCGGGATCCCCAGCCGCTCGGTGGCGGCGCGCACGACGGCGGCCATCGCCTGGGCGAGTTCGGCCGGCGGCCGAGGAGTGTCGGCTTCGGTGTAGGCGATGCCGTAGCCGCCGCCCAGATCGAGTTCATGCAGGTCAACGCCGTGCTCGTCGCGGACCTGCGCCACGAAGCTCAGCAGCCGCTCGGCCGCCAGCGCGAAACCTTCGGGCTCGAAGATCTGCGAGCCGATGTGGCAGTGCAGGCCCAGCAGGTTGATCGACTCGTGCGCCAGCGCCGCAGCGACGGCCTGTGCTGCGGGCGAGCCGTCGGACTGAGCCGGCGCACCGGCGTCGTGCTCCGTGCCATCCTGCTGCTGGTCGGCGCCGGCCATCGAGAGGCCGAACTTCTGGTCTTCATGCGCGGTGGCAATGAACTCGTGCGTGTGCGCGTGCACGCCGGGGGTCAGCCGCAGCATCACGTTGGCCATGTCGCCCCGGCCGGCGGCGATGGCGCCGACCCGTGCCAGTTCATCCAGGCTGTCCACCACGATGCGGCCCAGCCCCATGTCCAGGGCGCGGTGGATCTCGGCGTCCGACTTGTTGTTGCCGTGCAGGCCCAGGTTCTCCCCCGGGATGCCGGCGCGGGCAGCGACGGCAAGCTCCCCGCCGCTGCAGGTATCGAGCCGCAGCCCTTCCTGGGCGACCCAACGGGCGATTTCCACGCTCAGGAACGCCTTGCCGGCGTAGTAGACGTCCACGCCGCCGCAGAGCGAGCTGAAGGCGTCGTCGAAGGCCTGTTTGAAGGCACGGGCACGGGCGCGGAAATCGTCCTCGGACACCACGAACAGCGGCGTGCCGAACTGCTCCTTGAGCTCGCCGACGCCGATGCCGGAGACTTCCAGCTCACCGGCTGCACCGCGGGCCACATCCTGGGCCCACAGCTTGGTGTCCAGCGCATTGACATCCTGCGGGCAGGTCAGCCAGTCCGGGGCCAGCACTGACGCGGCGCCGGATACGTGTGCTGCGGGCATTACATCCTCTCCGGGGCGCTGACGCCCAGCAGGTCCAGGCCGTTGGCCAGCACCTGGGTCACGGCGGTGTTCAACCACAGCCGGGTTCGGTGCGTGTCGGTAACTTCGCCGTCGCCAATCGGGGTGACACGGCAGGCGTCGTACCAGCGGTGGTAGGCGCCGGCGATGACTTCCAGATGGCGGGCCACGCGGTGCGGTTCGCGGAACTTCGCGGCCATGGCCACCACCGACGGGTAGGCGCCCAGCACGGCCAGCAGTTCGTTCTCGGTGGCGTGGTCCAGCAGCGACGCGTCGAAGGCGCTGCGTTCCACCCCGGAGGCGGCAGCATTGCGGGCGACGGCGCAGGTGCGCGCGTGGGCGTACTGCACGTAGTAGACCGGGTTGTCGTTGCTGTGCTTGACCAGCAGGTCCAGGTCAATGTCGATGTTCGAATCGGCGTGCGAGCGGGTCAGCGCGTACCTGGCCGCATCCACGCCCACGGCGTCGACGAGGTCCTCCATGGTCACCACGGTGCCGGCGCGCTTGGACATCCGCATCGGTTTGCCGTCCTTGACCAGGTTGACCATCTGGCCGATCAGCACTTCCACCCGGTCGGCACTGTCGCCCATCGCGGCCGCGGCGGCCTTCAACCGGGCGACGTAGCCGTGGTGGTCGGCGCCGAGCATGTAGATGCACAGGTCGAACCCGCGGTCCCGCTTGTTCTTGAAGTAGGCGATGTCGCCGGCAATGTAGGCCGCGTTGCCGTCCGACTTGATGACCACGCGGTCTTTGTCATCGCCGAAGTCGGTGGACTTCAGCCACCACGCGCCGTCGTTGAAGTAGAGGCTGCCGGAGCCTTTCAGCTCTTCCAGCAACTTCTCCACGGCGCCGTCCTCAAACAGCGAATTCTCGTGGAAGTACACATCGAAATCCACGCCGAATTCATGCAGCGATTTCTTGATCGCCGTGAACATCAGCTCCACGCCGAGGCTGCGGAATTCTTCCTGCGGGTCAGCGGACGAGAGTGCGTCCGGGTTCTGCGCCAGCACCGCGTTGGCGATGTCGGCGATATAGTCTCCGCCGTAGCCGTCCTCCGGTGCCGGCTCGCCCTTCGCTTTCGCCAGCAGGGAGCGGGCAAAGCGGTCGATCTGCGAGCCATGGTCGTTGAAGTAGTATTCGCGGGCCACGTCCGCGCCCTGGGCCACGAGGATGCGCGCCAGCGAGTCGCCGAGCGCGGCCCAGCGGGTGCCGCCCAGGTGGATCGGCCCGGTGGGGTTTGCGGAGACGAACTCCAGGTTGATGCGCTGCCCGGACAGGTCATCGCTGGTGCCGTAGCCGGTTCCCGCTTCGACGATGCTCTTGGCAAGCACGCCGGCCGCGGCGGCGTCCACGGTGATGTTGACGAAGCCGGGGCCGGCAATCTCAACCCGGGCGACGCCGTCGATCTTCTCCAGCCGGGCGCTGAGAATCTCAGCAAACTGGCGTGGATTCATGCCGGCCTTCTTGCCCAGCTGCATGGCAATGTTGGTGGCCCAGTCCCCGTGCTCCCGGTTCTTCGGTCGCTCCACCCGGACCTCGTCCGGCATTTCGACGGCGAAATCGCCGGCGTCGACGGCGGCCTGCAGGCAGGCGGCAATGGCAGCGGAAAGTTCTTCAGGAGTCACCCCACAAGCATAGGGCAATCACTTCTGCCACCCGCCTTTCCACGGCCCGGCTGTGACCGGGCTCGCACCTGGCCGTCGGGGAGGGGCCGGCCGCGCCTCCACAACGGTTCCTGCAGGCGCGCGGCGTTGCGCATTTCTTCTGGCGGGCCGGATGCTGATAAGCTCAATAGGTCCCGCAGGGCATCGGGCGAACAGCCGGTGCCGCGCCCTCGTAGCTCAGGGGATAGAGCGTCTGCCTCCGGAGCAGAAGGCCGTAGGTTCGAATCCTATCGAGGGCACTGATGAAGCAGGACCGCAGGAATCCCCGGCCACACGGCCGGGGATTCCTGCGTTAAGCCCGACCTACCGGGCTGCGCTTGCTGCGGGCTGGCGGTCACGCGTTGCCGCAGTGCCGGCGGCGCCGCTGCCGCGGAAGGTTCGGCGGTAGGCCGCCGGGCTGACGCCGACGGACTTGGCGAAATGGTGGCGCAGCAGCACCGCTTGGCCGAATCCCGTGATCCGCGCAATTTCGTCGATGTTCAGGTCCGATTCCTCCAGCAGTTCCTGCGCACGGAGCACCCGCTGCGCGTTGATCCATGCGGCCGGGGTGGCACCGGTTTCGGCCCGGAACCGGCGGGCGAAGGTCCGCTCGGACATATGCACCCTGTCGGCCAATTGGGCGACCGTCACATCCTGGGCCAGGTTCTCATCCAGCCACACCAGCAGGTCTTTCAGGGTGTGGCAGCCGGCCAGCGACATTGGACGGTCAATATACTGCGCCTGCCCTCCGGCCCGGTGCGGCGGCACCACCATGTCCCGGGCGATGGCCGTGGCCACCGAGGCCCCGAGCTCGGTCCGGACCAAGTGCAGGCAGGCGTCGATCCCCGCCGCTGTCCCGGCACTGGTGATGATGCGGTCATCCTCGACGTACAGCACGTTTTCGTCCACGTCGATCTGCGGATAGTTGGCCGCCAGCTGATGGGAGTACTGCCAGTGCGTTGTGGCGCGGCGCCCGTCCAGCAGCCCCGCCTCGGCCAGCACAAAGGCCGCCGAGCATACGGACAGCACCCAGGCGCCGCGGGCATGCGCGGCGTGCAGGGCGTCCCGCAGTTCGTCCGGGACCTGGTCCATCTGCTGGTAGGGCGCTACCACCACCAGGTCCGCGTCGGCGGCAGCCTCCAGTCCAAGCGGGACGTTCAGGGAGAATCCCAGCTTGCTGCTGACCACGCCTGGCACGGTCGTGCAGATCCGGAAGTCGAACGCCGGAACGCCGGTGCCGCGGTCGGACCGGTCGATGCCGAAGACTTCGCAGACCACTCCAAACTCGAACGGTGCGGCCCCCGGAAGCACCACCACAGCCACTGTTTTCAACATGCAACTAGTATGGCAGTTTTTTGTGCTTTATGGTCGTTTCTGCCACTCTTTTTTCCGCTGCCGCGGGATCACCATAGAGGCATGGAACTACTTCTGATTACCGCACTGGCACTGTTCGTCATCGGCGCCACCATCCGATTGATCATCCGTGACGGCCGCGGCGCCACCCCGCCGGAACGTTCACACGCCGACTGGACCGCCGGCACCGTCCCGAGCCGCCCGTACGCCGACCTTCCCCGGTTGGTCTGAGCCGATCGTTGCCTGATCTGGATCCGCTCCAAGCCCGACCGCAACCCGGCCGGGCTTCCTCTTGCTACTGGCGGTGGGCGAACAAGTCCCGCAGGAGTGCAATCTCGGCCAGATGATGGATCATTTCCCGGTTGATGTGCAGCACCAGGGTTCCCAACGACCGGTCGGCAAAGGCGCCTTCCGCAGGACCGCACGGCCGGCCCAGCCCATCCTCGCCGAGCGCTCGGACACCGTCGAGCCACCGCGCGTAGTAGTCGTCGAGCAGGGCCAATGCCCCGGCCGCGGTCCCGGGATACTCGAAGGACCCGTAGCCCACCCGTGGGCCGCCGAAGTGCGAAGCGTTCCGGCTCCCCAGCACCCCCACCAGAATGTGGTTCAGTCGCCAGGCGACCGTGGTTACCGGCGGCGGTTTTGGCTCCGGGACCGCGAATTCGATGACAAAGTCCCCGGCCCCCACGGCCATCTGGGCGGTGCTGGTGCCACGGTGCCGGACATTCCAACAGCCCTCGGCTGGTTCCCAGAAATACTCCTCGTCGGTGAGCCCATGCAACCGGGGACGGGCCTGGGCGTCCCAGTGCCAGGTCAGCTGCTCCACCAATTCCACTGCCGCATTGAAAGTCATCGCCGCTCCCATCACCCCTGAGTCCCGCCACCACACGGGCTCTCGAGTCCATCTTGGAGCGGCCTGGCCGTCCTTGCCCAGTCTCTGCTGCTCCCCATCCGCCTGCAGGGCGGTCATCACGGACAGCTCCTGTCCGCATTCACGAGTAGATTGGCCTTGTCCCGGAAATTCCGGCTCCGGGCCGCGCGGAAAGCATCCGCCGGGCCGGCCGCTTCAGACAGGTGCCCATGCTCGAAACGTCAGCCCGGCTGCTGCAACTGCTTTCCCTGCTCCAGATGCGCCGGGAGTGGACCGGCTCCGCCTTGGCCGAGCGGATGAGCGTCACCGAACGCACGGTGCGCCGGGACATCGGCAAGCTGCGCAACCTGGGCTATCCCATCAACGCCTCCCCCGGTGTGGCCGGCGGCTACCAGCTGGGTGCGGGCGCCCAGCTTCCGCCGCTGCTGCTTGACGACGACGAGGCGCTGGCCGTGGCGCTGGGCCTCAGCGCGGTGACGGCCAGCCCGGTGGCAGGCGTCGGCGAAGCCTCGCTGCGGGCCCTGACCAAGCTGGAGCAGGTGCTGCCTTCGAGGCTGCGGCCCAAGTTCTCCACGCTGAAGAATGCCGTGGTCACCCTGGCCGGCCCCACCGCGGCGGTGGATCCCGAGGTGCTGACCGGAATTTCCAGCGCCATCGCCGAGCGGCGCGTGATCGGCTTCCGCTACGCCAAGGCGGACGGAGAATCCTCCCGCCGGCTGACCGAACCGTACCGGCTGGTGGACACGGGGCGCCGCTGGTACCTGGTGGCCTACGACACCGGCCGGCAGGACTGGCGCACCTACCGGGTGGACCGGTTCGAGTCGGTTCCGACGCCCAGGGAACGCTTCGCCCCGCGCCAGCTGCCGCAGCCGGACCTTGCCGCGTACGTCCAACAGTCAATCACGCGGTCTCCGTACCAGTTCGACGTCGTGGTGCGGATCCACGCTCCGCTGCAGGCGGTCGCCGAGCGGATCCCGCCGAACATCGCCACCCTGTCCGCCGACGGCGGTGCCACCGTGCTGCGCGCCGGTTACGACTCGCTCGACTATCCCCTGGTCCAGCTGGCCGCCGTCGGTTTCGCCTTCGAGATCCTGGAACCGGCGGAATTCCGGCAACGCGCCGCAGAGCTCGCCGGCCGCTTGTCCGCCGCCGCGGGCACGGAAACGGCGGCCGCCCCACCCGCATAGGTGGGACAGCCGCCGTCGTACGCTGCCGAGTGCTGTTGCGCCGGGAGCGCCGGTTGCTACTGGAGCATGGTGCGGTCGTCCACCACGCCCTTGATCTTTTCGAACTCGTGCAGCAGATCCGGCACGGTGGCCTTCAGCTTCTGCTCCTGATCCAGATCCAGGATGATCCGGCCGTCATGCATCATGATCAGCCGGGTGCCCAGCCGCAGTGCCTGCTCCATGTTGTGCGTGACCATCAGGGTGGTCAGCTGGTGGCGGTCCACCACCTCGGCCGTCAGCCGGCTGACCAGTTCCGCACGCTGCGGATCCAGTGCGGCGGTGTGCTCGTCCAGCAGCAGGATCTTGGGGCTGCTGAAGGTGGCCATCAACAGCGACAGGGCCTGCCGCTGGCCACCCGAGAGCAGTCCCACCTTGGCCTTGAGCCGGTTTTCCAGCCCCAGTTCCAGGGAGCGCAGTTCCTCTGTGAAGAACTCGCGCTTCTTCCGGGTCACGCCGGGACGCAAACCGCGCCGCTTGCCGCGCTCGAAGGCGATGGCCAGGTTCTCTTCGATGGTCATTTCCGGCGAGGTGCCGGCCATCGGATCCTGGAAGACGCGTCCGATGAAGCGTGCGCGCTGATGGTCTGCGAGCCGGGTGACGTCATTGCCGTCAATGCTCACCGTGCCGCTGTCCGGGCGCAGCTTGCCGGAGGTGATGTTCAGGATGGTCGATTTACCGGCGCCGTTGCTGCCGATGACCGTGACGAATTCGCCGGCAGCCAGCGTCAAATTGATGTCCTGCAGGGCAACGCGTTCGTTGACGGTGCCCGCGAAGAAGGTCTTGTGAACGTTCTTGATATCCAGCATGTCAGCCCTTCGCTCCCGTCAGGGATTTCTTCATCTTCCCCAGGCCACCGACCCGGGCGAAGACCTTCCATTGCGGAAGGAGCAGCGCCATGACCACGAGCACGGCGGAGACCAGCTTCATGTCGGTCTGTTTCAGTCCGGCTTCCAGCGCCAGCTGGATGACCACGCGGTACAGCACCGAGCCGAACACGACGGCCAGGGTGGCAATCCAGATCAAGCGGGTGCCGAAGATTGCCTGGCCGATGATCACGGAGGCCAGACCGGCCAGGATCAGGCCGATGCCCATGCCGATGTCGGCAAAACCTTGGTACTGGGCAATGAAGGCCCCGCAAAGGGCTACCAGTCCGTTGGACAGCGCCAGGCCGAGGATCTTTTGGTTGTCGGTGCTGACACCGAAGCTGCGGATCATCTGTTCGTTATCGCCGGTGGCCTGCATGGCCAGTCCGACGTCGGTGTGCAGGAACCAGTCCATGACCACCTTCACCGCCAGCGCGACCAGCAGGAAGATGGCGATGGCGCCGATGCCACCGAGCAGTCCTGCCTCGCGCAGCGGCGTGATCAAGGTTTCTTCACGCAATAGCGGCAGATTGGCCTTGCCCATGATGCGCAGGTTGATGGAGTAGAGGGCGATCATGGTGAGGATGCCTGCCAGCAGGCCGTTGATTTTGCCCTTGGTATGCAACAGGCCCGTGACGGCGCCGGCGGCCATGCCCGCGCCAAAGGCCAATACTGTCGCCAGGATGGGTGGCATGCCGTTGATGATGCTGATGGCGGCAACTCCGGCACCGGTGGTGAAGCTGCCGTCGACCGTCAAGTCGGGAAAATTGAGGATGCGGAAGGTCAGATAGACCCCCAGGGCCATGATCGCGTAGATCAGCCCAAGCTCAACCGCGGTAATCATAGGTAAAGGACCTTGGTTCTCTCGTGGGGTCCGCCCGGCGGCCGGGGTGGCCTGCCGCCGGGCGGACTGTGGACTTCGTCAGCTCGCGCTGGAAGTGCCTTCGGGTTTACTTGAAGACGTGCTCGGCCTTGGCCTTGTCGGTGAAGCCGTCGGGCAGCGTGACGCCGGTGCGCTTGGCAGCGGCCTCGTTGACGTAGAGTTCCAGCTCGGTCTGGGTCTCCACCGGCATGGATGCCGGCTCGGCCTCGCCCTTGAGGATCTTCACAGCCATCTCGCCGGTCTGGTAGCCCAGCTTTTCGTAGTTGATGCCGTAGGTGGCCACCGTGCCGCGCTTCACCGAGTCACCTTCGGCGGCGATGGTGAGGATCTTCTTGGACTCGGCCACCTGGATCAGCGACTCAAGGGCCGAAACGACGGCGTTATCGGTCGGGACATAGAACGCGTCGACGTCCAACGACTCCGCGGCCTGCTGGACTTCGGTCGAGTTGGAGATGGCCGCTTCCTTGATGTCCAGGCCCAGTTTCTTCCCGGCTTCCTTGGCCCATTCAACCTGGACGCCGGAGTTGACCTCGCCCGAGGAGTAGACGATGCCCACGGACTTCGCGTCCGGGTTCAGCTCCTTGACCAGGGCCAGCTGCTCTTCGACGGGGTTACGGTCGGACGTACCGGTGACGTTGGAACCCGGGGCGTCCGCGCTTTCCACCAGGTCGGCGGATACCGGATCGGTGACGGCGGTGAACAGGATCGGGGTGTCCATGATGGCCTGGACGGCTGCCTGCGCGGTCGGCGTGGCGATCGCCAGGATGAGGTCCTTCTTGTCGGTGGCGAACTTGCCGGCGATGGAGGTGGCCGTGGCCTGGTCGCCCTGCGCGTTCTGCTCGTCGTAGGTCACGGTCTCACCCTCGACATAGCCGTTGTCGGCCAACGCCTTCTTGAACCCTACGGCGGTCGCGTCCAGGGACGGATGCGAAACAATCTGGCTGATGCCGATTTCCACGGATTCGGTGGCGCCATCGGCCGCCTCGCCCTCGGACGATGCCGAGCTGCCGCACGCGGAAACCAGCAGGGTGGTGGCCAGCAGGCCTGCACCCAGGCCGAACATGGTCGAGCGTTTCTTCACGGTGTTCCTTTCGAATGTCCATCATGTGCCGGTAGTCCGGCACAGTTCCGCTTGCTGCCCCTCCCCGGCGCAGCTGTTGCGGTCCGCCACACGCGGCAGCGTCTTCGGCGCCGGAAGATGTGGCAGGCGATCCCTGCGGAAAGCGTCCTGAAGATCTTACCTGTGAACCGAGTCACATTGTCTAATCAGACCCGCGGGGTCAGGACAACCATATGAGATACGTCTCGCCTGCCGGACAAATTGCGTCCTTATGTCGCCGGATAGTTATTTTCGTCCACAAGCGGCTTGCAGCCGTGGCCGCCTGTCCGGACGGGCGGGGGCAACCGGCCCAACCGCTAGACTGTGATCAATCATGGCTGTGAATATCACGTATCCCTCGGCCCTGCCGGTTTCCGAGCGGCGCGAGGACATCATGGCGGCCATTGCCGCAAACCAAGTGACCGTCATCGCCGGCGAAACCGGTTCCGGCAAAACCACCCAGATCCCGAAAATGTGCCTGGAACTGGGCCTGGGCGAGAAGGGTCTGATCGGCCATACCCAGCCCAGGCGGCTGGCGGCCAGGACCGTGGCCGAGCGCATTGCCGAAGAGCTGGATGTGAGGATCGGCGAGGAAGTGGGCTTCCAGGTCCGTTTCACCGGCGAAGTCAGCCGCGATACCCGGATCAAGCTGATGACCGACGGCATCCTGCTCGCCGAGATCCAGCACGACAAGCTGCTGAAGAAGTACAGCACCATCATCATCGACGAGGCACACGAACGCAGCCTCAACATCGACTTCATCTTGGGCTACCTCAAGCGTGTCCTGCCGAAGCGGCCGGACCTGAAGGTGATCATCACCTCGGCCACCATCGATCCCGAGCGGTTCGCCCGTCACTTCGGCAGCGACGAAGACCCGGCGCCCGTCATCGAAGTCTCCGGCCGGACCTACCCGGTGGAAATCCGCTACCGCCCGCTGAACCAACCGGCGGGCACGGACGCCGACAACCCGGACGTGGACGAACTGGAAGAAGACCGGGACCCGCTCGACGCCGTCTGCGACGCGGTGGACGAACTGTCCCTGGAAACACCCGGCGACATCCTTGTCTTCTTCTCCGGCGAGCGCGAAATCCGCGATGCCGCCGATGCCCTCGCGGCCAGGATCAAGACCAACCGCCGGCTGGCGGGCACCCAGATCCTGCCCCTCTACGCCCGGCTCTCACTGGCGGAGCAGCACCGCGTCTTCTCCCCCGGCAGCCAGCGCCGGATTGTGCTGGCCACCAACGTGGCCGAGACTTCGCTGACCGTTCCGGGCATCAAGTACGTGATCGACACCGGAACGGCACGCATCTCCCGCTACTCGCACCGCACCAAGGTCCAGCGGCTGCCGATTGAACGGATCTCGCAGGCTTCGGCCAACCAGCGATCGGGCCGCTGCGGCCGCGTCAGCGACGGCATAGCCATCCGGCTCTACTCCGCAGAAGACTACGACTCCCGGCCGGAATTCACCGACCCGGAAATCCTGCGCACCAACCTGGCCGCCGTCATCCTGCAGATGACCGCCATGGGCGTGGCCCGGGACTCCAAGGACATTGAGGCGTTCCCGTTCGTGGAGCCTCCCGAGACCCGTGCCATCAACGACGGCGTCACCCTCCTGCGCGAACTCGGCGCCCTGCCCGAGCCCGGCACTTCGGTGGTCGGATCTCCACGCGCTGCGCTTAGTCGATCACCGGGCGCGTCAGCGCCGCGTGGAGACCGGGCGAAACCGGGGCTCACCGCCGTCGGGCGCAAGCTGGCGCTGCTTCCGGTGGACCCCCGGTTGGGCCGGATGATTGTGGAAGCCGGCCAGCGCGGATGCGTGCGCGAGGTGATGGTGCTGGCGGCGGCGCTGACCATCCAGGACCCGAGGGAACGCCCCACCGACCACCAGCAGCAGGCCACCGAGAAGCACAAGCGGTTTGTGGATGAGAAGTCCGACTTCACCGGGGTGCTGAACCTGTGGCGTTATCTGCAGGAGAAGCAGCAGGAGCTCTCCTCGACCCAGTTCCGCAAGCTGTGCCGCACCGAGTTCATCAACTACCTGCGGGTCCGCGAGTGGCAGGACCTGTTCGCGCAGCTGCGCCAGCTGGCCAAGCCGCTGGGCATCACGCTGGAGTCCGGGCGGGATGTGGACCCCGCGGGCAAGCACGATGACATCCACAAGTCGCTGCTGGCCGGCCTGCTCAGCCACATTGGCGCCTATGAGGAGCGCAAACGCGAATACGCCGGCGCCCGCGGCACCCGGTTCGCCATCTTCCCGGGCTCGGCGCTGTTCAAAAAGTCACCGGACTGGGTGATGGCGGCCGAGCTGGTGGAAACATCGCGGCTCTGGGCCCGGGTGGCGGCCACCTTCGACCCCGCGTGGGCCGAGGAGATTGCCCCGCAGCTGTGCAAGCGCACGTATTCGGAGCCGCACTGGTCCAAGAAGATGGGCTCGGTGATGGCCTATGAGAAGGTCACGCTCTACGGAGTGCCGATTGTCCCGCAGCGTCGGATCCAGTACGGCCGGATCGACCGGGAGCTCAGCCGCGAGCTGTTCATCCGCCACGCCCTGGTGGAAGGCGACTGGCGCACGCACCACAAGTTTTTCCACCGCAATCGCAGGCTGCTGGCCGAGGTGGAGGAATTGGAAACCCGGATGCGCCGCCGCGACCTGCGCGTCGACGACGAGACGCTGTTCGAGTTCTACGACGAGCGGATCGGGCCCGACGTGGTCTCCGAACGGCACTTCGACAAGTGGTGGAAGGACGCCCGCGCCGAGGATCCCACGCTGTTGGATTTCGATCCGGACGCCGTGCTGGCCGCCGACGCCGAGGAACTGGACGCGTCGGCGTTCCCGAAGACCTGGCTGCAGGGGTCGTTCGAGCTCCCGCTGAGTTATGAATTCTCGCCGGTGGCACCGGGCGCGACCCCGGATCCGTCCGACGGTGTGACCGTGCACGTGCCGGTCCTGTTCCTGAACCAGCTGGATGAGGCCCCCTTCCGCTGGCAGATCCCCGGACTTCGGGTGGAACTGGTGACGGCGCTGATCAAGTCGCTGCCCAAGCAGATCCGCAAGAACTTTGTCCCGGCGCCGGACGTGGCCCGGAGCGCGGCGGCGGCGCTGGCAGCGGACTTCAACCCGGCCGAGGATGCGCTGGAGCCTTCGCTGGAACTGGTGCTGCGCCGGTTGAAGGGGCACATCATCCCGCCCGGTTCCTGGAACTGGGACACCGTGCCGCCGCACCTGCGGATGACCTTCCAGGTGCTGGATGGCAAGGGCAAGGTGCTGGACGAGGCCAAGGACCTGGCGAAGCTGCAGCTGGAACTGGCGCCGGCCAACCGGCGGGCCATCGCCGAGTCGCTGGGCGCAACGCCGGGTCCCCAAGCGGCCGCGAGCGGCCTTGGTCGACCGCCGGGCCGGCCGTCGGCGGACACGGGCCGCGGCGCCCCCGGCAAGAAGCATGGCAAGCACGGCGGCCGGCAGGGCACCGTCCCCGCTGCCGACGCACCGTCGTCGACCTCCCCGGGGCTGACGCCCGGCGGCGTGCAGGAACGCAGCGGCCTGACGGCCTGGCCTGATGGTGACCTGCCCCGCGAGGTTAAGCGCGAGGTGGCAGGCCACACCGTGACCGGTTATCCGGCGCTGGTGGACGAGGGCACCACCGCGGGGGTGCGGGTCTTCCAGACCCCGGCGAGCCAGCAGTCGGCCATGCGCTCCGGCGTCATCCGGCTGCTGGTGCTGCGCGTTCCCTCGCCGCAGCGGTACGTGCTGGACCACCTGAACAACACGGAGAAGCTGACCTTCACGCAGAATCCGCACGGCTCAGTGGCCTCGCTGATCGATGACTGCACGCAGGCCGCGGTGGACAAGCTGGTCCCCGCCGAACTGCCGTTCACCAAGGCCGGCTTTGATGCCTTGTACGAACAGGTCCGCGCCGAGCTGATCGACACCGTCTTCACCGTGACCGCGATTGTGGAAAAAATCCTCTCCAGTGCCCGGCGGATCCAGAAGGAACTGAAGTCCAACGCCAGCCTGGCCCTGATCAGCCCGCTCTCCGACATCAAGAGCCAGCTGGAGCAGCTGGTCTACCCCGGATTCGTGGCCGCCACCGGCTACGCCCAGCTCAGCCAGTTGCCGCGCTACCTGGCGGGCATCGAGCGCAGGCTGCAGAAACTGCCCACCGCCGTGGGCCGGGACGCACAGCAGATGTCCGTGGTTCAGCGGCTCGAAGACGAGTACGACGACGCCCGGGCGGCCCTGAAACCGGGCAACCTGGACGGTTCCGGGCTGGACAAGGTGCGCTGGATGCTGGAGGAGCTGCGGATCAGCTTCTTCGCGCAGGAACTCGGCACCGCCTTCTCGGTCTCCGAGAAGCGCGTCCGGGCGGCCCTGCACGAGGCCCTCGCCGGCTGACACTGGCCGAAGGGTCTAGGGCTGGCGCGAGGTCAGGCGCTGGCGCTGGCCGCGGGGCCGCCCGCGAGGTCAGGGGCTGGCCGCGGTTAGGCCTTGAGGTCACGGGCTGGCCGAGGTTAGGGGTTACGGGCCCTGATCTCGCCGTGACCACAGGGTTTGGCGCCCCACATCAGGGGTTATTGCCCCGCATCTGGACGACGCCGGGTGAACTGGACGCCAAGCCCTAACCTCGGGCCCGTCGACCCACGGCCTGATCTCCCCGCCGCGCCGCCCGGAACGTCGTCCACCGCCGCCACCCTCCGGAAAGCTCCAGATCAGTCTTCGGGGACGTTATCCCCGTGGCCGGCGTCGCGCAGCGCCGCCCGCAGCTGCTTGGCTGACTCCTCCATCACGTCCGGATCGGGGTTCTGCTGGGCGCGCTTGAAGTCGAACTCGGCCTCCGAGTTCGACGGCCAGACATGCAGGTGCAGGTGGTCCACCTCGAAGCCGGCGATGATCAGGCCGGCACGGGCGGCGCCGAAGGCCTCCACCTGGGCCTTGCCGATGGTCTGCGCAACCGCTGTGAGCTTCTGCAGCAGGTCGGCCGGGGCATCGGTCCAGCGGTCCACTTCCTGGCGCGGCACCACCAGCGCATGCCCGTCCGCGAGCGGATTGATGCTCAGGAAAGCCACCACGTCATCGTCCTTCCAGACGAAGCGGCCGGGAATCTCGCCGTCGATGATTTTGGTGAACAGTGTGCTCATGGACACAATCCTTATCGTAGGTCAGTCAATCAGAAAGTCGGTTGGGCAGCGGTCAGCGGTCGGCGGATCGCTGGACCGGCGATGGTTCAGTCGTTGAGCGAGGCGATGTCCAGCACAAACCGGTAGGCAACGTCCCCGGCCACCATCCGGTCATAGGCCTGGTTCAGCTCCGGGGCACGCACCAGCTCCACGTCGGCGGTGATCCCGTGCTCGGCGCAAAAGTCGAGCATCTCCTGGGTTTCTGCGATGCCGCCGATGTTCGATGCGCCGTAGGCAATCCGGTGGCCCATCAGCAGGTTGACCGGCACCGGCGGCATCGGCTCCGGCGGGACACCCAGCTGGATCAGCGCGCCGTCGCGCCGGATCGTCCGCAAGTAGGGCGCCAGGTCGTGGGCCGCGGACACCGTATCGATCACCAGGTCCACGCTGCGCCGGGCGGCGGCGAGCGCCTCGTCATCGCCGGTCACCACCACGTGGTCGGCACCAAGCGCACGGGCGGAATCGGCCTTACCCGCCGAGCTGGTGAAGACCGTCACGGACGCGCCCATGGCCTTGGCCAGCTTGACGGCCATATGCCCCAGCCCGCCGAGACCCACCACGCCGACGGAATCGCCGGCTTCCACGCCGAAGTAACGCATCGGCGAGTACGTGGTGATGCCTGCGCACAGCAGCGGTGCCGCCGCGGCCGGATCCAGCTCCGGCGGCATCCGCAGCACAAAATTCTCATCGACGACGACGGAGCTTGCGTATCCGCCCTGCGTCACCTCACCGCCGTGGCGCCGGTCGCGGGCCCCGTAGGTGCCCACCGCGCCCTTGTCGCAGTACTGTTCCAGCCCCTCGTCGCAGGCGGCGCAGTCGCGGCACGAGTCCACCATGCAGCCCACGCCCACCAGATCGCCGATGGCGTGCAGGGTCACGTCCTGGCCGATGGCGGTGACCCGGCCGACGATCTCGTGGCCGGGCACCAGCGGGTAGTCGATCTCGCGCCACTCCCCGCGGACGGTATGCACGTCGGAATGGCAGAGGCCGCAGAACGCGATGGCGATCTCCACGTCGTGCGCCTCCGGGTCGCGGCGCTCCACCTGCAGCGGGACCAAACCGGAACCCGGGGCCTCCACGCCGTAGGCCAAGGCCGTGTTCATGCTGCTCCTCGATGTCTGCCGGTCCGCGGCCGCGTGGGCCACCTGTTCCTGCTTCGGTGAAAGGGGTTTCCCCAGTGGCGGGGGTGCCGGACGGCCAAGTGTCATGAGCTCGACGCTACCGTTTGCCGGACCGCCATGCCACCGGGACGCACCGTGTGTGACGCTCCGGGTTCCGGGTCTGCGAGGCCGGACGGCTGCCGTTCACGGCTCGGCCCCGGTGGCTATCGGCAGGTCCGGATGCCCGCACCACTGGGACCACGAACCAGGAAACAAGGCCGCATCGATGCCGGCCTCGGCCAAGGCCGCAATCTGGTGCGCGGCGTTGATACCCGAACCGCAATAGACCGCCACATCCCGACCGTCGGCGCCCAAATCCTTGAACCGCGCGGCCAGTTCCGCGGCGGGCAGGAACTGGCCGCCGCGGGCCAGATTCTTCGTGGTCGGTGCGCTTACCGCGCCCGGAATGTGGCCTGCACGCGGGTCCACCGGCTCCAACTCACCCCGGTAGCGCTCGGCGGCGCGGGCATCGAGCAACAGCGAGGTGCCGGCGAAGTCCAGCACCTCGTCCAGCTCCAGGCGCGGCATTCGCCCGCTGCCCAGTTCGACATTTCCCAGCGAGGCCAACTCGTCGCCGCTGTCTAGCTCGTACCCTTCGGCAAGCCACGCGGCCAGTCCGCCGTCGAGCAGGTACACGGAGTCGAAGCCGCCGTCGCGCAGCAGCCACCACACCCGGGCAGCGGAAAGGCCGCCGTTCTCGTCGTAGGCAACCACCACGTCGTCGTTGTTGATCCCCCAGTCCCGCGCGGCCTCGCGGAAGGCCTCCGGCTCCGGCAGCGGATGGCGTCCGCCGGCCGCGGACGGCGCGGACGCGAGTTCGGACGGCAGGTCAACGTAGACCGCACCGGGGATATGGGCCTGGCGGTAGCGGCGCTGGCCGTCTCCCTGGCCGTCGCCGAGTTTCCAGCGGACATCAAGCAGTACGGTGCGCCGTCCGGAGATCATCCGTTCCCGCAGCGTCTGCACGTCCATCAGAGTCCTCATGAGATCTCCTCCTGACTGCTGGCGGGCGTCGTTGCCCGCCGGTGTCCGGCCAGTCCATCACAGCAGCGGGTACCGGGCCAAGCATCCACGCCCGGACACCGCCTGCCCCGACGTTCAGGCCAGTTCTACGCTGTCCCCCGGCGACAGGTGCCGGTAGCTGGTGCCGTAGTGGCCGCCGAAAAGCGTCACGTGCTTTTCCACCAGCGGCAGGCCGCGGTCGCTGAGCCCGGCGTCGTGGATCGGGTAGGCATGCTCGGCGCGCATGGCGGTGACGAAGTCGATCACCTCGGCCGTCTTGGACCAGGGAGCGTGGATGGGTACCAGCACGTTCTTCACCATCAGCCCGTGCGGCACGATGAACGAATCCCCCGGGTGGTACAGGTTGTCGTTGATGACGTAGCCGATGTTGGCCACCACCGGGATGTGCGGATGGATCAACGCATGCTGGCCGCCGAAGGTGCGGATGCGGAATCCCGGCACCGCGAACTCCGTCTCCGGCTCGGCGGCGTGGATCCGTTCCGATGACGCCGGGGCGAGCGCCCGTAGCTCGGCCGCAACCGAGGCCGGAGCGTACAGTTCCATTCCGTCTGCCGCCGCGAGCAAGGCGAGCACCCGGTCACGGTCCAGATGGTCCGCGTGCTCGTGGGTCACCAGGACGGTGGAGGCCCCGTCGAGAGCCTGCTCCACCTCGGAAAAATTGCCCGGGTCGATCGCCAGGACGTGCCCGCTCTCTTCAAGCCGGACGCAGGAATGGGTGAATTTAGTCAGCTGCATGGCACCAACCCTAACCGCGCCGGGCGGAAGGCGGTATGGCGGCCCCGCAGGCCCGGCAAATCAGGCCGGCTGGTAGGCTGGAAGGAGCCCACGGGCGTCCAGAACCAGCAGCAAGGAGCCGAAGCGGACATGTCCGTCCCGTCAGCCAAACCGCAGGCGCAGCGCCGCGGTCCGGAGCAGCGAGTGACCCGCCAGCGGGTAGCGGTGGCCACCGCCTTGGACAGCCTGGAGGACTTCGTCAGCACGCAGGAACTGCACCGTTTATTGCAGGAACGCGGCGAGCCGGTTTCCCTGGCCACCACCTACCGGATCCTGCAGTCGATGGCCGACGACGGGCAACTGGACGTGATGCGCAACGGCGAGGGCGAAGCCGTCTACCGGCGCTGCGCCGTCGAACATCATCACCACCACCTGCTCTGCCGGACCTGCGGCAAGACCGTGGAGATCGAGGCTCCGGCGGTGGAACAGTGGGCGGCGCGGATGGCGAGGGAGCACGGCTTCACGCAGGTGGCGCACACCGTGGAAATGTACGGGCTGTGCCCGGAATGCAGCGCCGCCGAGTAGCCTCGGCCAGCAGCCCCGGACAGTAACTCCGCAGCGCGGTCCCCCGTTGCGCCGGTACCCGATTCCGCCGCAACCCGGTAGCGCCGGCACGCCGTCATGCCGGCGTTTATCCGGCGCTGACCTTCACCGCGGGCTCGGTGCGCCGCCCCACTCGGCCGCGGCGCTGCCGCCGGGCGCCGGCCAGCCGGCACACCACGTAGATCAGGAACGAAATCGTGGTCACGTACGGGCTGATCGGCAGGCTGCCGCCGAGGGCCAGCAGGATCCCGCCCAAGGTTGCGGTCACGGCGAACAGCACGCTCAGCAGCACCACGACCCGCGGCGAACTGCTCACCCGGAGCGCGGCGGCCGCCGGCGTGATCACCAGCGACAGCACCAACAGTGCGCCGACCACCTGGATGGACAGCGCCACGGCCAGTCCCAGCAGGAACATGAACACGATGGCCAGCGCGCCCACCGGCACCCCGCGGGCCTCGGCCAGGTCCGGGTCGGCGCTGGCAAAGGTCAACGGACGCCAGATGGCCAGCAGCCCCAGCACCACCACCGCCGATCCCGCGGCCAGCAGGTTCAGTTGCACGGTGTCCACGGACACGATCTGCCCGGTCAGCAGGCCGAATTTGTTCGCGGAGCGGCCCTCATAGAGCGACAGGAACAGGATGCCCAGGCCCAGCCCGAAAGACATGATCACACCGGTGATCGAATTCCGGTCCCGGGCGCGCATGCCCAGTATGCCCAGTACCACGGCCGCGATCACCGAGCCCACCAGCGACCCGAACACCACGTTGGCGCCGATCAGCAGGGCGAAGGCCGCCCCGGCGAAGGACAATTCGGCGATACCGTGCACGGCAAACGCCAGGTCCCGCATCATCACGAACACGCCGATCAGGCCGCCGACCAGGCCCAGGACGGCGCCGGCAATCAGCGAGTTGCGCACCAGCGGAAGCAACTCGCCGTAATCGCTGAAATTGAAGACCGCGTTCAGCAGTTCCGAGAGGTCCATGCCTATTCCCCCTCGCCATGCTGGTGCGTGGTGGCATCCGGCAGGCCAACCACCACGATGCGGCCCTGGTTGTGGATGACTTCCACGTGGCTGTTGTACATCCGCGACAGCACCTCGGTGGTCATCACTTCTTCCGGCGTGCCCACGCGGAACTGGCCGCCGGCCAGGTACAACACCCGGTCCACGTAGTCGATGATGGGATTGATTTCATGGGTCACGAAGACCACGGCGCTGTTCTTTTCATGGCATTGCCGGTTGATCATCGCACTGACCGCCTGCTGGTGGTGCAGGTCGAGCGAGAGCAGCGGCTCATCGCAGAGCAGCACTTGGGGGTCGGATGCCAGTGCCTGGGCCGCCCGAAGCCGCTGTTGCTCGCCGCCGGAAAGCTGCCCTACCGGGGCCTCCGCGTACCCCTCGGCGCCGACCATTTCCAGCAGTTCGTCCACCCGCCGGCGATGTTTGCGCGGGTTAAGCCGGATGCCCCACCGGTGGCCGTCCAGGCCCAGGCCCACCAGATCACGGGCGCGCAGTGGTGTCTCCGGCGCGAAGGTCTTCTGCTGCGGGATGTAGCCGATGTCCCGGCTGCCGCGTTCCAGCGGCCGCCCGTTGATCTCGGCCGTGCCGTGGCTCAGCGGCTGCAGGCCCAGCAACACGCGCAGGAAGCTGGTCTTCCCGGAACCGTTCGGACCCAGTACCGCGAAGAACTCCCCCGGCTTGATGGTCAAGTCCAGGTCATGCCACAGCACGCGCCGGCCAAAGGACAGCGAAGCACCTTGCAGGCGGACGGCGGCGGTCGGGGCCCCGCTCATCCGCGCAGCGCCTTCTCCACGGCCTGGAGGTTTGCCGTCATCCAGTCCAGGTAGTCCTGGCCTTCCGGCAATGTTTCAGTGAAATCGACGACGGCGATGTCCGCCTTCTCCGCCAACAGGCGGAGGCGCTGTGTCTGCGGTCCCTCGGTCTGTTCGTTGTAGGCGACGAACCGGACCGAGCCGCCAGTGACCAGGTCTTCGGCTGCTTTCAGGGCCTGCGGGGAGGCATCGCTGCCTTCCTCCGCGGCCTCCATGAAGTCGTCAGGGGTCTTGTTCTCCAGGCCCAGGGCATCGAACAGGTGCAGCGGCACCGGATCGGTTGCCGCTACGGCTTTCCCGTTGGCGGCAGCAGCCAGTCCGTCCACCTCGGCCTGCAGCTTGTCCAGTCCGGCCTGGAACTGCCCGGCGTTGGCCTTGAAGGCGTCGGCCTGCTCCGGATCCAGCGCGGACAGCTTCGCGGCAACGGCGTCGGCAACCTTCGCCATGGTGGGCAGGTCGTACCAGACGTGCTCGTTGAAGCCGCCGTGGCCGTGGTCCGTGTGGTCGTCGCCGGCGTCTGTCGCCGCCGGAGCGTGCGGCGCCTCGTCGTCGGCCCCGGGCAGCGGCGAGAGCTCAACCGCAGTGATGATGTTGTGGTGGTCCACACCGGTATCGTCGGCGAGGGTGTGCATGAACGTGTCGTAGCCGCCGCCGTTTTCCAGCACCAGGTCGGCCTTGGACACCGCCAGCTTGTCGCGGGCCGTTGCTTCGTAGGAGTGCGGGTCCTGGGCCATCCGGTCGATGATCGAGGTGACTTCCACCTGGTCGCCGCCGATGCTGCGGGCCAGGTCCCCGTAAACGTTCGTGGAGGCGACCACCTTCAACGTGCCGTCCGGTTCGTCCGCTCCCCCGGCGGCCGCGCAACCGGACAGCAACAGAGCCGTCGCGGCCAGGCCTGCCAACACAGGGGTGGTACGGGAGTGCCTCACGGGCGACCTCGGTTCTACTCACAGATGAGAATCAATAACAATAAGGATTCCCAGCTTAGCGCATTGCGAACCGTTCGCATTACCGTGCGCCGAGGGCGCGGAACCGCCGCAGCAGTCCCGCGCCCTCGGGTGGACTATTCGCCGGTCCGGCGCAGGCCCTGGGCCTGGGTCTCGTCGCGGATCTCGCCCACCAGCACTTCGATCACGTCCTCGAGGAACAGCACGCCGTGGGTGCTGCCGTCGGTGCCCAGTACGCGGGCCAGATGCGACCCGGTCCGCTGCATGACACCCAGCGCGTCCTCGATTTCCTCATCCAGCGCCAAGTTGGCCAGGGTGCGGACCTTCGTGAGCGGAATCGTCTTATTGAACCGGTCCTCCGGGATGGTCATGACGTCCTTCAGGTGCAGGTACCCGGTCAGGTTGTCGTCGGCGTCGGCCACCGCAAACCGGGAGAACCCGGTCCGGCCCACCACCCGCTCGAACTGCTCGGGAGTGGTGTCGACGCCGATGGTCACCAACTGGTCCAGGGGCACCATCACGGTGGCCGCCGTGACGGCCGAGAACTCCAGCGAACTGGAGATCAGTCCGGCGTCGTCGTCCACCAGTCCGTGCTTGGTGGACTCCTGCACGATCGACTGGACCTCCTCCAGCGTGAAGGTGGAGGTCACCTCGTCCTTCGGCTGAATCCGGACCGCCCGGAGGATGTGGTTGGCCGACCAGTTCAGCGTGGCGATCACCGGCCGCACCACCTTGGACACGGCCACCAACGGCGGAGCGAGCAGCAGCGCGGCCTTGTCCGCCACGGAAACGGAAATGTTCTTCGGCACCATTTCGCCAAAGGTCACGTGCAGGAAGGTCACCACCACCAGCGCCACGGCGAAGGAAATCCCATAGGAGACCTCATGCGGAACGCCCAGCCATCCTTCCAGCGGCAGTAGCAGCAATTCCTTGATCGCCGGTTCGGCCACGTTCAGAATCAGCAGCGAACACACCGTGATGCCCAGCTGGGCGCAGGCCAGCATCAGCGAAACATGCTCCATGGCCCACAGCGTGGTCTTGGCACGCTTGGAGCCGGCCTCCGCCAGGGGCTCGATCTGGCTGCGGCGCGCGGACATGACGGCGAACTCGGCGCCGACGAAGAAGGCGTTGCCAATCAGCAGCACGACCAACCAGAAAATACCCATCGCCGCCATCAGAGCTCACCCGCCTTGCCGGCATCGGGCTGTACCGCACCGGTTGCCGGATCGGGGATGAAGCGCACGCGGTCCACCCGCCGTCCGTCCAGCCGCTCGACCTCCAGGGTTCCGCCGTCCACCGGAACGGTATCGCCGACCACGGCAATCCGGCCCAGCTCGGCCATGATGAAGCCGCCCACCGTCTCGTAGCTGGCCTCGTCCGGCACGGACAGCTGCGGAATTTGGTCGGTGACCTCATCCGGGCGCATCAGGCCGGGGAAATACCAGTTGCCGGCCGCGCTCTGCAGCACTCCGGGCTTCACCCGGTCGTGTTCGTCGGCGACCTCGCCGACAATTTCCTCCACCAAGTCCTCCAGCGTGACCACTCCGGCGGTTCCGCCGTATTCGTCGAGCACGACGGCGAACTGCAGGTTCGCGGCCCGCAGTTCGGACAGCAGCGAATCCAGGTGCACCGTCTCCGGTACCCTCAGCACGTCGGTCATGATGGTGGCCGCGGGCAGTGACGCACGCTTCTTGCGCGGGACGCCGATGGCCTTCTTGATATGCGCGACGCCGCGGACGTCGTCCGGGGAATCGCCGAGCACCGGGAACCGGGAGTAGCCGGTGCGGCGGGCCGCGGCGATCAGGTCGGCCACGGTCTGGTCCGCATCGATGAACTCAACGCGGATCCGCGGCGTCATCACGTCGGCCGCGCTCCGGCCGGAGAAAGTCAGCGTCTTGGCCAGGAAGTTGGCGGTTCCGGCGTCCAACGTGCCCATCTCGGCGGAACGGCGCACCAGCGACGCCAGCTCGGAGGGGGTCCGGGCTCCGGAGAGCTCTTCCTTGGCCTCCAGCCCGAACAGGTGGAGCACCTTGTTGGCGAAGCCGTTGAGCATCAGCACGAACGGCTTGAAAACGGCGGTGAAGACCAGTTGGGGCCGTGCCACCAGCTTGCCGACTGCCATCGGCAGGGCAATGGAAGCGTTCTTCGGCACCAGTTCGCCCAGCAACATGGAGAGCAGGGTGGCGATCACCATGGCGATCACCGCGCCGATGGGCTGAATGACCGCCTCGGCCAGGCCCAGCGCCGCCAGCGGCGGGCGCAGCAGGCTGCTGATGGCCGGTTCCATCAAGAAACCGGTCAGCAGTGTGGTCAGGGTGATGCCGAGCTGGCAGCTGGAGAGCTGGGTGGAGAGGGACTTCAGGCACTTCATCAGCGGCACCGCGCCGCGGTCGCCCTTGTCGATGGCGCGCTGCACGGTGGGCTGGTCCAGGGCCACCAGGGCGAATTCAACGGCGACGAAGAACCCGGTGCCGAGGATCAGCAGCATGCCGGCGGCAATTTGGATCCATTCCATTTAGCGCGCCACCGTCCTGCGTCTCAGGCGGGCAGATGGAGGGTGGTCGTCCGAGCCCGGACTAGAAGGCTCCTGACCGGCCGCGTTGGCGGCCAGTGTGTGATGGGCACGTGCACGGGATTTGCCGGTGCTGGGTGACGCCTCGCACCGGGCGGCCGCTTGGGCTGCCTGTGCTCCCGCGGTGCGGCATGTTGCCTGCCCTGCGGGGCGCGTCACGGACCGGCTCCTAGAATAGCTGTCCATTATGCGCACTAGCCTAGCAGGCGGACCCCGCCGCCGGCTGCCGTACCGCTACCAGCTCTGCGGAACCGGGCGGCCCTCTTCGTAGCCGGCGGCCGACTGCACACCGACGATGGCCTGCTCGCGGAACTGCACCAAGTTCTGCGCCCCGGCGTAGGTCAGCGAGCTGCGAAGACCGGCGGTGATCTCGTCCAGCAGGTCCTCGACCCCCGGGCGCAGCGGGTCGAGGTACATCTTCGAGGACGAAATGCCCTCTTCGAAGAGGGCCTTGCGGGCCCGCTCGAACGCGTCCTCGCGCCGGGTGCGGTTCTGCACCGCACGGGCCGAGGCCATGCCGAAGCTTTCCTTGTATTTCCGGCCGCTGCTGTCCGTGAGCAAATCCCCCGGGCTTTCGTGCGTCCCGGCGAACCAGGAGCCGATCATCACCTGGCTGGCACCGGCCGCCAGCGCCAGGGCCACGTCCCGCGGATAGCGGACCCCGCCGTCGGCCCATACGTGCGCGCCAAGCTCCCGCGCGGCCTCCGAACATTCCTGCACGGCCGAGAACTGCGGACGGCCCACGGCGGTCATCATGCGGGTGGTGCACATGGCGCCCGGTCCCACACCGACCTTGACGATGTCCGCGCCGGCTTCCACCAAGTCGCGCACGCCTTCGGCACTGACCACGTTCCCGGCCACCACGGGAACCTGCGGATCCAGGCTGCGCACGGCGTCCAGCGCGTCGAACATCTTGCGCTGGTGCCCGTGCGCGGTATCCACCACCAGCACGTCCACGCCCGCCTCCAGCAGGGCCTCGGTCTTGCCCTTCACGTCGCCATTGATGCCGACGGCGGCCGCCACCCGCAGCCTGCCCTGCGGATCCAGCGTGGGCGTGTAGATGGTGGACCGGAGCGCGCCCGAACGGGTGAGCGCGCCCAGCAGCACGCCGTCGTCGTCCACCACCGGTGCGAAGTTCGCCGATGCCGAGTCGAACAAATCGAAGGCCTGGCGCAACGAGGTATCCGCCCCGGCGTCGAACATGGAAGCCTCCAGCAGCAGCGGGTGGGCCGCCATCACCGAGTCGAGCGAGGCGTAGCGGTCCACGCCTTCGCAGTCCTCGGCGCGCACCACGCCCACGCACTTGCCGGCGTCGTCCACCACAGCAACCGCTCCGTGCGACCGCTTGTCCATCAGGTGCAGGGCGTCGATGACGGTGCTGGCGGCGGTCAGCTTTAACGGTGTTTCGAAGATGGTGTGGCGGTCCTTGATCCAGCCGGTGACTTCCGCGAGCACCTCCAGCGGCACATCCTGCGGCAGCACGGCGAGCCCGCCCCGGCGGGCCATCGTCTCCGCCATGCGGCGTCCGCTCACGGCCGTCATGTTCGCCACCACCAGCGGAATGGTGCTGCCCGTACCGTCGCCGGCGGACAAGTCCACGTCCAGCCGGGAGGTGACGTCCGAGCGCGAAGGCACTAGGAAGACGTCCGAATACGTCAGGTCGGTCATCGGCTGGTTGATCAGGCGCATGGATGCTCACTTTCCTCGTCGCCGTGCGGGCCGGCGGGACGGCGGGGCCGGTGGGTGTGGGAACCGTATGGTGCCCGGGAACCTGCGGCAGCAGTCTGGCGGTTGACCGGCCAGACTCCCCCGCAAAGTCTAGAGGCACCGGCGCCGGGAACGAATCGGGGTGCCGTTCGGCGGCACGGGTGGTAAAGATTAGCCTGCGTTGCAAAAGTGTCATTAGACTGGCTACTGGTCCAGATCTAGTGCGCGCCAGACGCGCACTCGCAATTCCGCTGCTGACGGCAGGTCCGGAAGGCAGCCAGGGAAGCGTGTGATCTGCAAGGGCAAGCGGCAACTCACGGAAGAGGCGTATTACAAGTGCCAGAGCATCCCAACCTTCGTCTACCCGAGGAATTTGGCGGTAACGAATGGCTCGTTGACGAAATCTACGAGCAGTACCTCCAGGACAAGAATTCCGTGGACAAGAAATGGTGGAGCATCTTCGAGGCGGCCAATGGCGCCGGCAGCGTGAACGACAACACCGCCACTTCGTCCGCCCCCACCTCGGCTCAGTCTCCGTCCCGCCCCGCGCCGGTGAAGGACACGCCCAAGGCTTCGGGTGAGAGCACCGCCACCGATCGGGCAGGAACCAAGCCGATTCCCGCCGACAACGAGCCGGCACCGAATACCTCCACCGACACGGCCGCTGCCCCGGCCAAGCCCGCCGCGAAGGCGGAGCCGAAGCCGGCACCGATCCCGGCCCAGCTGCCCAAGTCCGCGCCCAGCGCAGTCGCCGAAGAAGACACCGTCTCCGTGCTCCGCGGCCCGGCCAAGGCCATCGCCACCAACATGGACGCCAGCCTCAGCGTGCCCACCGCGACCACGGTGCGCGCAGTTCCGGCCAAGCTGCTGATCGACAACCGCGTGGTGATCAACTCCAATCTGGCCCGCGCCCGTGGCGGCAAGGTCTCCTTCACCCACCTGATCGGCTACGCCGTGGTCAAGGCGCTGGGCCAGTTCCCCAGCCAGAACGTCCACTATGACGAGATCAACGGCAAGCCGGCGGCGGTCCAGCCGGCCCACGTGAACTTCGGCATCGCCATCGACATGCCCAAGCCTGACGGCAGCCGCCTGCTGGTGGTGCCGAACATCAAGCGCGCTGAGACCATGAACTTCTCCGAGTTCTGGCATACCTACGAGGACCTGATCAAACGGGCCCGCGCCGGCAAGCTGACCGCCGACGACTATGCCGGCACCACCGTCTCGCTGACCAACCCGGGCGGCATCGGAACCGTGCACTCCGTGCCCAGGCTGTCCAAGGGCCAGGCCACCATCGTTGGCGTCGGTGCCCTCGAGTACCCGGCCGAATTCCGCGGTGCCAGCGAAAAAACCATCGCCGCCCAGGGCGTCGGCAAAATCATTACGCTGACCTCCACCTACGACCACCGCGTCATCCAGGGCGCCGGGTCGGGCGAGTTCCTGCGCCTGATCGAATCGCTGCTACTGGGCGAGCAGGGCTTCTACGACGAGATCTTCGAAGCGCTGCGCATCCCCTACGAGCCGGTCCGCTGGCGCTCGGACAACCAGGTTGATGTGGAGCTGCAGGTCAACAAGATTGCCCGCATCCAGCAGCTGATCCATGCGTACCGCGTGCGCGGCCACCTGATGGCGGACACCAACCCGCTGGAATACGTCCAGCGCAAGCACCCGGACCTGGACATCAACACCTACGGCCTGACCCTGTGGGACCTGGACCGGGAATGGGTCACCGGCGGATTCGGCGGCGCCGACCGCCTGAAGCTGCGCGACATCCTCGGTGTGCTCCGCGATGCCTACTGCCGCACCACCGGCATCGAGTACATGCACATCCAGGATCCGGCCGAACGCGAGTGGTTCCAGAACGAGCTGGAGCGCCCCTACGCCAAGCCCAGCCGCGAAGAGCAGCTGCGCGTCCTGGGCAAGCTGAACGCCGCCGAAGCGTTCGAGACCTTCCTGCAGACCAAGTTCGTGGGCCAGAAGCGCTTCTCGCTGGAGGGCGGAGAATCCCTGATTCCGCTGCTGGATGCAGTGATTTCCGATGCCGCCGACGACGGCCTGGATGAAGTCGCCATCGGCATGGCCCACCGCGGCCGGCTGAACGTGCTGACCAACATTGCCGGCAAGACCTACGCACAGGTGTTCCGCGAGTTCGAGGGCACCCAGGACCCGCGCAGCGTCCAGGGCTCCGGCGACGTGAAGTACCACCTGGGCACCGAAGGGAAGTTCACCTCCGACAACGGCAACGAGACCAAGGTCTACCTTGCCGCCAACCCCTCCCATCTGGAGGCCGTTGACCCGGTGCTGGAAGGCATTGTCCGCGCCAAGCAGGACCGCCTGGACCGGGGCGACGAGTTCCCGGTGCTGCCGGTGATGATCCATGGCGACGCTGCCTTCGCCGGACAGGGCGTCGTTGCGGAAACCCTGAACCTCTCCCAGCTGCGCGGCTACCGTACCGGCGGCACCGTGCACATTGTGGTCAACAATCAGGTCGGTTTCACCACCTCGCCGCATTCCTCGCGGTCCTCGGTGTACTCCACCGACGTGGCCAAAATGATCCAGGCTCCCGTCTTCCACGTGAACGGCGATGACCCGGAGGCCGTGGTCCGTGTCGGCCAGATGGCCTACGAGTACCGCCAGCGCTTCCACAAGGACGTCGTCATCGACATGGTCTGCTACCGCCGGCGCGGACACAACGAGGGCGACGATCCCTCGATGACGCAGCCGATGATGTACAACCTGATCGAAGCCAAGCGTTCCACCCGCAAGCTGTACACCGAGGCGCTGGTAGGCCGCGGCGACATCACGCAGGACGAGGCGGACCAGGCGCTGCGCGACTACCAGGAACGGCTGGAGCGCGTCTTCGCCGAAACCCATGCCGCGCAGACCTCGCCGCTCCCGATCATCACCAAGGACTCCGCCGCAGTGTCCGATCTGGAGCGCCCGCTCTCGCAGCAGGCCGAGGACACGGACAACGTGCCGTCCGGCACCGCCATCTCCGCGGAGACGCTGGCGAAGATCGGCAAGGCCCATCTGGAAATTCCGGAAGACTTCACCGTCCACCCGAAGCTGAAGGCCCTGCTGGAGCGCCGCGAGCAGATGTCCCGCGAGGGCAACATCGACTGGGGATTCGGCGAACTGGCTGCGTTCGGCTCCTTGCTGATGGAAGGCGTCCCCGTCCGACTGGCCGGCCAGGACTCCCGCCGCGGTACCTTTGTGCAGCGCCACGCAGTCTTCCACGACCGCGTGAGCGGCGAAGAGTGGGCCCCGTTGAGCAACCTCTCGGACGATCAGGCCAAGCTGTGGATCTATGACTCGTTGCTGTCCGAATACGCGGCCATGGGCTTCGAATACGGCTACTCGGTGGAGCGCCCGGATGCGCTGGTGCTCTGGGAGGCGCAGTTCGGCGACTTCGTCAACGGAGCCCAGACCATCATCGACGAGTTCCTCTCCTCGGCCGAGCAGAAGTGGGGCCAGCGTTCCTCGCTGGTGCTGATGCTGCCGCACGGCTACGAGGGCCAGGGCCCCGACCACTCGTCGGCCCGGATCGAGCGCTTCCTGCAGATGTGCGCCGAGGACAACATGATCGTGGCCAACCCGACCACCCCGGCCTCGCACTTCCACCTGCTGCGCCGCCAGGCTTACAGCCGCCCGCGGAAGCCGCTGATTATCTTCACACCGAAGCAGTTGCTGCGGCTGAAGGCTGCTGCCGCCAAGGTCGAGGACTTCACCACCGGAACATTCCAGCCGGTCATCGGCGATGTCCAGGACCTCAACGGCAATGACGTGGACCGCGTGGTGCTGGTTTCCGGCCGGCTCTACTACGATCTGCTGGCCGCACGCCAGAAGAACTCGGACACCAAGACCGCGCTCATCCGGGTGGAGCAGCTGTACCCGCTGCCGGTCGAGGAGATCAAGGCCGAACTGGCGAAGTACCCGAACGCCGAGGTGGTCTGGGCCCAAGACGAGCCCGGCAACCAGGGTCCGTGGCCGTTCATGGGTCTGTACCTTCCGGAGGCTCTCGACATGCCGGTGCGCCTGGTTTCCCGCTCGGCCTCCGCTGCGACCTCCACCGGCTCGGCCAAGCGCCACGCTGTGGAACAGGACGTTCTGGTCAAGAAGGCCTTTGAACGCCGGTAAGTAGGATGTTGGGCGGGGGGCCGCAGGGCGCCCCGCCCACTTTCTTTTAAGCACCGTCTCCAGCCCGTCGAACCAGAAAGCTACTCGTGGAGCAACGCAGAATCAGGATCGCCGCAGTGGGTGAACAACTGCTGGCCGGCGTGGGAGACCCGCGCGCCCTCGGTTGGTTGGGCCGTACGCTGGCCCGCACCAACCCTGAACCAGCCACCTTGGAATCCTTCGTCCTCGCATCGCCGAACGAAGGAACGGAGGAGCTGGCCGGCCGATGGCTTCAAGAAGCCGGACGGCGTTTCGATGACGGCTTCGAAAACCGGCTGATCATCGGTCTGTCCGCCCGCGACCTCGACCTCGGCTTGTCCACGGCCCGCAGCCGCCTGAACCTGGCCAACATTCTCGACGGCGCGGCCCAGCTCAGCGTCAAGGTCTTCGTAGTGGGTCCGCCGCCCGGACTGGATGCCCAGCGCAATGCTCAACTTGCCGAGCTGTCGACGGCCTTCGGCGATGTCACCACGCGCCGTAAACACGTCTACGTCGACACCTTCACACCTTTGCTCAACCACGAGCAGTGGCGCACCGATCTGGCCAGCAACGGCGGGGCTCCGGGCCAGGCGGGCTACGGCCTGCTCGCCTGGTTGGTCCTGCATCGGGGCTGGTATCCGTGGTTGGATCTGCCCGAGCCCTTCTAACGACCCGCGCCCGCTGGAGAGCGGGTCAGCACCTGCACTGCCCAGGCGGCGGGACCGGCTATGCTCCGGTCCCGCCTTTCCTGTATTTCCGGGCGTACCCTTGTCAGCCTCTCTATCGCGATATATCGTGTCTTTCATTACGAGATATATCGCGTTGGGAGCGGTGTATCGCCATCAGTCAGGACAAGCCATGAACGATACGTGGAGCATCGACGGTCCACAAACCATCGACGTTGACGGAGTCCGCATGCTCAAGGCCTCCATCGTCAAAGGGCGGCTGGACATCATCGTGCACGACGAGCCGGCTGTCAGGGTGGAGGTCTCCGAAGTCACCGGCGCGCCGCTGGAGATGACCCTGCGAGGCGGCACGCTGGAGATCAGCCATAACAAGGGCGCCGAGGGCCCCTTGGGATTCTTGGCACGGCAGGTCAACCTGGCGGTCTCCGGCTACCGGGAGGAGGCCGTGATCAGCATCGCGCTGCCACGGAACGTTTCCGTGAAGGCCTCCACCGTCAGCGGCGACGGCCTCGTATCCGGCATTGCCGCCAGCACGGATTTGAACACCGTGTCAGGGTCCATGATGGCCGACGAAACTGCCGGCATGCTCACCGTCAATACTGTCAGCGGCGAGATCATCGTCCGCCGCCACCGGGGCACGCTGGCGGCCAAGAGCGTCTCCGGCGAGGTCACCGCCTCCGGCGACCTGGACCATGTCCGGGCCAGCACGGTCAGCGGCGACTTGAGCTTCGACCTGCAGGGCACACCTCAGGACCTGGCCGTCAACTCCGTGTCCGGCAACGTCACCGTACGGGTGCCCGAACAATACGGCGTGGATGTGGCCGCTTCGTCGGCGACCGGCAGCATCACCGTGAACGACCAAAAGTTCTTCGGCTTCTCGGAGAAAGTGAAGACCCGGATAGGTCCCGAAGGCCGCGGACTCACCGTCCGCTCCACGACAGTCTCGGGGACCTTGGCTGTTTTCCACCGGGACACTGCCGGAAGCCAGGTGAACTGATGGCTCCCGTATTCGCCCACGGCGCCTTGCGGCTCTATCTGCTCGCCTTGCTGGCAGACGGGGACAAGCACGGTTATGACATCATCCGCGCCCTCAGCGACCGGTTCGGCGGCACCTACTCCCCTAGCGCGGGCACCGTCTACCCCCGGCTGGCCAAACTGGAGGAGGAGGGACTGGTCGACACCACCTCGGACGGACGGCGCATGGTCTACAGCATCACCGCAGCCGGACGGCAGGAACTGGCCGCCCGCCAGGACGAGCTGGCCGACGTCGAAGCTGATATCTCCGAGTCCGTGCGGCGCCTCGCCGATGGATTGCGGGACGAGCTGCGCAGTTCCATGAAGGGGCTGCGGGCGGATCTTGCCGCCTCGGCCGAGGCCGCCCGCAGCAAAGCCAGGACCTCTCCGCGCGCGGCCGACGCCGCCGGGCTTCGGACGGTGAAGGAACTGGAGCACCTGCTCAACGACTTCCGCGACGACGTGCGGGTGCGCTTGCGCCGGCGCAGCGCCACCGGAACGGTAGACGAACTCGCCGTGCAGACCATCCGCACGGTGCTGGACCAGGCCAAGGCATCCATTGCCGCGGCCCTGCGCTGACTTCCGGCGTGCAGCTCCTTCAGTGACGTGCAGCTCCTTCAGTTAGGAGCAGGAGCGGGCGTATGAAAGACTGGTGCGCAGTTCTTTTTCAACCAGCAAAGGAGGCAGCCATGAGCAAGCGTGCACGCAAGCGTCGTGACCGTAAGCGCGGCGGCGCAAACCACAGCAAGCGCCCCAACACCTAAGCGGTTGGGCACCAGCCCGCGCGGCTGATGCTGCTGAGCGAAGAACCCCCGTGCCCGATTGGGCGGCGGGGGTTCTTCCGTCGTGTGTTGGACGGCGGCACTGCATCCGGAGAGCGGGCCCGCCGAAAAGACTAGACGGTGTCCGATTCCCTGATGTGGCCGATCCTGTCCAGGATGCGTTCCTTCAGGGTCTGCGGTGCCGCCTCCTGGCAAGAGCGCCTCACCACCGAGCGGATCAGGCATTCAAGATTATGTTCTTCGGCGCACTCTTGGCAGCTGTCCAGATGCGCCTTAATTTCCGCGAGGTCGTCGCGGGAGAGTGCGCCGTCAACGTACTCGTAAATCCGTTGCATCCGGTCGTCTTCGCAGTCGCCCAGTCCGTGGCAGTCGCTCATTTGACGTTCTCCTGTTGTGTCCCCACCGCCGCTGCGGCGCTTTTCCTGTCCTTGGTACCGCTCATGCCGCGTTCGTGCGCATAATCCGCAAGCAGTTCGCGCAACAGCTTGCGTCCCCGGTGCAGGCGGGACATCACGGTACCGATGGGGGTGTTCATAATTTCCGATATTTCCTTGTACGCGAAGCCCTCTACATCCGAGAAGTAAACGGCCAGCCGGAATTCCTCCGGGATGGCTTGGAGGGCGTCCTTCACATCAGAGTCCGGCAAATGGTCCAATGCCTCCGCTTCCGCGGACCGCAGTCCTGAGGAAGTGTGGGAGGCAGCCTGGAACATCTGCCAGTCTTCTACCTGGTCCGTGTTGGACTGTTGCGGTTCGCGCTGCCGCTTCCGGTAGAGGTTGATGTAAGTGTTCGTCAGGATCCGGTACAGCCAGGCCTTGAGGTTGGTCCCCGGCTTGTACTGATGAAACGCCGAAAACGCCTTGGTGTAGGCCTCCTGCACCAGGTCCTCGGCATCGCTGGGATTGCGTGCCATCCGCATCGCGGCCGAGTACAGCTGGTCCACATACTGCATCGCGTCGCGTTCAAAGCGGGCACGGCGCTGCTCGGCAGTTTCCGTCTGGACGTCAACCTCATCCGGCTGCCCCGTTGTTCCGGGGGTGCTGCGGTTCTTGGCGGCGTCCGAATTCTCAGTCGTCATTGGCTCCCAGTCTACGCTGAGCTTCACGAACCCCTGGGCCGATGCTGCGCCGTCTACCGGCCCGGCGTGGGCTGGTTCGGCAAGCGCTGTAGTCACAGGTTTTCCCTTCGTTCTGACACGTCCTAAAACGGAGACAATGCCCCGGCATTTCCTCTCAGGCGTAACGTCCGCTGCCGCCCGGCTATTCCCTGCGGATGATGCCAAACCTCTCCGTAAGGTGTGCGGTGCCAACAAAAGTGCCAGACTAGTGTCCAGTGCCGCCTTCCCGCGGTCCGGCCGAGGGGTAGGGCACAGATTCCTTCGACGCACGCCGACGCCCAGGAGGCTTCCATGTCAATCGTCCGCCTTGCCGCCCGTCCCCTGCTGGCCACCAGTTTTGTAGCCACCGGTCTTGACCGTTTGCGCCACGCTGACGAAACGGCTGCGTCACTGCGGCCGCTGGTGCAGCAGACAGAATCCGTCCTTCCCGCGGCAGGAGCGTTGGCAGGGCAAGAGAAGACCATTGCACGGGTCATTGGCGCCGTCCAGGTGGGTGCCGGCGTCCTGCTGGGCATGGGCAAGTTCTCCCGGCCTGCTGCGGCCCTGTTGGCCGGCACCACCGCCGTCAACACGCTGGTGGAATACCGGACTGCTGATTCCGCCACGCCGGAAGCCAGGCGAATGCGCCGCAACCGGCTGTTGAAGAATCTGTCACTGATCGGAGCCGTCATGCTGGCAGCCGTCGACACCGCCGGGCGGCCCGGGCTGGTCTGGCGGGCCGAGCACTTTGCGGCAGATGCCCGGCGCAACGTCCGTTCCATCAGCAAGGGCGCCCGGCGCAATGCGGAATCGATGGGCAAGGACGCCCGCAGACAGCTGAAAAAGGCGGAACGCGTAGTGCGCGAAGCCACCGCGGATGTGGTGGGATCCTGAACGAAATGCCCATGGTTGCCAACAGCTGGCCGGCTCCTTATGCCGAGAAGCCGATCGACGCAACGGTCCAGATCCCCGCTTCCAAGTCCCTGACCAACCGCTATTTGGTGCTCGCCGCGTTGGCCGACGGTCCGTCCCGGCTGCGCGCACCGCTGCACTCACGCGACACCGTGCTGATGGTGGAAGCGCTGCGGTCCCTGGGCGCCCGGATTACCGAAGCGGAGGGAGACGGCCGGTTCGGCCCCGACCTGCTGGTGGAACCGGTTGATCCGGCGCGTCCGCTGGGCCGCGCCGGTGTTGACTGCGGCCTCGCGGGCACTGTCATGCGGTTCGTGCCGCCGCTGGCGGCGCTGTGCACCGGTGACGTGGAGTTCGACGGCGACCCCGCGGCACGACGCCGGCCGATGTCCCCCACCATCCACGCGCTGCGCCAACTGGGCGTGGCAGTGGACGACGGCGGGCGCGGCAGCCTCCCGTTCCACATCACCGGGACCGGCAGCGTGGCAGGCGGGCATCTGGCGATCGATGCCAGTGCGTCCTCGCAGTTCGTCTCCGCCCTGCTGCTGGTGGGCCCGCGTTTCCGGGACGGCCTGCATCTGGAGCACGTCGGCGAGCGTGTGCCGAGCCTGGACCACGTCGCCATGACGGTGCGGTTGCTGCGCGACCTCGGCGTGAGCGTGGACGATTCCCGTCCGAACCACTGGGTGGTCTCCCCCGGCCCGATCCGCGCCTTCGACACCCGGATCGAGCAAGATCTCTCCAACGCCGGTCCGTTCCTGGCCGCCGCCTTGGCCACGCGCGGACGGATCAGGGTGCCGAACTGGCCGGCTTCCACCACCCAGGTGGGCGACGCCTGGCGGGACATCCTGCCGCGGCTCGGCGCCACGGTCACGCTGGAGGATGGGACGCTGACCGTGATCGGCGGCGAAAAGATCACCGGCGCAGACCTGGCCGATACCAGCGAACTGGCTCCCACCGCTGCCGCCCTGTGCGCGCTGGCCGACGGCGAGTCCCGCCTGAGCGGTATCGCCCACCTGCGCGGCCACGAAACCGACCGACTGGCTGCCCTGGTGACGGAGATCAACCGCCTGGGCGGCGACGCGGAGGAGACGGCCGACGGACTGCTGATCCGCCCCCGGCCGCTGCACGGCGGTTTGTTCCATTCCTACGAAGACCATCGGATGGCTACCGCAGGTGCCATCATCGGCCTGGCCGTGCCCGGCGTGGAGGTCGAGGACATCGGAACGACGGCCAAGACCATGCCCGAGTTCCCGCAGCTCTGGCAGGAAATGTACGCTGCCGCACCCGCGCCCTCGGCCACCGAGGGCTGACGGTGGGTCGCAGCACTGGAAGCTGGGATGAATCGGATGTGCGCATCCGTCCCAACAAGCGCGGAACGCGTCCGCGCACCAAGGACCGTCCCGCGCACGAGGATGCCGAGCTCGGCCGGATCGTAACGGTCGACCGTGGCCGCTACACCGCCGTCGTCGATGAAGACACCGACGGCGAGCGCGTCGTCGTGGCCGCCCGTGCCCGGGAACTGCGCCGCACCCCGGTGGTGGCGGGAGACTTCGTGGCACTGGTCGGCGATGTTTCCGGCGAACCGGACAGCCTCGCGCGTCTGGTCCGGGTGGAGGAACGCCGCACCCTGTTGCGCCGCAGCGCGGACGACACCGACCCGGTGGAACGCGTGGTGGTAGCGAATGCGGATCAGCTCGTCATTGTGGTGGCCGCAGCAAATCCCGAACCTCGAACAGGATTCATCGACCGCGCACTGGTGGCCGCGTACGACGCCGGGATCAGCCCGCTGCTGTGCGTCACCAAAGCGGACCTCAAGGACCCCGCCGAACTGCTCTCCAACTACGAGCATCTGGACCTGCCGGTGATCGTCAGCCGCACCGCGGCCGTGGACGCTTCCGGCGTGGATACGCTCTCCGACGAGGGCCTCTCCGCCCGGCTGGATACCGAGGCCGTGGCGGAACTGCGCGGTTACCTCGACGGCAAGGTCACCGTCACGCTGGGCCACTCGGGCGTGGGCAAGTCCACCATGGTCAACGCGCTGACCGGGGCGCAGCGGGCCACCGGTGGGGTCAACGCCGTCACCGGGCGCGGCCGGCACACCTCGTCGTCGGCCTTGGCCTTGAAAGTTCTGGACGCGCCGGCCGGCACCTGGATCATCGACACCCCGGGCATCCGGTCCTTCGGATTGGCCCACGTGGATCCGGACCGCATCCTGTCCGCCTTCCCGGATCTGGAGCCCGGCACGGCCGACTGCGCGCGCGGCTGCAAGCACGACGCGGCGGCCATCGACTGCGGCCTGGACGCCTACGTCGCGGACGGCGGGGCCGGAGATGCCGGGGTGGCCCGGCTGGCGTCGCTGCGCCGTTTGCTCGGCGCCGAGGAACGGCCGGAGGCCAAAGAGCTCGGCACGGTCTAGCTCCGGCACCCGGTTGCGGGCGCTGCCTCCCGCGTCCGCACCGCACTTACCGATAAGTTGAAACCTATGACCCACGCTCCGCAAACCTACAACGACGATCTGCGCCTGGCCCATGTGATGGCCGATTCCGTGGACTCGCAGACCATGGCCCGGTTCAAGGCCCTTGACCTGAAGGTGGAGACCAAGCCGGACCTGACGCCGGTTACCGACGCCGACCGCGCCGCCGAAGAGGCCATCCGCGGGCAGCTCTCCCGGTCCCGGCCGCGCGATGCGGTGCTGGGCGAGGAGTTCGGCAGCAGCGGCCACGGTGCCCGCCGCTGGATCATCGATCCGATTGACGGCACCAAGAACTTTGTCCGCGGCGTTCCGGTTTGGGCCACTCTGATCGCCCTGGTGGACGAGGGGCAGCCGGTCGTGGGCCTGGTCAGTGCTCCCGCGCTGGGCAAGCGGTGGTGGGCAGCCAAGGGAACCGGCGCCTACACCGGGCGTTCGCTGGCCGCAGCCACCCGGCTTCAAGTTTCCGCCGTGGACCGGCTGGAGGACGCGTCCATGTCCTACTCCAGCTTGGGCGGCTGGAAGGAGCGCGGCAACCTGGACGATTTCCTCGATCTGACTGAAACGGTCTGGCGCACCCGCGCGTTCGGCGACTTCTGGTCCTATTGCCTGGTTGCCGAAGGCGCCGTGGACATCGCCTGCGAACCGGAATTGAACCTCTACGACATGGCCGCCCTGGTCCCGATCGTGACCGAAGCCGGCGGCACGTTCAGCTCGTTGGAGGGCGAAGACGGCCCGTTCGGCGGCAACGCGCTGGCCACCAACGGCCTGCTGCACCAGGCGGCCCTGCACCGCTTGAACCCCGAACTGCGCGGACAGCGCCCGGCTGGTTCGGCCACGGCGGCGTACGACGACGCGGCAGCCGGCAGCATCGAAGCCGACGGCGAGAGCCGGTAGCCGGCCGCTGCACAAGGAGCACCACGTGGCACACGGCGGCCCCCGGATGGACGACGACCGGCGCCGGGCATACGGCGACACCTTCCAGCAGGGCGGCGAACACTACGACCGCATCCGCCCCGGCTACCCGGACGACGCGGTGGACTGGCTGCTGCCGGCCAACGCCCGCACCGCCGCGGATCTGGGTGCCGGTACCGGAAAATACACCGCCGCGTTGGCCGCGCGGGGGCTGCAGGTGGTGGCGGTCGACCCGTCCGCGGACATGCTCGCCCAGCTCAAGCGCAACCTGCCCGGCGTGACCACGGTGGTGGGCACCGCGGAGGACACCGGGCTTGCCGGCGCCAGCATGGATGTTGTCACCGTGGCCCAGGCCTGGCACTGGACAGACCCGCTCCGGGCCAGCACCGAGGCCGCCCGGATCCTGAAGCCCGGCGGCGTCCTGGGGCTGGTCTGGAATCAGTTGGATACCGGCGTGCCGTGGGTGCACCGGCTCACGCGCATCATGCATGCGGGCGACGTGCTCAAGCCGGATTTCCATCCCCGCATCGGTCCCGAGTTCAGCGGACTCGAAGGGCACGACACCCGGTGGCAGGATCCGCTCAGCACGCTCGACGTGATGGAACTGGCCAAGACCCGCAGCTATTACCTGCGCGCCAACGAGGCAACCCGGACGAAGGTGCTGGCCAACCTCGATTGGTACCTTCACGACCATCTGGGCCAGTCCCCCGGGGCGCCGATCGGCCTGCCGTACCTGACCCACAGTTGGCGGGCCCGGGCGGTCTGAGCGGCCGCGTGCGGTCACGGGTTCGCGCGGCTTGTGTTGAGGCCGCCCGTCCGGCAAAATTTAGGCATGCCGAAATATTGGGTGAAGGGGTGCCTGCTGGCCATGGCTGCCGTGCTGGCCCTGGCTGGCTGTGCCCGTCCGCCCGCTGCCGCCTCGGCGGGCGACCGGCCGCTGGTGCTGACCACTTTCACCGTCCTGGCCGACATGGCCAACAAGATCGGCGGCGGACATGTGGAGGTCATCTCCATCACCAAGATCGGCGCCGAAATCCACGGTTACCAGCCCACGCCGTCGGACTTGGTCAAAGCGCAGGATGCCGACCTCGTGCTGGACAACGGGCTGGGGCTCGAACGCTGGTTCGCGCGGTTCCTGAATGCGGTCCCGGCGCCGCATGTGGTACTCAGCGACGGAGTGGAGCCGGTGAACATCACAGCGGGCAACTATGAGGGCCGGCCGAATCCGCACGCCTGGATGTCGCCGGAAGCGGCCAAGATCTACGTGGACAACATCGTCCGCGCCTTCAGCGAGTTGGTGCCCGGACACGCCGAGGATTTCCAGCGCAACGGCGCGGCCTACCGTCATGAGTTGGACCTGGTGATGGAAGACCTGAAAGCAGCCTTCGCCGATCCGGCGGCCGTTCCTGCCCTGGTCAGCTGTGAGGGGGCCTTCTCCTACCTGGCCCGCGACGCCGGGCTGCACGAGGCGTATCTCTGGCCGGTGAACTCGGATGCAGAGGGTACGCCCCGGCAGATCAAAGAAGTCATTGGACAGGTCCGCCAGCACCGGATCCCCTCGGTGTTCTGCGAATCGACGGTCAACCCGGAATCGATGCGGCAGGTAGCAATGGCCACCGGCGCCAGGTTCATCACGCCGCTGTATGTGGATTCCCTCTCCGGACCGGACGGCCCGGTCCCCACTCATCTGGACCTGATCAGGCATGACATCTCCCTGATGAAGGAAGGACTGGCACCGTGAGCACACATGTCATCCCGGCCGAGGCTCCCGCCATCTCGGTGGCCGACCTGCGCGTGGCCTATAACGACGTCGTGGCCCTGGACGACGTCGGCGTCACGGTAGCGTTGGGGACCATCTGCGGGCTGATCGGGGTCAACGGCTCCGGCAAGTCCACGCTGTTCAAGTCGCTGATGGGGCTGGCGCATCCGACCTCCGGCACGGTGGAACTGTTCGGCCTCTCCCCCCGGCAAGCGCGGAAGTTGAACCTGGTCAGCTACGTCCCCCAGTCCGAAGACGTCGATTGGACCTTCCCGGTGTCCGTTCGGGATGTGGTGATGATGGGCCGCTACGGCCGGCTCGGCCCCATGCGCCGGCCGCACCGCGGGGACCGTGAAGCCGTGGAGGCGGCGCTGGAACGGACGGGCTTGAGCCACCTGCAGCACCGCCAGATCGGCGAGCTGTCAGGGGGCCAGCGGAAACGCGCGTTCGTGGCCCGCGGCATCGCCCAGGACGCCGGGCTGCTGTTGCTCGACGAGCCGTTCGCCGGCGTGGACAAGGCCTCGGAAGCGGGCCTGATCACCCTGCTGAAGGAGCTGCGCCACGAGGGCAAGACGATCCTGATCTCCACCCATGACCTGGCCGGCATCCCGCAGTTGTGCGACGAGGCGATCCTGCTGCACCAGAAAGTTTTGGCGCACGGATCGCCGGCGGAAGTGCTCACCAATGACAATCTGGCCCTGGCCTTCGGCTCCGCGCTGATCGGCCCCGCGGAAGGAGCCCGCCGTGGACTTAGCTAACTGGCTGCTGGAGCCGCTGCAGTACGGGTTCCTGACCCGCGCCCTGCTGGTCACGCTGGCGGCATCCATTGTGTCCGCGGTGCTCTCCTGCTGGCTGATCCTGATGGGCTGGTCGCTGATGGGAGATGCCGTCTCCCATGCCGTGCTGCCAGGCGTTGCATTGGCCTACATCATCGGCATTCCCTTCTCGCTCGGCGCCTTCGTCTTCGGCGCGGCCGCAGTGGCGCTGATCGGCGGCGTCCGCTCCTCCACCCGGTTGAAGGGCGACACCGTGATCGGTGTGGTGTTCACCGCGTTCTTCGCCGCCGGCCTGGCCATCATCTCCAAGACGCCCAGCCAGACCGATCTGCAGCACATCTTGTTCGGCAACGTTCTGGGCGTCAGCGACGGCGAACTGCTGCAGGTGCTTGGCCTGGGTGCGGTGACCCTGTGCGTGCTGCTGTTTAAGCGCCGCGATCTCACTCTGTTCGCCTTCGACCGCGTCCACGCGCACGCCATCGGCCTCAGCACCCGCTGGCTGTCGGTGCTCCTGCTGGGGTTGCTGGCGCTCACCGTCGTCGTCGGCCTGCAGGCAGTGGGCATCGTGCTGGTGGTGGCCATGCTGATTACGCCGGGCGCCACCGCGTTCCTGCTGACCCGCAGGTTTGACGCCATGCTGGTCATCGCCGCATCGGTCACGGCCGCGGCCTCGGTCGCCGGCATCTATGCCAGCTACTATCTGGACGTCGCTACCGGTGCGGCGGTGGTCCTGGCCCAGGCCCTGGTCTTCCTCGTGGTCTACCTGTCCGCGCCGCGAACCGGGGTAATCTGGCAGTTGGTACGCCGCCGGTCGGAGGGCCGGCGCACCGCCGTGCAGCCGGAAACCAGCAGCACCAGGCTGTAAGCCTGCAGTCCTTCACGGACGTACGACGAAAGGGTGAAACCGCATGCCACCGGCAAGGAAAACCGCGCTCAGCAGCGGCTCGTCCAGTGTGCAGGACTATGTCAAGGTCATCTACGCCTTCACCGAATGGCAGGACAAGCCCATCACGTCCTCCCAGCTGGCCGCGCGCCTGGGCGTGGCCAACTCGTCGGTCTCCGAGATGGTGCGCAAACTGGCGGAGCTGCAGCTGGTGGACCACAGGCCGTACAGCGCCATTGAACTGACCAGTGCCGGCCGCCGCCTGGCACTGACCATGGTCCGCCGGCACCGGGTGCTGGAGACCTTCCTGGTCCAGGAACTCGGCTACGCCTGGGACGAGGTCCACGACGAAGCCGAGCTGCTTGAACACACCGTCTCCGACACCTTCATCAACCGGATGGCAGCCAAGCTGGGCAATCCGCAGCGCGACCCGCACGGCGACCCCATCCCCTCCGCGGACGGTACGGTGCACGTGCCCAATGCCGTGCTGCTGGAGAAACTCGACGGCGGTCACACCGGCCGAATCACCCGGATCAGTGACGCCGACGCCGATCTGCTGCGCTTCTTCAGTTCCGAGCAGATCAGGCTCGACGACCGCGTGGAAGTTGTCGGCAGGCGCCCCTTCGGCGGTGCACTGGTGGTTCGTTTTGGCCCCACCGGATCCGCGCGGGAGCTGGATCTGGGTGACCAGGCGGCCGCCGCGCTATGGGTGCACAGTGATCCGCATCCGGGTTGTTTGCTCGCTTCCTGAGTACGACGCCGGCCGCGCGCCTGCGCGTCGGTACCGCGCCTTCCGTGCCGTCCGGCCGGGCACGACGGACCTGACCGCGCCCACAAGCGCGGGTTGATCGGTTAGGCTCGGCTTTGTCCGAGCTTCGGCAGATGGAAGCAGAAGAAAGGTGTCCCTTGGCGACTCTGGGAATTGAAGAAGAATACCTGCTGCTGGATCCGACCACCGGCCTGCCCGCCCCGATGGCGGACAAGGTCGCCGAAAACCTCGAAGGATCGTTGCATGTGGCCCGCGGGGAAATCCAACGCGAACTGCTCACCTGCCAGATCGAAACCGCCACCGCAGTCTGCTCCACGCTCACCGAAGCCGAGGAGTCACTGCTGAACTTCCGCCGGGAACTCGATGCAGCTGTCCGGAAAACCGGCATACGGGCCGCCGCCACGGGCACCGCACCGCGGATCCAAGACGACTACCCGGAGGTCACGGACAATCAGCGCTACCACCAGCTGAAGGCCAGCGCCAAGGGCATTGTGGCCGACCAGTTCGTCAACGGCCAGCACGTCCACGTCTCCGTCCCGGATAAGGAAGCCGGAGTGCAGGCACTGAACCGGATCAGGCCGTGGATGCCGGCGGTGGTGGCGCTCAGCGCCAACTCGCCGTACTGGCTGGACCGCGACAGCGGATTCGGCAGCTGGCGGATTGTGCACTACCGCCGCTGGCCGGTCCAGGGCTGCGCGCCGGTCTTCCGCGACGCCGCCGACTACGAACGCCGCATCCAACGTCTGGTGGACTCCGGCGTGATTATTGACCGGGGCGTCCTCACGTGGCTGGCACGGCTCTCCGACCGCTACCCCACCCTCGAAGTCCGTGCGGCAGATGTGCAGCTCGAGGCCCAGGACGCCGTATTGATCGCGGCAGTGATCCGGGGGCTGATCTCCACAGTGCTGGCCGACGAAGCTGCAGCACGTTCTTTCCTGCAGCCGGAGCCCGAACTGCTGGATGCCGCCGTTTGGCAGGCCGGGCGGCAGGGCCTGGCCGACCGACTGGTGGATCCGGAGTCCGGCTTGCTGCTGCCGGCACGGGACGTGGTGGGCATGCTGCTGCGCTACATCCGGCCAGCCCTGGAGGAGGAAGGCGATGCGGAGTGGGTGGATGCCAGCATTGAACGGCTTTTCGCCACGGGAACCGGCGCCGAACGGCAGCGTAGGGCAATGGAGTCCGGCGGGCTTCCGGCCCTGTTGGATCTCTATGCGACGTCGCTGACCGCCGAACCGTAAGTCGGTGCGGGCGGGAGGCTAACAGCCGTCCCGCCCGCGCCGCCCTGCCGCCCGCCGTAGCCGGCTAGGTGAGCAGTGGCGCCATGATCTTTGTAATCTTGGCCGAAGGTTCCACCCCGAACTCCCTCCAGAGCCGGGATTTGAAGACCTCGAACGCCCGCAATGCCTGGGCATAGTTGCCATCGGCAATGTGCGTCTCCAGCAAAAGCCGCTGGGCGCTTTCACGCAGCGGTTCAATGGCGATGGCAAATCCCGCCGCGTCTGTAGCCTGATCCGTCTCGCCGCGCTCCAGATATCGCGTGGCGAGACGTTCCAGCGCCGATATCCTCAATTGCTTCCACCGTTCCTGCTCTGCCATGACCCAGTCCTCGTACCATCCGGGCAGCAGTTCGGCGGTGCGCAGCCGATCGAGCATCTCCGGCCGCAGGCGGGCACCGGGATCCCCATCCAGGGCGGCTAGACTCCGGCCGATGTCATGGACATCCACTACCACGTCCGCAGCGAGGGCCAGCGGATCCCGGCTCTCCACCAGCAACCCAGGCAGCTGGTGGGAGATCATCCAGATAGTCTCCCGGAGGCTCCCCGTTGCCTGCTTGTCCGAGCTGTCGGGCCAGAGCAGTCCGGCCAGGAACGCGCGTGGCTGGCTGCCGTACAAGGCCAGAACGGCGATGAGGCGCTGCTGCCGGATGGTTACTTTGACGGGAAGTCCTCCACGGCGAATCTGCCAGCCCCCTAATAACTGGACTTCCCAGATGTGTTCTGCATTCATTTTCGTGCCCCCCAAGGCATTTATTAGGCACCCCTAGCCACTGCCGAAAACGTCTCCTCGATCAGCTTCCCATCCTGTCTGGCGTTGTCAACGGAGCTAAAGGATTCATCCTGAAAATAACCTGAGTATCGCGAGGCGGCCGACCGGTCAGGCCCCCGACCGCAAGGAAACCCCAAGTTGCGGCCGGTGGCGCCCCGGTCCATGGTGGTAGGTGATGATTACCAGACGCGAAGCAGCCCAGTTCCTCGATATCCCGCCGGAGATGGCCAAACGCCACGGCATCCCGTCCCGAATCTCACGGGAGGAACTCGCCGCGCTGGACACCAACCCGCCGGCTTGGCTGGCCCAGTCGCGCGCCAACCGCACGGGCAAGCGGCCGGTCTGGACCTCGCTGCGGTGCGTCGTGTGCGGCCACGAAGAGACGGCCCGGCCGAAGAAATGGTGGCCCGAATTCACTTACGTCTACTGCCAGCACCATGACCCCGGTGAGCTGCCCGAATTGCCCGCCGGCTGGGTCCGCAGCGAGTATGACGGCATCGGCACCAGGTTCGTCGGGATCGTCGACGTGGCGCTGCCCGGCTCCTGACCCGAGCGGCCAAGGCCTTCGGGGACCAGGGCCTTCGGCCGGGGGCAGGGCACGGCCTTCGGCCGGGGGGCAGGGCCCTCGGCCGGGGGGCAGGGCCCTCGAGCTGCCCCCGGCAGGAAAAGAAAAAGCCCCGGAAATCCGGGGCTAAATCAGTGGAGATGGGGGGAATTGAACCCCCGTCCGATGTTGTGTTGCCAGGACTTCTCCGGGCGCAGTTTGCGTCGGGTTTTCTTGGCCCCAACCATCCTGCAAACAGGTGGCTGACCCGGGCCCAGCCGTCTAAATGTCCCGGATACCCCAACGGCGAAGGCATCCAGCAGTGGCTCTCTTAATGACGCCAGCATCCGGGGCGAGAGCATCCCCGGGCTGACGGACTTGCACCGCTACTTAGGCAGCGAGTGCGAAGTCAGTGCGCTTAGATTCGGCACTTATTGGTTTGCAGAGAGCGTTTCCGAGATAACTCTGCATCCTCGGCCCGCTTCCCCTGGCGCGACTAACATCGTCGAAACCTGTCATCCCCGTATGTAGTTATCAAAATAACTATTGGTGCCGGTCAGTTACCTGCCCGGACCATCCAGTGTAACCCATCCCCACAGCTGTCTATTCCCTCATTATTCTAGCCAGCATGCCCGGGCGAGATTACGCTTCAACCATGGTCGTGCGTGCAACGGAGGGCACAGCGGCGGGACCGACTTCCACCTCGGCCACCTTCGGCATCGAGGAAGAATTCCTGCTGATGGATCCCCGGTCGGCACAGCCGGTGCCCACGGGGCCGGCCGTGCGGGCGGCCCTGCGGCTGGACACCAACCCTGACTGGGTCAGTACCGAGTTGCTGGACTGCCAGGTGGAGACCGCCACACCGGTATGCCGCACCCTGGCCGAAGCTGCCGAGGCCCTGCTGGACTTCCGCCGCGATCTAGCCCACAGTGCGGTCTTGACCGGTGCTGCAGCGGCCGGAATCGGCGTGATTTTCGACGCCGATCTGCGCCCGGCGTCGGTGACCGATTCTCCCCGCTACCGCGGCATAGCCGAACGTGCGCCGGCGCTGGTCGCCGACCAGTATGTCACCGGCATGCACATCCACGTTGAAGTGGCTGATCCGGAGGTGCGGGTGCAGGTGCTCAACCGCCTGCGGCCCTGGCTGCCCTTGCTGACCGCGGTCTCGGCCAACTCGCCGTTCTGGCGGCATGCGGACAGCGGCTTCGCCAGCTGGCGGACCATCCTGTACCGCCGGTGGCAGATCCAGGGGTGTCCGCCGTACTTTGCCGACTTGCACGATTACCGCGTCCGTGTGCGGCAGCTGTACGCCTCCGGGGTAGCACCGGACCCGGGCCACATTTCTTGGCTCGCGCGGCTGTCGGACCAGTTCCCCACCATCGAAATCCGTGCCTCCGACAGCCAGCTCACGGCGTCGGACAGCGTGCTGCTGGCGGGACTCGCGAGGGCGCTGGTAGCTACCGAACAGGCTGCCGCCGTCGCCGGCCGGCTGGCTGCCAACCACTTTCCGGAGCATCTGGATGTGGCGCTCTGGCAGGCTGCCCGGTTCGGGCTGTCCGACAAACTGGTGCACCTTGATTCGGCAACCCTCTGGCCCGCGTTCGACGTCCTTGAGCTGCTGCTCCGGCACATCGACGACGCCCTGGAACAACACGGGGACCGCGGCTGGGTGCATGAGCAGTGCGCCAGACTGCGGCTGGAGGGCAACGGCGCGCAGCGCCAGCGGGCGGCGCTGGCCGGCGGCGGACTGTCAGCGTGGCTCGATTTGGTGAGCCGGTCCATCACGGCCGGCTGACGTTGCCGGAGCAGCAAGGGTCCGCCTCCGCATGACCGCGGCTCCCGCGGGTCAGGCTCCGCGGTTCTTTTCCCGCATGGCGCGCAGGGCCTCGCGGTTGTCCTGCTTCTCGCGCAGCGTCTGCCGCTTGTCGTAATCTTTTTTGCCGCGGCCCACGCCGATCTCCACTTTGGCAAGGCCGTCATTGAAGTACAGCTGCAGCGGCACAATGGTGTAGCCGGACTCCCGGGTGGCGCGCGCAATCTTCTCCAGCTCGGCCCGGTGCAGCAGCAGTTTCCGCCGGCGGCGGGCGGCGTGGTTCGTCCAGCTCCCGTTGAGGTATTCCGGGATGTAGACGGACTCCAGATACAGCTCGTCGTTGTAGAAGATGGCGAAGCCGTCCACCAGCGAGGCGCGGCCCTCGCGCAGGGACTTCACCTCGGTTCCCATCAAGGCCATCCCGGCCTCGTAGGTATCCATGATGTGGTAGTCGTGCCGGGCCTTTCGATTGGTGGCCACTACCTTTCGGCCACTTTCTCTGGGCACGGGGTAACTCCTTCGTCGTCGGAACGTTCCATTATAGCGGCGCCGCGGGCTTTAGTCCCGCGGCGCCCGCTCCAGCCGGAGCGTTAGAGCAAGTTCAGCGGATTTACGAAATCGGCATTCAGGATGGTTTCGAAGTGAAGGTGGCACCCGGTGGAGTTACCGGTGCTGCCCACGTAGCCGATCAATTGTCCCTGCCCGACCTGCTGGCCGGCATACACCACGTACTTGTTCAGGTGGTAGTAGTTCGTGTCCAGCACGTTGCCGGCCACCCAGCCGTGGCTGATCGTCACGCTGTTGCCGCCGCCCCAGACCGAGCCGTCTGCGCGCTCCACCGTGCCGGCGGCGGGCGCATACACCGGGGCATTGCAGCCGGGTCCATAATCGATCCCGCTGTGCAGGTAGCCGCCGGTGCCGAAAAAGTCGATGGTGCCGGGCGGCGTGCTCCGCCAGCCGAACCCGGAGGTGATGGCACCGCTGGTTGGGCTGATCAATCCAAAGGACGACGGCGATGAGGTGGCCGGTTTCGGCGGCTTGACCTTGGGAATGATCTGCGGCACCGGCTGGCCGTTGTTCCGCGCCGCCTGCTGGGCCGCCTTGATCCGGGCCTGTTCGCGTTCCCACGCTTCCTGGGCCTTGCGCTGCTCTTCGGCTTCGCGCCGGGCCTTTTCCTCTGCCTCGCGGCGCAGCCGTTCCTGCCGCTCCTTGATCTGGGCGAGCACCTGCTGCTGGGCCTGCTCGGACTTGGCCAGCTCCTGCTCGATCTCCGGTTTCCGGGCCTGCAGGCTGTCCGACAGCGCCGAGGTCTCGGAAATCAGCTGGTCGACCTTCTGCTTCTCGGCCGCGGCCTCGTCACGGGCGGTCTGCTCCGCCGCCAACGCGTCCTCGGCTTGTGCCTTCAGGTCCCTGATTTCCTCTTCCACAGCCTCCAGCCGGGCCTGGGAGTTCACGTTGGTGGCGTTCTGCTGGGACAGCTTGTTCAGCGCCGCGTTCTGGCTGCGCAGCGCCTGGTCGGCCAGGTCGATGGTGCTGGCCAGGCTCGCGTCGCCGTCGGAGCCGAAGAACAGCGATAGATTGGACGGCACGCCGCCCTGCTTGTAGGCCTGGGTGGCAATCTGGCCGATGACCTTCTTGGTCTCCTTGAGCTCTTCGGCGTCGCTGGCCAGCTGCTGGTTGATCTTGTCCTTGGTCTGCAGGGCCAGATCCACGCGCTGCGCCAAGGCGGCCACCTTGTTGGCAGCCGCTTCCACCCGGCCCTCAGCCTCGGAGAGCTTCTGCTGGGCCCCGGGCAACCGGCTCTGGTACTCCTTGAGCTCCTTGACCGTCTCCACGATGTCCGCGTCAAGGAATTCCAGCGAGTGCTCGATCTCCTCGATTTCCTGTTCCAGCGCCGCCTTGCGGTCGTCGAGCTCGTCGGCCTGGGCCGGCCCGGCAGATCCCAGCGAGAACGCGAGCAGAGCCGCCATGGCTGCACTCAGAATCCCCTGCGGAAGGCATTTCTTCCGCGGCGTTGAACGGCTCACAGCCTGGCTCCCCAATGTCAAGTTCTGCTCACGTTTCATGATTCTAGACCTTCAAGTAGCGGCGCAGGGTCAGGAGGGACGATATTCCTGCGAGGACAGCCCCCAGCAGCACCAGCGCGGGGCCGATGACCAGCATGGTGTTGGAGGAAATGAATGCGGTATCCGGGTACTGGCTGGCCAGCCAGTCGCCGATGAAGAAGTGCGCCACGGCCCACAGGGTGACCGAGGCCAGCAAGGCCCCGACCACGGCCGCGATCACGCCTTCCAGCACAAACGGCAGCTGGATCACCGCCTTCGAGGCCCCGACCAGGCGCATAATGCCGGTTTCCCGGCGGCGGCTGAAGGCCGAGAGCCTGATGGTGGTGGCGATCAGCAGGATGGCGCAGACAATCATGATGACGGCGATGCCCACCGCCACCAGCGAGGCGATGTTCATGACGTTGAAGACCTTTTCCAGGATTTCGCGCTGGTCCACCACCACCTCCACGCCGGGCTGCGAGGAGAAGATTTCGTTGATGACCTCGTACTTCTGCGGATCCACCAGGGAGATGCGGAAGGACTCCGGCAACTGGTCGGCGGTCACCGAATCAACAATCGGCGAATTCGCGAACTGGTCGCGGAAGTGGCCCAGCGCGTCATCCTGCGATTCATACAGGTAGGTGTCCACGTACTGCTCCACCGCCGGGCTGGTCAGCGTGGCCTCGATCTCGGCGCGCTGTTCATCAGTCACCGGGCCGGACGCACAACTGGCCGCCGTCGAGGTGTCAACACACAGGAAGACGGCCACCTGGACCTTGTCGTACCAGTAGCCCTTCATCTGGTTGATCTGCATCTGCAGCATGCCGGCGGCGCCCACGAAGGTGAGCGAAATGAACGTCACCAGTACCACGGAGACCACCATGGACAGATTCCGGCGCAGGCCGGAACCGATTTCACCGAGGATAAAAGCCAGTCTCATTTGGCCTCCTCCGGCTCGCCCAGGTAGATGCCTTCGGCCTGGTCACGCACCAGCACGCCGTCGCGCAGTTCGATCACGCGCTTGCGCATCTCGTTCACGATCACGTCGTCATGCGTGGCCATCACCACGGTGGTGCCGTTCTGGTTAATCCGGTCCAGCACCTTCATGATGCCCATCGAGGTGGTCGGATCCAGGTTGCCCGTGGGCTCGTCGGCCAGCAGGATCCCGGGCTTATTCACCACGGCCCGGGCAATGGCAACGCGCTGCTGCTCGCCGCCGGAGAGTTCGTGCGGCATGCGGTGGTCTTTGCCCTCCAAGCCCACCGTCTTGAGTACTTCGGGCACCGTCTCGCGGATCACGGCACGGCTGCGTCCGATCACCTGCATGGCAAACGCCACGTTCGCGAACACCGTCTTGTTGGGCAACAGCCGGAAGTCCTGGAACACCACGCCGATGCCGCGGCGCAGTTTGGGCACGCGCCAGCTGGGAATGTTGGCCACATTCTGGCCGGCGACGTACACGGCGCCGCGGGTGGCACGGTCTTCTTTCAGAACCAGCCGGATGAACGTTGATTTTCCGGACCCGGAGGAGCCGACCAAGAACGCGAAGTCCCCGCGGTCAATCTCCAGGCTGATCTTGTCCAGGGCAGGACGCGAGTTCTGATCGTAGATCTTCGTGACGTTATCGAATCGAATCATGACTACTTTGTGCCTCAGTGCCGAGGACGAGGGCCTGTGCTTGGGGGAAGAAACCTCAGCCTCTCGACTATAAGCACGCAGTCTTGGGTTTAGCCTGCAGCAGTCCGGGTGTGTCGTTTCACCAGCGAACCCACGGCTTGGCGCACGGCTTCGGCCACCGCGGCGGCGCCCGGGCTGTCCATCACGATGGTGTAGTGGTTCGTCCCGGGCACGTCGCTGGCCTGCAGCGCGGGCAGCCGGCGGGCCCACTGGTCCACATAGCCGGGCGTGTACAGGCCCGCGTCTTCGTTCAGCAGGCCGCGCGGCGCGCGCAGCAGCACGGCCGGCACGGCCAGCGACTCCAGCGCGTCCATCAGGGACGCCCCGCCGTTCAGGTCCGCGGTGTCGCGGGCCATCGCCTGGTAGTTGGTCGACGGCCGCAGCAGCGGGGGTTCGCCGGAAAGGTCGTAGTCCACGTAGTCCTCCACCAGCGCGTTCCAGTGGTCGGCGAAGGCCGGGTGCGCGCGCCAGAAGTCCCGGTAGGCTTCCCGGCTGGGGAACGTTGCCGCCAGCCGTTCGGCCGCCGGCCCCAGCACGGACTGGATGACTTCCTCGTCGCTGAGACCGGCGGGCACCTGCAGCGGCAGCCCGCCGTCCACCAGCACCAGCGACCGCACCAGTTCCGGATGCCGCCGCGCCAGCACCACGGAGGCGAACGCCCCCATGGAATGACCGACGACGACGGCGCTGCCCACCCCGTGTGCCGCCATCACCGCGGCGAGGTCATCGGCGTGGGCCGCCATGCCGAACGGTCCGGGCAGCTGGTTGCTGCGGCCACGGCCGCGCAGGTCCGGGGCGATCAGCCGCACGCCGTCGAGCTCCTGCGCCAGCAGGCCCCAGGTCCGGTGTGACGCGGTCACCCCGTGCACGGCCAGCACGGCGGGCGCCGTCGGATCCTGTGGCCCCCACACGCCGGTGCGCAAGGTGCCGCCGCGGACCGGAACGTCCAGGGTTGAATAGGGCAGGGCTGTCGGTTCAGCGCTCATCGGCTGGACCATCCGCCATCCATCGTGTAGGACGCGCCGGTGACCATGCCGGCGTCGGCGCTGGCCAGCCAGCAGGCCAGCGAGGCCACCTCGTGCGGTTCGGTCAGGCGTTTGACGGCGCTTTCGGTGAGCATCACCTGGGCCACTACTTCCTCCTCCGGCAGTTGGTGCAGCCGGGCCTGGTCCGCAATCTGTTTCTCCACCAGCGGCGTCTTCACGTAGCCGGGATTGATGCAGTTGCTGGTCACGCCGTGCGCGCCGCCCTCCAGTGCCGTGACCTTGGAGAGACCTTCGAGGCCGTGCTTGGCCGAGACGTACGCGGATTTGTAGGCCGACGCCCGCAGCCCGTGCACCGAGGAGATGTTGATGATTCTGCCGAAGCCGCGCTGGTACATGCCCGGCAGCGCCGCGCGGATCAGCAGGAACGGGGACTCCAGCATCAGGCGCAGCATCAGCCTGAAGTCCTCCGGCGCGAATTCCTCGATCGGGTTGATCCGCTGGATGCCGGCGTTGTTGACCAGGATGTCAGTGTCCACCGTCGCCGTTTCCAGTGCCCGGGTGTCGCTGAGGTCCACTTGCCACGGGACGCCGCCGATCTCCTGCGCCACGCGTTCGGCGGCGGCACCGTCCAGGTCCGCCACGGTGACCTTGGCGCCGCGCTCGGCGAGGGCCCGGGCACAGGCTTCACCGATGCCGCTGGCCCCGCCTGTGACCACGGCGCTGCGGCCTGTCAGAGTCTGTTCAGCCATGGGGGTGTCCTTCCGTCCCGTGCGGTTGTCCGGGCGCCAGGGCCCGCTCGATAAACTGCATCATTTCTTCAAAAACATGATCGGGCACTTCCCGCGGAACGGGCTGCGCACCGGCGTCGTCCTCCCAGAGAACCCAGCGCATGCCGATCAGCTCGCCAATGCCCATCAGCGCCCAGGCCGCTACATCCGGATCCATCGGCCGGACCTCACCGGTGGCCTGCGCCGCCTTCAGCCCCTCGATGTAGCCGTTGACGATGCGCGTGTAGTGCATCCGCAGTGCGCCCGGCGAGACGAACTCGGCCTGCCGGACAATCCGGTAGAGCGCGGGGTGCTCCGCGGTGAAGCGGAAGAACGCCTTGAACCCGGCGCGCTCGGCTTCCAGCCGGTTGCCGGCCGACTTGGCCGCCTCGGTCATCGCTTGGCGCACCCGCCGGTTGAGGTCCTCGACCACTTCGTCGAAGATGGCCTGCTTGCCCTGGAAGTAGAGGTAGAACGTGCCCAGGCCGACGTCCGCCTGCTCGGTGATCTTCACGATCGAGGCGTCGTGATAGCCCACCGAAGCGAACACGGTTTCCGCCGCTGCCAGCAACTTGGCGCGGGTCCGGGTGCCCCGGGCGGTGCGTGGTGCGGCACTCATGATTCCTGCTCCGATCCCGCAACTGCTGCGGTCCACGCGGCATGCTCGGGCCGGACGGCGGCCTGCCGCAGCCGTCCCCGGGCCACCTTGTTCAAGGCCGTCCGCGGCAAGGTTGGCACAAAGTCGAAACGCCCGGGGACCTTGAAGGAGGCCAGCTGAGCCTTGCAGTGCTCGGCCAGCTCTTCGGCGTCGGTGATTTGGCCCGGCCGGACCACCACGTAGGCCAGCCCCGTCTCCCCCCATCGTGCGTCGGGGACCCCGACGACGGCGGCCTCCGCCACCGCGGGATGCGACAGCAGGGTCTGCTCCACCTGCGCCGGCGCCACGTTTTCGCCGCCGGAGATATACAGGTCCTTGATCCGGTCCACGATCCGGTAGAAGCCGTCAGCCGTGCGTTCCACCAGGTCCCCGGTGCGCAGCCAGCCGCCGGCGAGCGCTGCCGCCGTTGCCTCCGGATTACGGAAGTAGCCGGCGAAGACGCCCGGGCCCGCGACCAGCAGCTCGCCGGTGGCTTCGCCGGTGAGGATCTCGCCGGTGGCCGGGTCCGCTACCGCCACGCTGACGTGTGGGTAGGGCTTTCCTGCGTAGCCGATCATGGACGCGGCATCCTCATTGGGCAGGCAGAGCACATTCGGCGACGCTTCGGTCAGCCCGTAGCCCTGGCTCAGTGCCACGCCCCGCTTGTGCCAGATCCGCAGCAACGGTGCCGGCATGGATGCCCCGCCGACGATGGCGTGCTGCAGCCGGGACAGGTCTGCGGAGGCGAAGTCCGGGTGCTCGGCCAGCATGGCGTATTGGGCGGGAACACCCATCATGGTGGTGACCTTGCGTTCGGCGATCAGCTGTAGCACCCGCCCGGCATCAAACGTCCGTTCCAGCACCACCGTGGCACCGGTCCACCACGCCAGCAGCGGCTGGATGTTCCAGCCCCCCACGTGGAACTGCGGCAGGGCCGCCAGCACCACGTCGGCGCTGGACAGCTCCATGGTCCGCGAGAGCGAGAGGTTGGTCCAGAAACAGTTCGCATGCGTGAGGATGGCGGCCTTGCTCTGCCCCTCGGTGCCGGACGTGAAAATCATCAGGAGGGCATCGTCGTCGCGCACTTCCCGCTGCACTGCGGCGTCGAGGACGTTCCCTGCCGCCCGCCGGGTGGGGTGCGGCACCTGCCGCTCCACCCCCGAGGGCCCGAGCGTGGCGGTGCGGGGCGGCAGCGGCAGCATCGCGGCGGCAGCAGCGGCGAGCGCGTCGAATTCGTGCTCCACCAGCAGCAGCGCCGGGTCGGCCAGCTGCAGCTGCTCGGCGATCTCCCGCGGCGACAGGCGCCAGGACAGCGGCACCAGGACCAGTCCGGCCTTGGCGCAGGCGAAGAACAGCACCACGTGGTCGGCGGAGTTGCCGGTCAGGGTGGCGATCCGGTCCCCCACCCCGTAGCCGGCGGCGAGCAGCCGGCCGGCCAGGGCATCGGCCCGGGCGTCGAGCTCGCGGTAGCGCAGGACTACCCCGCGGTCATCGATCGCCACCCGGTCCGGTGTGGACACGGCGCGGTCCGCTGTCCAGCGGCCCAGGGTATGGAGCCCGTCCTGCTGGTTGTGCTGCTGGTTCACTCGGCATTCTCCAGTGCTTGGCGCTGCCGGGCGGCTGCCTGGCGGCGCTGGCCGCGGCTGAGGGTGGCCCTGTGCACCGCTCCGGTGATGCCGCCGGGCAGGAAGAGGACCACCAGAATGAACAGTGTACCGAGGATGAACAGCGGCTCGGAGAGCGGAATCCGCAGGATGTCCGGCAGCCCGGCAATGGCCTCCGACTGGGCCAGCGCGGTGAGCCGCTGGTCCAGCAGCGTGTAGAACACGCCGCCGATGATCGCGCCCCAGCGCGAGCCCACGCCGCCGAGCACCACCATGACCAGCAAGGTGATGGTGAAGTCGGCGGAGAGGCTGCGCGGGACGGCCCCGGACTGCAGCAGCAGGTACACCATGCCCACGGCCGAGGCCAGCACGCCGCCCACCACGAAGACCAGCAGCTTGATCAGGTACGGCTGCAGGCCGATCACCCGCACCCGCAGCTCGTTCTCCCGCACGGCCGCGGCCACATGGCCGGCCCGGCTGTACTGCACCCAGGTCACCACGGCGAAGACCACCAGCAGCACAATCAGCGCCAGCCAGTACAGGTTGCGGGTGTTGGCCACGCCCAGCAGGGCCTCGGGCAGGTTCTCGGTGGCCAGGGTCAGGCCCTCTTCGCCGCCGGTGGCCTGGCCGGGGTTGCGGCCCACCAGCACGTGGCCGGCCTCGGCGAAGGCCAAGGTCACCATGGCGAACGGGATGCCGGTCACGCGCAGCCCCACCGCACCGACCACGTGGGCCAGCACGATCACCAGCAGCAGCGTCAGGCCCATGGCCGGCAACAGCGGGATGTCGAAGGTATCCAGGATGACGCCGAGCCCGTACACGCCGGCGCCGAAGTAGAGCGCGTGGCCGAAGGACAGCAGCCCGGTCACGCCCAGCAGCAGGTGGTAGCTGAGCGCCGCCGCGGCCATCAGCATGCACATGGCGAGCAGCTGCAGCGAACCCGGCGTGTAGGTGGGCCCGGGCAGCACTCCGGGCAGGGACAGGTTCAGCAGCGGCAGCAGGGCCAGCAGCACCACGCCGGCTCCGCCGAGCCCCCAGGTGAGCAGGCTGCGGCCGCCGGCGGCAGCGGCGCCGTCGTGCTTGGCTTTCCGCCGCCCCGCGGCTGCGGCGTCCGTCTCGCCCTGGCCTGCGGAACTGCCGGCAACTGCCGGCTGCGCCTCGGACTGCGGGTCGGTCTTGCTGGTGGTCATGATTTCCTCCCGAGCAGGCCGGAGGGCCGGAAGAGCAGGACAAGGGCCAGGGCCACGACGACGACGAAATCCCCGGTGCCATTGAGGTAGAAGTTGGCGAACTGCTGTAGCAGCGCCACCACCACGGACGCGATGGCCGCGCCGGTGAGCGAACCCAGGCCGCCGATCACGGTGACGATGAAGGCGAAGATCAGCAGCGAACCGCCCAGCAGCGGCGAGACGTACTGGAAGTAGTGGCTGGCGAGCACGCCGCCCAGGCCGGCCGCGGCGCCGCCGATGGCGAAGACCAGCGTGAAGGCTTTGCGGACGTCGATGCCCAGCGCGGTCACCATGGAGCGGCTTTCCACGCCGGCGCGGATGATCATGCCGTAGCGGGTGCGCTTGAGGAAGAACACCAGGCCCAGCAGCACGAGCACCGCGGCGATGATGGCCACGAACCGGTCGTTCGAGATCTGCGCCCCGAGGATGCCGGTGGTCTCGCGGAACCAGTCCGGTCCGGAAATGTGGATCGTGTCGGTGCCCCAGATCCCGTCGAACAGCGCGACCGATGCCAGCGAGAGGCCGACGGTGACCAGCACCTGTTCGATATGCCGCTCGTAGAGCTTGCGGATCAGCACGAATTCGGTGAACGCCGCGAACAGCGCACCCACCACCGCGCCGACCAGGAGCGAGCCGAGGAAGGTCCACCAGTTGTCGGCCCCGGCGCGGCGGGCGAATTCCCAGCCGGCGAACGCGCCCAGGGTCAGGAAGGAGCCGTGCGCGAAGTTCAGCACGCCCATCAGGCCGTAGATCAGGCTCAGCCCGGAGGCCACCAGGAAGTAGAGCGCGCCCAGCCCCAGGCCGGTGACGGTCAGCAAGACGATGGTACTCACTTCTGTGCTCCGTTCCGGTCGGTCTGGGTGGTGGCGGCGTCTTCGCCGTGCCCCGCGTCGGTGTCTTCGCCGTGCCCCGCGTCGGCGTGGACGCCCAGCAGGCGCTGGGTCAGGTCTTCGTTGTCCAGGAAATCCAGCGCGCTGCTGGTGGTGTGGACCACCCTGCCGCCGGAGAGCACTACCGCTCCCCCGGCCAACTGGCGGACCACCTGCAGGTTCTGCTCCACCAGCAGGATCGGCACCGTTTCCGCGGCCCGCTCCAGCGTCTCGGCGACTTCCTGCACGATCTTGGGCGCCAGGCCCTTGGTGGGTTCGTCGATCAGCAGCAGCTTGTTCTCGTTCAGCAGCGCCCGCGCCAGCGAGACCATCTGCTGCTGCCCGCCGGAGAGCGTGCCGGCCATCTGCGAGGCGCGCTTGAGCAGATCGGGGAAGAGTTCCTCCACCAGCTGGCGGCGCGGGGAGGCGTCCCGTTCGGCCAGCCGCAGGTTCTCGGCCACGGTCAGCTTGGAGAAGACCTCCCGGTCCTCCGGCACGTAGCCGACGCCGCGGCGGATGATCTTGAAGGTGGGTTCCTTATCGATCCGCTCCCCGTCCAGCGTGACGCTGCCGGTCCGCGAGATCAGGCCGATGACGGCCTTGATGGTGCTGGTCTTGCCCACTCCGTTGCGTCCGAGCAGGGCGGTGATTCCGGTGGCCGGAACGGAGAAGCTGACGTCCTCCACCACCTGCTGGCCGGCTATGTGGGCGGTAAGGCCGGAAATTTCCAGCACCGGCCCGGCCGGGGTGCCGGCCTGCGCTGCCGCCGGTTGCACGGCGGTGGCCTGGGCCGGAAAACCGGTGGCCCCGGCGTGCGCTGCGTCCGCGCCGGGCTGAGGGTGCTGGCTCATACGGGTTCTCCCAAGTAGGCGCTCTGGACGGTGGGATTGGCCATCACCGCGTCCGGGGTGTCAATGGCCAGCAGCTTGCCGTGGTGCATGACCGCCACCCGGTCCACCAGCCCGAGGACCACATCCATGTGGTGCTCCACCATCATCACGGTGCAGCCGCGGTCGCGGTGCATCCGGCGGATGATCGCGCTCAGTCCCGGGACGTCGCCGGAGGCCACCCCGGCCATCGGTTCGTCCAGCAGGATGACGGCGGGATCGCCGGCCAGCAGCATGGCGATCTCCACCTTGCGCTTATCGCCGTGCGAGAGGTCTCCGGCCGCGGTGTGCAGCTTGTCCTCCAGCCCGACCTCCGCCACGTTCTGCTGCGCGACGGACGTTGCGGAATCCGTCCGCGAGGGGAACCGGAAAACCGAGAGGCTGCCGCCCAGGGCGGCCTGCGCTGCCAGCCGGACGTTTTCCAGCACGCTCAGCCGCGGAAACAGGCTTGAGGTCTGGAATGTCCTGCCCAGTCCGGCCCGTGCCCGGTGATGGATCGATGCCGAGGTGACGTCGGCGCCGTCGAGCTGGACGGACCCTTCGGTCGGTTTGAGCACGCCGGAGATGAGATTGAACAAGGTGGTCTTGCCGGCACCGTTGGGTCCGATCACGCCGACCATTTCGCCGGTGGCCACGGAGAATCCGACATCCTCGAGGATGCGGGCGCCGCCGATCTGCAGGCCGAGGCCCTGCACCAAGAGCGCGGGCTGATCTGGGGAGGTCATCATGTCACTTTCTGTGTGGTCACGGACCGTGGTGGTTGCCGGGACGGTCCGCGGCCAGGGCCGCCGCCCACCGAGTGGGTCGGGCGGCGCCCCTGGACCTGCGGTACCGGTAGCCGGAGCGGCGTGCGCGGCTCCGGATACTGGGTTTCGGTTACTTGGCTTCCGGCGGAGCTACTTCGTCGGCCGGGATCGCCTTGATCAGCTCGGGCGCCCAGTCGCTGCCCTGTTCCACGAGCTTGGCCTGGTACATGTCTTGCAGCAGCGCGTGGTCGGAGGCGCGGACGGTCGTCTCGCCCTTGGGGCCGTCGAAGGTGTAGCCCTCCAGCGCGGTCACCATGGCGTCGACGTCGGTGCCGCCTTCCTTGACGGCCTGGACGATCATCTGGCCGGCAACAAAGCCGTCCGGGGTGAACAGGTCCGCCTTCTTGCCCTCGGCCTCGACGCTTTCGATCATGGCCTTCTCCACGTCGTTGCCGGCAGCGCCGGGGAAGTAGTGGTTCAGGAAGCTGATCTTGTCCGAGGCGGGGCCGTAGGCACCGAAGGTGGCGGCATCGCCCAGACCGGTCACGATCGGAGCGGCGTCGAACGCGCCCTGCTGGCTCAGTGCCTGCCACATGGATCCCGACGTGGCGCCGGCCCAGGCAACGAAGACCAGATCCGGCTTCGCGTCGATCAGCTGGCGGGCGAACGGCGTGAACTCGGTGGCGTCTTCGGGCACCAGGACGTCATCGACCACGGCGCCCTGCTCGCCGAGCACGGCCTTGACGGCGGCGAGGTTGCCCTGGCCGAACGCGTTGTCCTGGCCGAACACCACGACCTTCTTGCCCTTGAGGTCATCGACGAAGGTTCCCGCGGTGGCCACGTCCTGCAGGCTCTGCCGGCCGGAACGGAAGGTGTAGTCGTTGATGCCCTGCAGCGCGTCGGTGGCGGCCGGGCCGGAAATGTAGAGCACCTTGTTCTGCTCGGCCTGCTCGGCCAGCTTGAGCGCGATGCCGGACACCACCGTGCCGGCCAGGATCTTGTAGTCCTTGCCAATCAGGTCCTTGGCGACGTTGACGGCCTTGTCGGGATCGCCGCCGTCGTCGTGGTAGGTCAGGTTCAGCTTGGTGCCGTTGACCTCGCCGGTCCCCTCGGTGGCGTAGTCAATGCCTGCCTGCAGGCCCTGGTAGTAGGCCGCGCCGTAAGCGGCGAGCGGACCGGATTCGGAATAGACGATGCCCACGTTGATGCTCTCGGGCGCACTGCTGGCCTCGCCGGCCGCACCGGCGGTCTCGCCGCCGGTGGTGGGAGCGCATGCGCTCACGGCAAGTCCGGTGGCCAATGCTGCGGCCATCAGGAACTTCTTTGTTGCCTTCACTCCGATGCCTTTCGTTGAAGAATCTGCTGAGGAGAAATCTGGAACTGTCTGAACCTGATGGTCGGGTCACCCAAACCTGAAAGGTGATTCAGATTACAGTAAATCTATGGTCCCGCTCACAGCAGTGTCAACATCAGCACCCCGGTGCCAGGTCACGATTCGGTTGCAGAGCTCCCCCGGACGGCGAAAGCCCGGCCGCTCCAGAGGGAGGGACCGGGCTTTCGTGCAGCCTGAAAGGTTAGTTTTCCGCGTTGCGGCTGTTGGCGCGCCACCGAATGCCGGCGTCGATGAAGTCGTCGATCTCGCCGTCCAGCACCGCACCGGTGTTCCCGACCTCGTGTTCGGTGCGCAGGTCCTTGACCATTTGGTAGGGGTTCAGCACGTAGGAGCGCATCTGGTCGCCCCAGGACGCCTTGACGTCCCCGGCAAGCGCCTTCTTCTCCGCGTCCTGCTGCTCCTTCTTCAAGAGCAGCAGCCGGGACTGCAGCACGCGCAACGCGGCGGCGCGGTTCTGGATCTGCGACTTCTCGTTCTGCATCGAGACCACAATCCCGGTGGGAATGTGGGTCAGCCGGACCGCAGAGTCGGTGGTGTTCACCGACTGACCGCCCGGGCCTGAGGAGCGGAACACGTCCACCTTGATCTCGTTGTCCGGAATGTCGATCGAATCGGTCTGTTCAATCAGCGGGATAACCTCGACGGCGGCGAACGAGGTCTGGCGGCGGCCCTGGTTGTCGAACGGGCTGATCCGCACCAGGCGGTGGGTGCCCGCCTCCACCGAGAGCGTGCCGAAGGCGAACGGCGCCTTGACCTCGAACGTCGCCGACTTCAAGCCGGCCTCTTCGGCGTAGGAGGTATCCAGCACCTGCGTGGCATAGCCATGACGCTCGGCCCAGCGCAGGTACATGCGCATCAGCATTTCGGCGAAGTCGGCAGCGTCCACGCCGCCCGCGCCGGAGCGGATGGTCACCACGGCCTCGCGCTCGTCGTACTCCCCCGACAGCAAGGTGACCACTTCGAGTTCAGACAGCGCCTTTTTGAGCGAGGTCAGTTCACTGGCGGCCTCGGTCATGGAGTCCTCGTCGCCGGCATCTTGGCCCAGCTCCACCAGGACCTCCAGATCGTCGATCCGTGCTGCGAGCTTCTCCAGCCGTTCCAGTTCGCTCTGGCGGTGCGACAGTTTGGAGGTGATCTTCTGCGCCGCGGCCGGGTCGTCCCACAGATCCGGCACGCCTGCCTGCTCGCTCAGCTCGGCGATATCCTTGCGGATCCTCTCCACATCGGAGACTGCTTCGATGGATTCGTACGTGGCGCGCAATGCGCGGATTTCAGCGGGAAAGTCGATCTCAGCCATGGTTCTCCAAGCGTACGCCATGGTGGGGAATCCTCTCCCCCGGCCGGTCAGGCCTACGCCCTTGCGGCTCCTGCGGCCTCGGTCGGCATGCCTTCCCGGCGTGCGTTGATGGTGGCTCTGGCAGGAAAACCTCCCGGTGCTTTTCGGCTGCCTCTAGCACCGGGGCGGTGCTTGCAATAACCTTTGGGAGTGCGGACGTGCAGGATGTTCACGCACTGCACACGGGGACGAGGGCATCCTGATTTACATTCCACCTTGTGGGGAGGCTGCAATGTCCAGTCAAAGTCACGGCCCGGGTTACGCCCGGCGACAGCGGCAAAAGTCCGAAAGCGGGCACGACGGCAACGCGCCACATCCGAAGAGTCCACGAAGAATTCTGGGGGCCTTCAGCGCGGTGATCCTGGCCGCCGCAACCATCGTTGCCGGATCCGGACCCGCAGCCGCCGCGGGCGAAAGCGATTACACAGTAGTTCTCAAGGACAGCGTCACCAACGTCGATTCCACCGCCACGGCGCAGGGGAAGGAATACGGGTTTACGCTCTCAAGCACCTACGAACACGCGCTCAAGGGCTATTCGGGGACCATGACGGACTCGGAGGCGGCCCAGCTCGGTGCCGATCCGGCCGTTGATTTCGTTGCGCCCGAGCGGGCCTTCACGTTGGCAGAAGACGCGGACGACGACGTTATCGACACCGCGAGCGCTGGATCTCTGCCTGCTTGGTGGCTGCGGGTCGGAGGCACCCTTGAAGAGGCAGCCGAGGACGGCCAGGAGATTGCGGTCAACACCGCCGTGATCGATACCGGAATCGACAGCAGCCATCCGGACCTGAACGTCCGCGGCGGCGTGGACTGCTCGGCAGGCACTCCGGTGGAGGTCATCCCGGTGGACCACTACGGCCACGGAACGATGGTTGCTGGAGTCCTTGCTGCGAGGAACAACACCTTTGGCGTCATCGGCACCGCGTACGGAGCCCCGCTCTGGTCCGTCCGGGTGATGACGGACGCCGGCACCATCTCAGAGGCTGCACTGCTCTGCGCCGCCGACTGGGTGGTCTCGACCCGCACGGATCAGGACGAACAGAATGACATCCAAGTTGCCAACATCAGCATCGGTGGCCCCGGTCAAGATCAGGGAAATTGCGGCAACGGGTCCGATCCCCTGCACAAGATGATTTGCCAGGGAGTCGCGGAGGGAGTCACTTGGACGGTGGCCGCTGGCAATGCGGCGACGGACTTCGCCACCACCATTCCGGCCACCTATGACGAGGTGCTCACCGCCACGGCCATGGCGGACTACGACGGCCGCCCCGGCGGCAAGGAAACGCCGCTCTGCAGCGGAGGGTCCGTGCCCAGCGCCGACGACGAGTTTGCCAACTTCTCCAACTTCGCGGTCCAAGCTGCGGACCAGCAGCACACCATTGCGGCCCCCGGAGTCTGCATCACCTCCACCTACCCGGGAGGCCTGTACAACACCGCCCACGGCACCAGCTTTGCCAGTCCGGTGGTCGCCGGCTCGGTGGTCCGCTGCATCTATAGCGGGATGTGCGGAGGCGATGGGTCGTCCGTGATGAAGCAATTCCTCGCGTCCGTCGAGGCCTTCAACAACGACAACACCAAATATGGGTTCAACGGTGACCCGCTCCGACCGGCTTCCGGCAAATACTACGGTTACCTCGCCACCACCGCGCTGTGCGATTAGGCGCCTAGACACGGTGCGATACCGCCTGGCCCTTCCGTTGACCCGAGTGGAGGTCAGCGCCTGAGTTCTGAGCGTGCGTCGCTGGAGACGGTCACCGGAATGCCTGCCGGGATCAGGAAATTGACCACCGGTGGCCGGACCACCGCGCTCAGTTCGACGTGCGCCGTGCGCCGCTCCGGGGAGCCGGTGCCGCCGCCAACCGTCAACTGGTCGAATCTCCCGTAGGCATCCGTCTCTGACAAGTAGCGCTGGACCGATCCCCGCACGGATCCGCCGTCCAATGACGGCACGGGAGCACCCGAGCCAGCCTCGACGTCGGCCAACGCAAACGTATCGGCGGCTGCCAACGCTGCCCCGTCTGCGACGGATAGCAGCTTTTTCCTTTCGACGTAGACGGTGGATGCACCCATCACCACCGTCAGGATCAGCAGGCTCAATAAGACGAAGCCGATGAGCAGAACCAGTACCTGGCCGCCTTCGTCGCTCCTCCCCTGCTGGTTGCTGGCCCGCACAAGGCCACGCGCGATTCTGGTGTTCGCGGGTCCCTCGACCATCATCCGAACCGTTCCACGATTTGCGTTGCCGAGGAGTTCACGCTCGCCATGCTCAGCCCAGTGCCACCGAGCAGCGGCAGTGGGACCGAAATCGATACTTCCGCCGTGACCGACGATCCGGCTTCCAAGCACGCACCGTTGCCGCAGCTGATCTTGACATCCAGTTGATCTGAGCCAATGCCGAAGTCTCCTGCGGCGAAGAGAGCCGCCTGATGCGCTGCCTGACTTCCCGCTGTGGCATCGTCGGACCCGGCATACACTTTCGCAGCTTGGTCGGCCGCATTCACCACAGCAAAGGAGGCGGCCTGGACCTGCGAAACGGAGATCACGAAATAAACCGTCGGCACCAAGAGCAACGTTCCGAGGAAGACGAACTCAACGACCGCACTCCCCGCTTCCCCTCCCCGGCCGTCGTCCAAGCATTCCCGCAGGCGCTGACGCAGGCGCATCATCGAGCGCTGTCGATCGGTCCGGGCTTCGGCACTCACTCGACGACTCCTTCCCACAACCGTCCACCCGCTATGCGGTCAGCGTGGAAACGCCGCATGTCCGTCAACTTCCAAGGTACCGTCCGGGCCGATCAGTCCAACCGCAGGCAGTGGGGCTCGGACCGTGACCCGCAACGTGCGTACGCCTGACCGGAGGACCTCCTCCACGTGCACGTCTTGCGCATATTCGCCGGTCAGCGCAGCCGAGATCAAGGCCTCTGTCCGCTCCTGCGCGTCGGCCGCACCACGATCGGCCAAGGTTCCGTACCGGGCACCGGACCCTGCGGCGTCAATTAGTGTGTTGCGGACATGCAGGATGAGGGTCAACTGCATGATCGACACAAAGATCAGGGTGAGGACTCCGCCGACCAACACGAAGTCCACGCTTGCCGAACCATGATCGGGTGAGTGGCCCCGGTCGTGACCGGGACCGGGGTCGGCGGCCAGTTCGGAAAACGGCCGCAACCGGCGAACCCACAGACACAGTCCCACGTCAGGGCTGCGTCACGCGACCAATTGCGTCATTGAACAGCCCTTCCAAAGCCGGTTTGGCTAGAGCCAAGATGCCTGCCACGAGGACTGCCGACATCAGCGTGATCATCACCCACCCCGGGACATCTCCGCGTTCTCCGTCCGCGGACCGAACTGACTTTCGGAAGCGATCCAGCCCTCCGCTCCACATCAGCGACATCGTGGCAACGACCCTGAGCGATAGTTCCGTCATGTCCTCGTTCCTTCCCGGTTTGCGACTTGGCTCATAAGGCTTCCTTCTGTGCTTCACCATCCGAGATTGATCAGCGCAATCCCTGGATACACAGCAAACAACACGGTCAGCGGTAAGACACCGAAAACCAGCGGCACCATCATGCCGATTTCCTTCTTTCCGGCCGACTCCATCAGGTTGCGTTTTGCCATATCGCGCACGTCCTGCGCTTGGGCCCGCAGAACATCCGCAAGCGGGGTCCCTCGTTCAACCGGACGCGTACCATGGTCACCATGAAAGCCGTCACCTACGCTCGACAGTCGAAACAACGCGAGGACGAGTCCCAGGGCTCGCCCGAGGCCCAGCGCCAGCAAGCCCGCGCGCTCATAGTCTCGCGCGGCTGGACCTTTGTCGAGCACTACGAGGACCTCGGCGCCTCCGGCTACGACCCGAACGCCCCCCGCCCCGGCCTGGACGCTGCGCTTGCCGCCGTCGCCCAGGGCCGCGCCGACGTGCTCGTCGTCTACCGCCTGGACCGCCTCACGCGGCGAGGAGTCGGCGAGGCTATCCGCATCGTCGACCACCTGCGCGACAACGGGGCCTCGCTCGTCTCGGTCCACGAGCCGTTTCTAGACACGACTTCTCCCATGGGCACCGGCATTTTCAGCCTGTTCGCGGCCATGGCCCAGCAGGAAAGCGAGAACATCTCCACCCGCAGCCGTGGCGCCAAGGCGGCGCTCCGCGAGGTCGGCTCCCACGCCGGAGGCCGCCCGCCGTTCGGTTTCACCGCCGTCCGCGAGGTGCAAGGGAAGTTCACTGTCCGCAACCTCGTCCCCGAGTCGCGCGAGGCCGACGTCGTCCGCGAGGCCGTCTCCCGCGTCCTGGACGGCTCCTCCGTCGCCTCCCTGGCCCGTGAGTTCAACGCCCGCAACCTCCGGCCCCGCTCCGGCTCCGACTGGACGACGTCCACACTTACCCGCGTCCTCCGTGCTCCCCAGCTGGCCGGATACATGCCCGCACACCGGCCCGGCCGCAACGCTGCCGCACCGACCGACTCACGCGGCCGCATCCTCATGCAAACCGACGCCGACGGCGTCCCGCTCCAGCCGTGGGAGCCCATCATCGAACCTGGCGAGTGGCACCGGCTCCAGGATGCACTAGAGGCCCGCCCCGTCATCCGAGGCAGTACCAAGCAACCCTCGCTCCTCGGCGGGACCACCTTGCTCGTCTGTTCTCTCTGCGGCGGTGGCATGGGCGCCGACCGCCGCAGCAGCACCACCACCGGAGGCAACTACCGCTGTATGAAGCACCGTCGGAGCGGCACCTGTACGGGTACAAGCGTTGCCATGGTCCACGCCGAGGAGCACGTCGCCCGCGCCGTGTTCTCCCGCCTGGCGGCCCTGGACCCGGCAGACGAGGCCGACGCCGACCTCCTCGTCACCGTCGCTGAACGGTTCAACGCGCGCAACGAGGACGGCGAGCACGCCGCCGAGCGCCGGGCGCTTGAGTCCTCGGTCGCCTCCGCCCGCTCCGCCCTGGAGCGGCTGGACGACGACCGCGCCGCTGGACTGTTCGACGGCGCGACCGGCACCGCCCGATACCGGCGCCAGGTCTCGGCGCTAACCTCGCGCCTGGAGGGAGCACAAAAGGCCCTCGACGCGCTCCCGGCACCAGGCACCGACATAACGCCGTGGCTCGACTCGTTGGCCGTCGGCGAGACTGGCCCGATCGGCCCCGGCTCGCCCTGGGAATCCTGGAGCGTCGCCGAGCGGCGCGAGTTCCTCACCCTCGCCCTCGACCGCGTCGAGGTCCTGCCTCCGGTCCGGCGTCACGCTGGCGGTAACGCCCCATTCCGAGGCACCGAGCGCCTGCGGCTCGTCTGGGCCTCCTGACCGCCGCACTCCCCACGAGGAGCCCTAGCCACGCGCTGGGGCTCCTCTGCCGTCTCCGGCCACTTGGGCCAGCCCCGTTCTGGACTGGCGGGCGCCGCCCCGCCGAGTGGCGAAGTGGCGGAAGTGACGTCACCTCTATATCTATTTTCGAGAGAGAGCGCGCTCGAATACAGATAGGGAAGTGACGAAAGAACCACCACTTTCGCCACCGCTCCGGCATCCGGCCCCGTTTACACGCCGCCGAGTGGGCCGTTTTCGCCATCTGGCGCTCTCCTAACTCACAGGCCCTCACTGGCCGCCCTCTCGGCGTCCCGGCGCCGCAAGTTTGTACCACGTAAGGCCACCGGCCCCGCCCCCTGAAACCGCCTCTGACTAGGCGTTTCATTCGTTACCAAGTCGTTACATATGTTTGTACCACGGCACCCGCTAGAACTCGTGAACATTCCCGTACCCCTGGCGCTCTCCTCCCTCGGGAGCAAAAGAACAACCGCCGCCGATTAGGCGCCGCCTGGCGCTCTACTCCTACGGGAGCCCCTGGAGGTTTCCCCTCAAGATTTGCCCCGCCCCTGATTCGCACGCGCGCTACGGCCATCCGGCGAATGGGCGGGGCGCTCAACGTCCGAACGGTTGGCGCCGTTCGGTCGCACGGTCTCGCAACCGTGGCCGTTCGGTTGGCACCGCTGGACCCCTCGCCGTCTCCAATCCCGGCGAGGGGCTCCACGCCCCGACCGAGCACTCACCCGCCGCCGTCCTGGCGGTCCTTTTTTAGCCCATCACCCGTAACCACACGCCTTAGAAAGGAGGCCCGGCATGTACCGCTTCAAGTGCGACCACTGCGGCCGAGAGTTCGACGCCGCCCGACCCGACGCCGAAGTGTGCGGCGCCACCTGCCGCCAGCTACGCCACCGCCAGCGACGCGAGGCCCAACGCCGCGAGGCGCTAGACCTCCTCGCCCGCATGGCCAGCACTACCGACGAGGTCGCCCTGGCCTCGCTCCGGCGCCAAGCCGAGCGCCTCACCCGCGAGTGACGAAGTGACGTAAGTGATCTTTACCTAGATCGGTTCTCTAGGTTCCTCTCACTCAAGATGCCCCTCTTGCCACTCCTGCCCCTCCCTATTTACAACGCGCTCGCAATCCACGCGGGAGGAGCTCCGCTCCGTACGGCCGAAGGCCGATCTAAGCCCTCTAGCTCCGCCCGCATGACCTCGCAATCGCGGGCCTCCGCCCGCTCCCCAACCGAAAGGCCAACCGATGCCCCGCACATTGAATGACTGGACCCGCCAGCCAGTCGAAGCTACAAACCCGCTCCCCAGCCTCTCCGCCAAGCGACGCTCCGGCGCCTGGCCCATCGGCCTCCTGTCCGAGGTCCTCGCTCCTGAGATCGCCCTCCGAGGCGTCCGCTACAAACGCGGCCAGGGATTCACCCAGGACGGCGAGCCCCTGGGCGAGTACGGCGTCGCCCAGATCGCGCGCACGGTCCTAACGATCGCCAGCGAGCAACTCGACTCCCGCGAGTCCCGCAGCGACTCTCTCCTCCGCGCCCAGGCCATCGCCGCCGAATGGATGGACGACGCCCAGGCTTTCGCCCATAACAACATCGACGACTACGAGGCCGCCGAGAACCTGGCCGACGTCACGACGTTCACGCCGACCATGATTTACAAGCGCCTCACCGAGCAACTCCAGGCACCCGATGCCCTCGCCCAGGACGCCGAGACCGCCGCCATGCTGGCGCCCTGGCAAGAACATAGCGACGCCCTGGCCCTCACCGCCCGCGACCTCGCGCAATCCGGCAAGACACGCGCCGCCCTGGCCAAGGACCTCCGCTCTCTCCTCCCCGCGCCGTCGGCGGCCGTCTCCGGCGAGGCCCGCGTCGTCTCCTGGCTCTCCCAGTTCGACGACGTCGACCTCCTCCTCCGCTCCGACGTCGGCCGCTACTACGTCGAGGACGGCGAGCCCGGCAAGCTGCCCTCCGGCGAGGTCCGCGCCCTGGCCGCTGCCCGCTGGGGAGAGCCTCGCAAGTTCCAAGGCCAATTCGTCTACCGACCGGCCCGCGCCAACGTCCGCCCGGCCAGCCTGGAGGTAGTCAAGTGACGAGCGGCGAGCGCGCACAAGCCATGGGCCTATCGGGCGACGCCCTCCTCATCTACCTCGCGACCTCCCTTGAGGCAAAAGTCGACCGAATCCTCGCCAACACGGCGAACTCAAACTAACCCCACTCTCTCCCGCCAGGGCGCCATCCGGCGTCCTGGCAACCCTCACAGTAAGGACCCAACCGAATGACCACGATTATCCGCACCGCCAAGCTCGACGCCTCCGGCCGCCCCATCTACTCCGAGTGGCTCATCCGCATCACGCCCGGCGCCGCTGAGGCCCGCGCCGAATGGGAGGCCCTGGCCGCCGAGGCCCGCCCGTACGCCGACGCCGTCGGCGCCGCCATCAAGGCCAAGAACGCTCTCGGTCGCGTCGCAAACGGCGTATTCGTCCCGAACCCCGGCGTAACGACCGCCGACTATGAGGCCGCCCTGGCCAACCTCCACGAGGCCGAGCAGGCCCAAAAGGCCCACGGCCGCAAGATGGCCGCCGCCCGCAAGCGCTACGACGACCTCATCAAGTACGCCCCGGCCGACCCCGAGACCCGCAAGAAAGCCGCCGCCGAATACGCCGTCGAGCAACACGACGAGGTCGCCCGGCTCTGGCCTCTCCTCCGCGCCGCCCTGGCCGACCGCGACGACGCCCGCGACGTCGCCGGAAACCCTGGCCGCGACTGGGACACCTCCAACAGCCTCCCCGACGGCGGCCGCGTCAACCTCGTCGGCCAGGTCGACCGCATCCTCTCAGCCGCTATCCAAGGATTCGACGTCGACAGCCTGGAGCGCGTCGCCGCTGGCGAGGACGTAGCCAGCGAGCCCGCCCTGCACTCCATGGCAACGGCCGACACGTACCGCGCCGCCAAGGAAGCCGCCGAGCGTAAGGCCGCTGGCTTCTAAACCCCACCGCTACACTCCCCGCGCCGAGGCTGGCTCACCCGCTGGCCTCGGCGCTCCCTCCCTTGCCTGAAAGGCTCCCCATGTTCTCCAGTTCCCCTACTCCGGCGCTCCGCACGGTCTCCAGCATCGTCGACGAGGTCCTCGCCGACACGCGCAAGGACTACCCCGACAACTACCGCGACCTCGACGAGCGCACTAAGCGCATTGTCGACGACAAGGCCCGCCGCGAAAACGTCACGCCAGAAAGCTACTGGGAGACCGTCCTGGCCCAACTCGCCGAAGATCGCGCCAAGCGTGCCGAGGACGACAAGGCCGCCGAGATCGCCGCCGCCGCTCGCCAGTCCTACTAGCCCCACCGTTTACACGCCCAACCGAGGAGACCACCATGGCCACCCCCAAGCACCGTAATCACGACGTCGCACTCCCGTACGCTATCTTCCTCACCGCCGAGCCCGGCGAGTCCAAGGACGGCCAAGCCTGGCGCCGTCGCGTCAACCGGCGCAACGTCCGCCGCCTGCCTGCCCTTGTCGACTACGCCACCGGCGCCAAGCCCGAGACGCCGAGCGCCCTACGCCACCCGTTCTCCGCGTCCGCCTGGGCCTCGCTCACGTTCGGCGAGCGCATGACCCACCTATCCCAGCGAGTCCACGCCGACGCCGTAGCCGAGTTCGGCCCGTACCCCGACGGCGAGGCCAGGCTCCTCGTGGCGTCCGACGTCAAGCCCGACCCCAGGCGCCGCGCCAAGACCAAGGCCCAGGCCCAGGCCCAGGCCCAGCCCGCCAACGTCAAGGCCGCACCGGCCAAGCCCGAGCCCGAGCCCCACGCCCACCCCGCCCAGGACTCCTACGCCCCAGGTACTCTCCTCGTGCAATGTGCCGGTAACTGTGGCGCGTGGCTCCCCGCCCGCTCGCCTCGGCCGGTCCTCCTCGTGTGCAAGTCCAAGCACCCGGCCAAGCCCAAGGCCAGCGACGGCCAGGCCCAGGGCGAGGCCAGCGCCCGAGTGATCGGCGCGACGATCGCGGCCGCGCTCGGCGCCGCTCGCCAGCCACGCAAGGCGCCAGCCAACGGCCACAAGGGCAAGCGCTCACGAGTCCGCGCCGTTTGTGTGAACTCCGCGAGCAAGTAAGACAACGAGCACATGAGCAAGGCCGAAGCGAAACACGAGCGCGTCGGCCTTGCTCGGCGCCGTCGAGACCCTGGGGGTCCGCTCCCCGGTGGCCCCTCCTCCCCGCTCGAACTGGCACAGCGCCTCCCTGTGCTTACTGGCATCGCCCTAGATTTTCGCCGCGCCCCTTATGCCCCACAAACCCCGTTTACACCTCCTGAGAGGAGCCCAAATTGCCCACCGATAACACGCCACTGGACGCGCCCGACGCCGACGCCTGGGACCTGCCCCAGCACTGGACCAACGCCGCCCGCGACACCTGGGACAACGTCCTCGACGAGCGCCCCGACCTCGCTGGCGCCGAACTTTCCGCCCTGGAGCAAGCCTGTAATTTGATCGCCGCCGCCGACAACCTGGACGGCGTCGCCCGCGAGGCCAGCTACGTCGCCCAGGGCTCGCAAGGGCAAACCATCGTCCACCCGGCCACCGTCGAGGCCCGCCTGGCTAGAACGGCCGCCGCTCAAATCCTGGCCCGCCTCGTCGCCGCTACCTCCGGCGCCAAGACGCCGAGCCAGCGAGGCCGCGACGCCGCCCGCGCAAGGTGGAGCAAGTGAGGCGCCCCGAGGCCAGCGGCCAGCGCCGCCCTGGCGCCGTCGGCCTCATGGAACTAGAGCCCATCCTCGTTACCCAGGAGCACGCCGACCGCGTCGGTATCCTCACGGCCGTTTTCGACGTCGCCAGGGCTCACCCCGCCATCGTGGCCGCCCGCGCGACCGCGACCACCCGCGAGGAGCGCGAGTTGCTCAACCGCGCCGAGGCACGCCTCGCCCGGCTGGCGTTTGAGCGCTCCGGCATCCCCGACTCACACAAACTCTAGGAGCCCTGCCCCATGGCCCAGCCAACCCCAGCCCTCCGCCGTCCCGAGCCCGCTGACATTACCGTCGACGTCGACGTCCTGGACCTCCCCGACCTGGACGCCGCGGAGGTCGCCATCTACGGCCTCGACCGTACGGCCCTCAAGGCCGCCCGGTCTCATCCCGCCATCCGTGAGGCCCTCATGGCCGGGCCAAGTACCGAGGGCCGCCAGCGCATCAGATTCGGCATTTTCCGCCTCGGCCGACGCATCGCCGCCACTCACGCCGCCAAGTAATCCCGAGACGCCAGGATGGGCCGCCCGCCCGTCCTGGCGCTCTCCACTCGCGTATCACTCCGCGCCCTCGTCGGCGCCATCACGGAAAGGCCCGCTGGCAATGACCACAAAGAAAATGCAGATGTGCCGCCGTTGCCTCCGCGTCCTGGATTCCTAGTTCATCGAACCGCCACCGCAGCCGAAGCAGCGGATTCACAGTCTGGATAGTCCGCTTTTTTCGAAAGTGAAAAGATTAGCGGGTCCGCCATGAAGGAGAATCCTCTGCTGCAGTAGTTAAGGCTCTCTATTGAAGCGTTTGAAACGCGATGAAGCAGATTGTCATCCCGCGAAATGTAGAAGGTCTCCGTGTCGGTTGTCGAGACGACGAATACGGTTGCAGTTCTGCCCTCGTGGGTTAACGCCTGTGGTGTCAGCCAGATCTGACCAGAAATCAGTGCAGGCATTAAGATGCCGATGAGTATCGGTTGTGCCAACTCGAAACGGAAGCGCATCCAGGTGACGTCGCGCCGCCACTTGCGCTTAGTTCCTCTCTTGTAAATCATGTGAAGGCCTAAATACGCCAAGGCTGCAAGTAGCACCCAGCCCGATGAGTACATCACCGTAGCGCACAAGAAAAGCGTTGTGGCGATATGGATTGGACGTGGGTCTAAATCACTTTGGGCTCTAACAGAGTAGGCAAACCAAACGGCGAGAGGCAGCGCTAGCGTCGGTGTCACGCTGAGCGCAATCTGCGTCACCGTCGGGATGAAGTCAACCATTCCCGCGATTTCGACAGCCGTCGCAACATCGCCACTGGCCAGTAACAGTATCTTCAAGCCGTAGATGACAGCGGCAACGGTTCCCACGGTCAAAGGAACGCCAAGGGGCGATTTAGATTCGGGCACCATGACATTCTGCCCTAGAGCTCGCAAGCATCCTCCTTCCTCTCCATTGGAGTGACAAGGCTGCGCGATAGTGGTCACCGCCGCCCGCCCGTTGGCACCCAGCAGTAACCCCCCGAAAGCCCCGCCCTGGCATCACGCCGGAGCGGGGCGTTTTGTAGTTTAGGCGCCTACTTTTTTCCGTCGACTACTTGCTTGACGAAGTCGACGCGGGCCTGGATAAGCCCCGCCAAAGTGCCAGCCGTAGCCGTCGCCAGGGGCTCCCGGTAGGAGAATTGGCCGTCTCCCTCGCGCTTAGTTGTCAAGAACCACCCGGCGTCATAGAGCTTTTCCCCGACGAAGCGCGATAGCGCAAGCTGGTACTGCCCCGAATACGAGACGCCGGAAAACGCCGGGTCCTGCGGGAAGACAGTAGACCTCGGGGGAAGCGAACGCTCCGTGGTCGGGGTCTCCTCCAGAACCATGATGAACGCCAGCCAGGGCGGGACCTCGCCGAAAGTGCCGTTGTTTTTCTGCACCGCGCCGACGTCGACGGCGTTGCCGAGCGCCTCCTCGATGCGGTTGTTTGCGTTGTTGCCGACGCTCCCGACCTGAGATTTCAACTCAATGGCGGCTACGAGTGCGCCCTTATAGGACACAACAACGTCCCAAGACTTCGACCGGCGGAAGTAGCCAGGCAGGCTCGGACTTCCGGCGTGGACGCTTTCCTCCGGTAGCCCTGCCTGCACAAACATCATGCGGACGTAATTTTGAATCGCTTTCATGTGGCTACCGGAACGCGCGGCGCCGCCTTGGACGCCGCTCTCCAGGTGCTTTTTTACGAGTTCGTCCCGCTTGCCCCAGAACGCATTTACGACCGCTTGGACTTCCTCGTTACTACCCTGCACAGAGCATCTCCTTGTTAGCCATTCCGTATGTGTTTAGGTCAATCCCGTATGCCTCCGCCGCCGCGTCGGTCGCCGCGTCCGTGTCTCGATTGCGGAACGCGAGGCGGAGCCTCTCGGCGACGCCGGCCTCGATGCTCTCCGGCCTCGGAACACGAATCTTTTTGAGGTACTGCGCCTGAAAGCGCAACGTTCCGCCGCGCATCCTGACCGCGTAAGCCTCGATGAACGCCTGGCCGATTCGGCTAAGCAGAATCCCGCCGAGGACCTCCATATCCCACGCCTCAGACGTCACGTAGTAAACGTTATGGTGCGGATAATGTCCGCCCGGCTCTAAGACCGGGTTGATACTTGCCCTCATGTCCTGAATGAGGAGCTTTGGCTTAGCCGTCAGCGAGTGAGTAACTTTATCAATTGTGCGAAACCAGTTTGCGCGGTTCTTCTTGGCAATGTGACGCTCTAGTAGTTTCGGCGCTCCCGCGTAATACGCGCGGAGACGCGGATACTCGTCGAGGTTTACAAGCGTTCCGTCCTCTGTCCATGGATTCACTAAGTAATTTCCGCCCCACTCAAACGCGCCGTCCTGCCGAAGATCGCCCACCATGGCCAGCGGGAGGAGCCGGTCCTCCTCCACGTCGGCGGACTTCACGACGTAAGTCTTATCCGCGCCGGTCGCTACGCCGATTGAGACCTTAGTCCCCGTCTCGGCGTCGTGGAGTGGGTGGAAATGCTCGTTGAGGTGCTCCATGAGCGCTATAAGCGATGGACTGCCAGCGGCCCACATTTCGTCACCGGGAAACCAGCCCTCAAGCCGGTAAGCCTCGTAGCCCCTGCCAGAGTCTGCTATGCCTGCTCCACTCAGCGTCCACCTGGCGAGCGCCGCCGCTGACTCGGCGCCGAAAGCTGAATTCGTCTCGGCGACTACGGCCTCGCCCTGGCTCCCGCGCTGGAGGACCGTAATAGCCGGATAGGCGCTGACTTGCGACTCGAAAGCGTCGACGTCGTGCATGATGTAAACAGCCTCGACAGCGAAGTCGCGGGCGACCAACTGGCGAAGCGGCGCGCCATATTGGTTCCGCATCCAGCGGTCTGCACAGATGAAGCCCAGGCGCCCCTCGGCCCTCAGCAGGCCGAGCGCGCGCTCGTAGAAACCAACGTAAATATCCGCACGGCCGCGCATCGTCGGCCAGCGACGCCGGTACTCGTCGCTGACCTCATCGGGTACGTCCTCAAGCCGAATGTACGGCGGATTACCGACTACGAAATCCGCCGCCGGTATGTCCTCCGAGAGCAGGAAGTCGGCCACCGAGACCCACTCCTCAAGGAGCGCATCAGCCTCGGCGTCGCCGAGCCCGGCAGCAACCAACATCGGCCGGAGGGATGCACGTGAGCGAGCGACGCTCTCCGCTTGGAGGTCGTAGCCTCGGAGCGCGGCGCCGAGCGAACCGACCGGGCGGCCGTGCTTGGCGGCGCTGGCGAGGAGCCGCTCGACGACCGGCACCAGGAACGCGCCGGAGCCCACCGACGGCTCGACAATTACGCTGCCACCTAGGTCACCCTCGGCGTCGTAACCAATAAGGTCGAGGATTGTTTCTGTTACCCATCGGCGGGTAAACACTTCGGCGTATGTGGTCCAGTCGTCTAGCACCGTCCTAGCTTATGCTTCGCCCGGCGGCCAACCAGGGACGGCGCTCTTGCGCGCGTTATGAGAGTAGCCACCAAGAGGCAGGCGTTACCTGACCCGCCCTAACTTGAGCCGGGGCACAGCTGCCACTCGCCATAGGCCGTTTCTCGATCATTCACGTACTTGGCCCCTAGGTTCTTCGTACGTGTCACGTAAACGACCGCAGGGCGCCCGCGCACAGCGCCCTTGATCAACGGGTTGTCCTGGGGGTGACTGAAAACCCACGCCAACGAATCATTCTCAGCAAGCTGTGCCGGTATCGGCGGAACGTAGACGCCATGGATGACCCTTAGCTCGCCTATCACTTCTACAGAAATTTCGCCGCTAGGGTCCGCGGACCCGCGAACCTTCAAAGGTTTCTTCCCAGGGACCTCGATCTCCCAATAGACATCCACAAGGGTCGTGCTTGCCTGGCCAACGTTTGAGACGTCCACTTCAAGGCCCCAGGTCAACTCCTTAGTGCTGCCATCGCGATTCAGTGAGTGGCTCTTCATCCATCTGCCATCCACAGTAATACTGGGTTTGTACCAGGAGACTGACTTTTTGTACTGCCAAACGAGGGAGAATCCGGCAATGACGAGGGCGAAGGTTGCAACAATGTCGGCATACACGAATGGAACACTAACAGGGAAAGCCAGGGTGACTATCGCACCCGCTCCACGGCAACCGTGATCCCATCGACGAAGCGCACCAGCGCCGGCAAACGCGTCCGGTGTGAAAACTCCTGTAACGCCGTCAACACCGGTGTACCCGAGCGGGTCTGTGCAAGAACCACAGCAAATTCCTGAGCCAGTTCGCCGTGAGCGCTGCGACAGATTCTCTCCAGTGCACCGGTCGCGCTTTCCCCAGCACTGACTGCCAGTGCCATCAACTCCGCCAAGCTCGGGAATTCCGCCAGCATCTTTGCCTCGCGGCGCTGTATCTGGGCTGTCAAGAGGTAGTCCCGGAGCATGAACCCGCCAGTGGCCAGTCCAATGGTCAGGATCACTGCAAGGACCGGATCCAGCGAGCCACCTGCCGCCGTCGCAATCATCCACGCGATGCCGATGAGGAACCCTGCCACTGCCCACAGCAATTGCTCGGCGCGAAAATCGACCGTGCTTTGCTTGCGTCCGGCCTGCAGCAAACGCTTCGACAACAAAGTCGAACCGAAGTTGAATGTTCCCAGCCACGCGACCGAATCACGGAGCACCGGCCGGAAAATCCGTTCCAAGGGACCGAACGGCGTGAGATTCCCCGGGCCGCTGTCCAGCAACCGCGATTTCATCTCGATCGCCTTCAGCTGCGGCGCGATCCGATCGGAAAATCTCGTTGGCCGGAAGAACGGCAACCGCGTGGCCGTTAGCCACAGACCCATTCCCAGGGCAATGCCGATCAGCACAGTCACTGCCCCGAGGTGGTTCATCGGAGTACCCGCTCCTCTTCGGGGAGCGATCCGATGCGCAGCATGAGGCGATAGCACACCAGCGACACGACTAGTCCGCCCAGCAGGACGGCGGCCCCGGGTGCGGTGTTGTAGGCCGCTACCGCTTCGGGCCTCGTGGCCAGCAGCATCAAGATGATCCAGGGAGCAGCGACGGCCAGCCGGGCGGCATTGACCGTCCAGGACTGGCGTGCCTCGAGTTCGCTGCGGGTCCGTGCGCTGTCGCGGAGAAAGTCCGCCAAGGTCCCGAGCAACCTGCCCAAGTCGGTGCCGCCAACCTCACGCGTCATGCGTAGCGCTTCAACGATCCGATCAGCCACGGGGTCCGAAAGCCGGGCTTTGAGCCGTTCCAACGCGTCGTCGAAATGGCCGCCTGCCCGATAGTCGGTGGCGAACGCGCTGAAGGCCGGCCGCAACTCCACCGGTCCACGCGTTCCCAGCTGAACCAGTGCCTCGGGCAGGGACAGCCCGGCCCGGATCGCCGACCGAAGATGGTCGACGACGTCCGGCCAGATTTCGCGTAGGGCGGCAGTACGGCGGCGCGCCCTCCAGCGAACGAGAACGAGCGGGAGCCAGCCTCCGAACAAACCGAAACACGCGGCGATCGGGCCCGACCCGGTCAGGGCAAGAACGATGAGGAAAGTAGCCGCTGCCATGCCCACGCAGCTGGCCAGGAGCGCCTTCGACGAGACCTTTTCAATACCGGCCTGATTGATCACGAGCTGGAGCCGGCTATGCCGCTTCTGCCGGGAGGGGCTGACCGGCGGTTTTTCCCAGCATGACCACCAGATCATGAACAAGCCGACGCCGCCAACGAGTCCCGCCGCCGCCGTCATGACACGGGCTCCAGAAGTTGCATCACTTCGTACCCAGCGCGCACAAATTTTTCTTCCGCCGGGCTCGCGGAGGGACTGACCTCCAGCTGGCCATCCTGCCGGTTGAAAACGGTGGACGTCTCGATAATGCCGTTTTCCACTCGGCGGCCCAGCGAGACAATCTCCACCACCTGTCTCCTGCCGTCAGGCCTGCGGGCACAATGGACCACGAGGTCGATGCACGAGGCCACCGTTGGAACCACGAAGGCTGACGAGATGTTCTGGCCCGCCAGCAGTGGCAGCGTACAAATCTTGGTAATTGCGTCGTGAGCGCTATTTGCATGGACGGTGCACATGCCAGGAAGCCCGCTGTTAAGTGCCACGAGCATGTCCAGGCTTTCTGCTTCCCTGACCTCTCCCACTATCAACCGGTCGGGCCTCATCCGCAGGGCCTCTTTGACCAAGCGCCGCAGCGGTATGGCTCCTTCGCCTTCGAGATTGGGCTGCCGGCATTGGAGTCCTACAACGTCGCGGAGAGGCAGTTGTAGTTCGAATATTTCCTCGACCGTGACCACGCGCTCCCGGCTGCCAATCGCGGCCGCCAAGCAATTGAGCAACGTTGTCTTCCCGGCCTGGGTAGCTCCAGAGACAAGAATGTTCAGTCCGCTGCTGACTGCCGCCCCGAGGAACCGGGATGCCTCAGGCGTCAGCGATCCCAGTTCGACCAAGTGCTCCAACCGGGAAGCGCGGGCGATGAACTTCCTGATGTTGACGGACCAGTGCTGCCGGGTGATGTCCGGAATGACCACATGCAGGCGCGACCCATCGGGCAAGGCAGCATCGACAAAGGGCGAGGACAAGTCCAAACGGCGGCCGGAGGACTTGAGCATCCGCTCGACGAGGTCGCGCACCTGTTGTTGCGTGAGTGTCACCGATGTCAGCTCAGACTCTCCGCTTCTGGCTACGTATACCTCCGACGGCGAGTTGATCCAGATTTCTTCAATCGAGGGATCGTCCAGCAGCGGCTGCAATGGCCCGAATCCGGCCACGGCATCAAAAATGTATTTGCGGGCTTGGTCCAGTTGCCCCAGGGGCGGCAGGGATCCCAGCAAAGACCGCTCGTCATAGTCGGTCACTGCTGCCTCAACTAGGCGTCGGACTTCCGGGCCTTGGCGGGCAGGGTCCAATCCGCGTTGGCGGATCAGCTCGCGGACCTCACCCTCGACGATCCGGACGGCATCCATCCTTCCCCCCTTTTCAACCCCCAAGCGCAACCGTCCCGCGAAGTTTGAGACCGGCGGGCAGCTGCTTGCACTGAACCCTAGGCGACCATTCTTCTGGCGGGCTAGCCCCAACTGGCGGATTGTGGAAAACCGGTGCCAACTTTCAACGGCCACTGGTCAGAAGCTGTCGCGGGTGATAAAGGCGCGATGCAATAGGCTGAGGGGCAGTATGAAAAGCATCTTCGACGTCCTCGTGCCGCTGTTGCGTACCTTGCCGGCCGGCAGCCGGCGTTTCCTCACCGGCTACGGCGCGGCCTCGGCGGCGTTGGCCCTGCTCGACGTCGTCGCGCTGGGTTTGATCGCCGCGCTGCTGCCGGCCCTGGTGGGGAGCTCCGACGCCGAGCTGCCGCTGCTGGGCAACGTCGCCGAGAACGGGATGGCGCTGCCGATCCTGACCTTCATCTGCCTGCTGATTGTGCTCAAGGGGATCTTGGCGGTGCTGCTGCTGCGCTTCGCCACCAAGCGCTTCGCCCGGCACGAGGTGGCCATCGGCGACCGCTTGTTTGCCGCCTACCTGGCCTCGCCGTGGGAGAAGCGGCTGGGCCGTAATTCCGCCGAAATCGTCCGGTCCGTGGATGTGGGCGTCGGCATCACCGTCTCCGGCGTGCTGATGCCGGCGATGAGCCTGTTCGGTGAGCTCGGCACGTTGGCAGCGGTCGTCGTCGTGCTTTTTGTGGCGCAGCCGCTGATTGCGGTGGTGACCATGGTTTATCTGGGCCTGGTGGCGCTGCTGCTGGCCAAGGTGATTTCGCCCCGCGCCGTCGCCATTGGCCGGGAAAACCGCGAATGGTCCAACCGGACGGCCAAGACCCTGTACGAGGCACTGGGCGCGCTCAAGGAAATCACGCTGGCCGGCCGCGGACCCGAAGTGCAGGAACAGGTGCACGGCACCCGCACCAAGTCCTCGATTGCCCGCGCGGGCGCCATCCAGATCTCGCAGATCCCGCGCTACGTGCTGGAGACCGCACTGGTCCTCGGTTTCGCACTGCTGGGCGGCGTGGGCTACCTGACCGGCGGACCGGCCGGAGCGGTCAGCGCCGTCGGCCTGTTCGCCGTCGCGGGTTTCCGCTTGATCCCGTCGCTGACGCGCATGCAGGCGGTGCAGTCCTCGGTGAACACCAGCGCGTCCTTTGCCCGGCAGATCGTCGACGACATCCACGAGGGTGAAGTCGAAATGAACCGGCAGCGGGATGAGCGTCCGCAGCACGACCTGCCGGACAACGCCGCGGACATTGAGCTCCAGGACGTCGCCTTCAGCTATCCGGCTGCGGCCGCGCCGGCCCTCCACAACGTGAACATCAGGATTCCGGCCGGCAGCCACGTGGCCTTCGTCGGTGCGTCCGGCGCGGGCAAATCAACCATGGTGGACCTGCTGCTGGGGCTGCTCGAGCCAAGCCACGGACACGTCATGGTCGGCGGCGAACCAATGGAGTTCGTGCTGGACTCCTGGCGTCGGCGCATCGGCTACGTGCCGCAGGAAGTCTCGCTCTTCGACGCGTCGATCGCGCAAAACGTCGCCCTGGCCTGGGACACGGCCCAGGTGGACCCGGAACGCGTGACCATTGCACTGCGCCGTGCACAACTGCTGGACACCGTGATGCAGCGCGACGGCGGCCTGGATGCCTTGGTGGGTGAGCGCGGCATGGCCCTCTCCGGCGGACAGCGCCAGCGCCTCGGAATTGCCCGCGCGCTCTACGACAACCCCCGGGTGCTGGTCATGGACGAGGCCACCTCCGCCCTGGACACCGCCACGGAGGCCGCGGTGACGACCGCGATCCGGCAGTTGCACGGCGACGTCACCGTCATCACCGTGGCGCACCGCCTGGCCACCATCCGGGACGCGGACATTGTGTTCTTTATGCGCGGAGGGACGGTGGCGGCGGCCGGCACCTTTGACGAGGTGGTGGCCAGCGTCCCCGACTTCGCCGAACAAGCCGCCTTGGCGGGCCTCGGAAAGACCGAGAAGCCGGTAGACGAACGCCGGTAAGGTGGCGGTCGACGAACGCCGGTAAGGACGGTGGCGGCTGCGTCGGTCCCAAGACCGGGGCGCAGCCGCCGTCGACTGTCGGTACGTGCGTCCCTACGCGGGGACCATCCCATGCGGATCGATGACGTACTTCTTGGCCGCTCCCTTGTCGAACGCCTGGTAACTCTCAGGCGCCTCGTCCAGGCTGATCGTGGTGGCGTTCACCGCCTTGGAAATGTCGGCCTTACCGGCCAGGATCAGGTCCATCAGCCTACGGTTGTACCGCTTCACCGGGCACTGTCCGGTGGTGAACGAGAGCGACTTCGCCCAGCCGGTGCCCAGTTGCACTCCGATTTGGCCTACCTTGGCGTTCTCGTCGACGGCGCCCGGGTCGCCGGTGACGTAGAGGCCCGGGATGCCGAGGGCACCGCCAACCTGGGTCACCGACATGATGTCGTTCAGCACCGTGGCAGGTGCCTCTGCCGCATTGGCACCGTGCCCGCGGGCCTCGAACCCGACCGCGTCCACTGCGGCATCGACCAGCGGGACGCCGAGGATTTGCTCGAGCTTGTCCGGCAGCGAGCCTTCCTTGCTCAGGTCGATGGTTTCGCAGCCGAAGCTTGCCGCCTGCTTCAGCCGGTCGGCGTTCATGTCGCCAACGACGACCGCCGAGGCGCCCAGCACGTGCGCGGAGAACGCCGCGGCCAGTCCCACCGGGCCTGCTCCGGCGACGTAGACCGTGGAACCTGTGGTGACACCGGCGGTAAAGGCGCCGTGGTAGCCGGTGGGGAAGATGTCGGAGAGCATGGTCAGGTCCAGGATCTTCTCCAGCGCCTGGTCCCGGTCCGGGAACTTGAGCAGGTTGAAGTCCGCATACGGCACCATCACGTACTCGGCCTGTCCGCCGATCCAGCCGCCCATGTCCACATAGCCGTAGGCAGCGCCGGGCCGGGCCGGGTTCACGTTGAGGCAGACGCCGGTTTTGCCTTCGTTGCACATCCGGCAGCGGCCGCAGGCGATGTTGAAGGGAACCGAGCAAATATCGCCTTCCTTCACAAAGAGCACGTCGTCACCGGTCTCGACCACTTCCCCGGTGATCTCGTGGCCAAGCGACTGGCCGACCGGTGCGGTGGTGCGTCCGCGGACCATGTGCTGGTCGCTGCCGCAGATGTTGGTGGTGACCAGCTTGAGGATCGCGGCGTGCGGTGCCTTCTGCTGGATTCCCATTTTGCTGGCGACTTCGGACGGCAGTTCCAGCTTGGGGTAGTCGATCGTTTCAACCGCAACTTCCCCTGGGCCCTTGTAGACAACTACACGATTTCCCGTCATGGTTTTTCCCTTTCGTATTTATCCCTCAACCGCGCTCAAGCCGACGGGGCCGCGCGGCCGCGTTATTTTTCCCAGCGTGTTTTCTATCCTTTGTCGGAATGCGGTTTCTTGTCCTTCTCCGCCGAGACTGACCGATCGTCGGCGCGGGGTTCGCCTTCAGGGACCTCGCGCGGGCGGGCCACCAGATCGTAGGCAACGGCGGCGGCAACCGCGCCGATGAAGGGACCGAGGATGTACAGCGGGTACTGGTACCACTCGACCGCGCCGCCGAAGATGGACTGCACCATGTTGGGGCCGAAGGTCCGGGCCGGGTTGAGCGACCCGCCGGTCAGCGGAGCCATCACAAAAATGGCGGCGGCGACAGCGAGCCCGATGATCAGGCCCGCCCAGCCCTTCGGTGCCCGTTTGTCCACCGCTACGGCCATGATCGAGAGCATGAGCAGGAAGGTTCCCACCGCTTCCGCCACGATGCCTTGGCCGTAAGAGACGTCTGGCCCCAGCGCGGTCGCGCCTCCGCCAAAATCCACCGCCCGGGTTCCGAACGACGCGACCAGCAGCAAGCTCCCGATAGTGGCTCCGACCAGTTGGGCAACGATGTAGGGAACCACTTCTACCCAGGAAAAGCGCCTGGTCACCGCCAGTGCGAAGGTCACAGCCGGGTTGATGTGGGCGCCGGAAACCGCGAGGAATGCATAGATGGCCACGGCAATGGCAATCGCGAATGCCAGGGAGATAAACCCGATGCCCGGATAGGTAATTTCCCCGGCGCCGACCGTGAACGCCGCGATCACCGACCCGACTCCGAAAGTCACCAGTATTGCCGTGCCGATCACTTCGGCTGCAAGCCGCCGCATTAAGCTGGGGGTCATTTTGCACCATTTCATGTAGATACGAGGAAATGTCACGAAAATGGAACGAGCTAGGAGTTCAGCGAGTCTAGGCGGGACCGCGGAAGGGCGTCAATAGGGCAGGTGGTTGGCATCCTTTAACCAGAGCCATCACGATTGCGGCTGTTTCAGCCCAGCTGCAGCGGCCCGGCGGACTATCGCTAAGCGGCCTGCGAAGCGGCCGGTGCAGCGCCCCATCAAGCGGCACTGCTCCCGCGGCGGAGCGGCGGCGCGGCGGAGCGGCGGAGCGGCCCGGCGGACTATCCCGCGCCGGCGTAGATTCCGGCCAGCCGGCCCACCAAGCGGACCGGGTTGTGGTGTTCCTGCAACCACCTTCGGGCGCCCAGGGCGGCGGAGGTGCCGGACGGGTCGGCCAAGGCGGCGGCGGCCGCAGCGGCCAGCGCCTCGGCAGAGTCCCCCTGCAGCACCGGGGGCGACTGGTAGTACCCCTCCCCCAACGGCATGACGACGGGAACGCCGATGCCGATGGCCTGCAGTTCGCTCATGGCCAGGATGCCGGCGCTCTGGCCGATCACCAGGTGCGCCGACGCCAGCCAGCGCAGGTATTCCGGCTTGGCCATCTTCGGCACCAGGACGACCCCGAGCTCCGCCGCCTGCGGTGCCCCGTCGCCCCAGTCCAGCCCCTGCAGTTCCACGCCCGGCCCGACGGCGGCCCGCAGCGCCCGTACCAACTCCAACTGCTGCCGGCCGCCCTTGGAGGAATGCCAGCGGGAGGCGAAAACAAGGCGCGGGCGGGCGGCGGGACGCCACTCGGGCAGTTCCTCCAGGTCCACCGGGTTCGGCAGGTAGGCCGCGTCCGCCCGGGCGGCTTCGGCGTGTTCGCGCAGGTCCGGAGTGGAGTACAGGACCTTCACCGCGTGGTCGGCGCCCCACTGCAGCGCGGGCCGGCGGGCGGGTTCGTAGTACTGGCTGCGGATATCCGTGCCGTGGAAATGCAGCAGGAACGGCTTGACCGGGCGGGACCGCACCACGCCGATCCGCGAGCCGGAATGCACGTGCAGCAGGTCCGAGCGCAGGATGGCGGCGGCCCGCCGGGCCTGCCAGAGCGAACCGGCGGCGAGTTTCCTGGCGCGTGCAGCCGCTGACAGTGCCGTGCCCTCGGGCGGCAGCACGTTGAAGTGCCGCCACGGCTTCCCCTCGCGCCGGCCGTACTTGACCAAGGTGGCACCGACATCGGCCGCGTCATAGATGTGCAGGACGCGCGGTTCGGCGGTCACCGCTCAGGCCTCCTGCCGGGCGAACAGGCCGTCCACCGCGTGCTCCCAGCCCTTGATCTGGTGCTCGGAGGACAGCTCACGGGCGGCGGCGTGCGCGTTGGCCTTCCACTCATCCACCAGCTCGGGCGTTAGCGTCTTGAGCACCTCCACCAGCGCCGCCGGGCTGAAATCGGCGGTCACTGCACCCAGTCCGTGCCTGCGCAGCAGGGTCTCCATAGCCGGCGAGGGACCGATGATCAGCCCGGTCCGGGCCTGGACCGCCTCGAAGAACTTGTTCGGCAGGGCGTGCGCCAGGTTGAAGTTGGTGGGCGGGATGATCGAGATGGCGACGTCGTATTCGGCCACGGTGTCCACCAACTGGTCATACGGGACCGGCTCGCGGAAGCGTACCCGCGGCAGCTCCTCGCCGAGCGCCTTGAGCTCGGCGACGTAGGCCGGCTCGTTCGGCATCACGATCAGGTCCAGCTCCAGATGTTCCGGGGCACCGCGCATGGCTTCCATGATGTCTTCGATCTTGCGGTAGCGCTGCCCGGCGGAGCTGTAGATCATCCGGATCTTTTCGCCGGTGGGCCGCGGCTGCTTGTCCGCGTACGGTGCGGCGTTGGTGACCACCGCGGCCGCGACGCCGAAGTCCTTGGTGTACTGCTCGGCGATGCCCTCGGCCACCGTGGTGACCGAGCGCGCGGCGGGCAGGTAGGTGCGGCAGAGCCAGCGCACGTAGGGGGCCACCAGCGCCCGCCAGGCCGGCTTGTTGAAGTGCTCCTTGGGCGCGAACTCGTGCAGGTCTGCGTGCACGCCATGCTTCGGCCCAAGGCTCAGCCCCAGCGGCACGGTGTTGGTGTCGTTGGCCAGCACGGCATCAAATCGCTGGCCGCGCAGCAGCTTGCGCGCCTGCGCCACCGCGGCGATGTTCCAGTACACGTCCACGTAGCGGCGCAGGGCCAGCCGCTGCGGATCTCGGGGCCAGCTGGCCAGCGCGTTGTCCAGCTGGAAGTGTCCGGCGACGCCGTCCGGTGCCGGGCCGTACCCGCAGGTGAACAGCCGGTACTTGTCGCGGAACAGCGTGATTTGCTTGAGCACCCGCGGGTCGCTGCGCAGCGGCGAGAGCGAGAGGATCAGCAGGGAGCGGGGTCCAGTCAACGGGGCTGCCTTCCATCGGTTCTGTCGGATGCCGGAGCGGCCGGTGAACCCGCGGCCGCCGCGGAGCCAGCCGCGGGCACTGCCGCAGGCACTGCCGCAGGCACTGCCGCGGGCACTGCCGCGGGCACTGCCGCGGGCCGGGAGCGGTGCAGCCGGGAAGCCGCGGTAAAAACGAGCGAGTTCAGGTTGGTCCGCAGCGGCGCTTCGCGCCGGAGGTTCGTGAGCCAGCGCCGGGTGAAGGTCCGCTGCAGCGCTCCGGCGTCCGCCCGCCGTCGTAATTCGGCTGAAATTTCCTCACCGGAGACCGCGTCACGCAGCACCAGCAGCAGGCGTTCATCCGGCGCGCTGAGCAGGCGCGGCGCTCCCGGTGCGGCGGCGGTCAGGGAACGCACGACGGCGGAGATCGCCTGCCGGTCCTCGGCGCCCCATCCGAACTGCGCACCTCGGCGGATGGCGGCGCTGATCACGTGGCCGCGCAGCAATTTCACCGCGATGGCTTCCCGCTGGGCCGCGGGCAGCGCCGGAAACCACGCCCCGGAAACCAACGAGGTGACGTCCTGGAACTGGCTGCCCAGCGGCAGCACGGCCGACGTCACCCGTTCGTCCGCGTCCTGCCCCACCAGATACGCCGGGGCGTGGGCCGGATAGGCAATTTTCTCACCGGAGAACCACAGCCGCAGGCCGAATTCCAGGTCCTCGCCGGTGCGCAGCCCCCGGCTCAGCCGCAGCCCCAGCCGGCTGAGCGCATCGCGCCGGATCAGCCCCAGCGGTGCAGTCCGGTAGGCCAGCCGGTCACGCAGCGGATCCACCAGCGGGCCACGGAACACTCTGGCGCGCGGGGTCAGGATCCGCTGGCCGCCGCGGTAGCGGACCGGTGCGATCACCGCGGTGGAGCCGGTGGCCTGGGCCGTATCCAGCCAGGCGGAGACGGCCCCCGGCTCCAGCGTGTCGTCCGAGCCCATGATGCCGACGAACCCGGCACGCGCCTGGTCCAGGCCATAGTTGAACGGGCCGGCCGGGGACGGAATGGCATCGGCTAGTTCGAGCAGCCGCACGGTCTCCGGGAGGCCGGCCAGCTTCTCGCGCACCGGCCCGGGATCCATGTTGTGGCATACCACCACGGCGCCGACGCGTCCCGGCGCGGCGGCCAGCACGGACTCCACCGCGCGCCTGACCGGCCGGTCCGCGGTGTGGACCGCAATCACGATCTCCGCTTCCGGGACCGTCATCGGCCGGTCTCCGGCCGTGCGGGGTCGTCGGGTCCGGCCGCATCCTCGGGGCGCGGCGCTTCGTCCAGCGCAATCCGGCGCGCCAGCTTGGTAATCCGCGCCTCCAGTTGGCGGGTGCGCTGGAATGAACTGGCCATGAAGATCAGGAAACACACGATCAGTCCGTACAGCACCAGATCGGTGCCGCGGCCAATGCCCAGCGCATTCGCCGCAGCGGTCAGCATGCCGGGGAAGAACACAGACAGCGCCGCCAGCACGGCGAACAACAACAGCAGGATCCGGCGCACCGCCTGGTGCCGGGCATTCTGGCCCCCGCGCATCAGCGCCAGCGCGCCGAGCGCGACGGCCAGGACCAGGACAATTTGAACGACTATGAGCATGGGATCACCGGAAGAAGAGGTCTGCGAGGATGTTGACGCCGTTGAGCAGGGACTGCCCCTTGGACTTGGAATATTCCGTATAGACAATGTGTACCGGCTGCTCCACCACCCGCGCCTCGAGCGCTGACAACTGGTGGATCAGCTCCGAGGCGTGCGCCATCCGGTTCTGTGTCAGGTGGATTTTGCGCGCCGTCTCCGCGGACATCGCGCGCAGTCCGTTGTGGGCATCGGTGAGGCGGTAGCCGGTGGACAGTCTGGACTGGACGGCGGCCGTGCGCAATACCAGGCGCTTGAGCGCGGACACGTCTCCCCGGCCGTCGAGGAACCGGGAGCCCAGCACCACGTCCGCCTCGCCGTCCCGGACCCGGTTCAGCATGGCAACGGCATCCTGGACCCGGTGCTGGCCATCGGCGTCGAACGTGATGATTGCGTCCGCCGCCGGATCCTGCACGGCATATTCGAATCCGGTCTGCAGCGCTGCACCCTGGCCAAGATTCACCGGATGGACCACGACGACGGCGCCCGCCTTGCGTGCCATGGCGGCGGAATCGTCGCTGCTGCCGTCATCAACACAGACCACGTTCGGAAAGGTCTGCAGCAGCTCCTGAATGACCGAGCCGACGACGGTGGCCTCGTTATACATCGGCACGACGACCCAGCAGCGACTCACCCGCCTAGTATTCCACAACGGGAATGGTCCCGGCGGCCGCTGCGCCCTGCGCTCATCGCCGCCGCGGGGCCGGCGCCTGGGCCGCCAAGTCCTGGTAGTGGCCGTCCAGCTCCTTGACGCTGCCCGCCAGGCTCCGCCGGTCAACCACGAACTTGCGGGCGTCCCGGCGCATGGCAAGATAATCTGCACTACCCAGCTGGAGCAATTGCTGCAGCCCGTCCTGCAACTGGCGGAAGTCCGCTTCCGGTGCCAGCAGGCCGGTGACGCCGTCCTCCATCATTTCGGGAATCCCGCCGCTGCGGTACGCCAGCACCGGCGTCCCGCAGGCCTGGGCTTCCAGCAGCACCAGGCCGGCCGCTTCCCGGGCGCCGCCGGCTTCCTGGCTGGGTGCCACCAGGATCTGCGCCTGCTGCATCCAGGAGCGGACACCGGCCCGGTCCTGACGGCCCACGAAATCGATGTGCGGATGGCTGGCCGCGTGCTCTGCCACGGCGTCGCGCAGCGGTCCGTCGCCGATCACCACCAGCCGGTGCCTAGCCTTGCGCCAGACAGCCAGCGAGGCGTCCAGCAGATCCCGGATGCCCTTCTGCATGTTCAGCGTGCCGACGAACAGCACCACGGGCATTTCATCGGAGTGATGCCGGGTGGGCACAAAGTAATCGGTGTCCACGCCCTGATAGTGCACATGGATTTTTCCGGTATCGAGTTCCAGATCGGCAGCCCGCCCGGCCATGTAATTGCTGACCACCAGGAGCCGGGAGCTGTGTGCCGCGGCTGACAGGACGTTGCGGTGGTGCCACCGGGCCATCATCGTGTCCGCCGGATTGGCCAAGGACACCAGATCGGAACCGTGCATGGTGGTAATCAGCGGGGCTCCGGAGACGCTGGATGCCTTGACCGCCGGCTCCGACCACGTGGCGAAATGCTGGTGGATGATGTCCGGCCCAAAGCGGTTCACGGCCAGGGCCATCGGCCGCATGAACGCGGGCATCACCAGCTCGCGGCGGCGGAAGCCCAGCCCGGGAGCCGGGACGAAGTCGGTGATGGGCACTGTGACCGAGGGGTCCTCGATCTGGGCCACCAAGGTGAAAACGTGGAAGTCGTGCCGATCCTTCAGCCGTTCGGCGTGCGCCGTGGCGAAGTACGTTGGCGGAATCCGCAACGTGCTCTTGGTGATGGCAATCTTCACGAGGCTCCTGGACCTTTTTCGGCTGCAGCCGGCTGGGTCCGGCTTCCTTCGCCATCCTAGCCCGGCGTCCTGCACGCCAGCTTGGATCTTCCGCACCGCGGCAGGGTCCGGCAGCGGCGTGCGGCAGCCGCGTGCGGTAGCAGCGTGCAGCGGTCCGGCGCGCCGGGTGCAGCGGTCCGGCGCGCCGGGTGCCCCGCCGCACGGCCGGGCGATCGCCGGAAGGTAATCTTTCAATGTCCGGCATCCGCCCGGCATCGGTGACAAGGAGCAGTGGTGGCCCAGCAGATCCTGTGTATCTCTTTCTCGGATATCCAGGCCGACTCCCGCGTGCTGCGGCAGCTGAAACTGCTGGCCGAAGCCGGTGAAGTCACCACGCTCAGCTACGGCGAACGTCCGCCCGGAGCGGCCCACCATCTGGAAATCGACGAGTCGCTGCCCTCGCTGCCGCAGACACCGCTGGGCGTGCTGCTGCTGGCGCTGCGCCAGCATTCCGCGGTGGAGCTCAGTGCTCCCGCGGTCAAGCAGGCCCGCGCGCTTGTTGCGGGCCGCCGCTTTGACCTGGTGGTGGCGAACGAGGCACGGGCCCTGCCGCTGGCCCATGCAGTGGCCCAGGGCGCACCGGTCTGGGGCGATATGCACGAGTGGGCTCCGGAGGAACGCTCCCATGTGCTGCCCTGGAAGCTGCTGGTCGCTCCGTATATGCGCAGCATCTGCGCCAAGTACCTGCCGCGTACCACCGCGATCACGGCCGTGAACGGTTCCATCGCCCGGATGTATGCCGAGCAGTTCGGCTGCACCGTGGAGGTGGTCCGCAACGCCGGACCCTTCCGGCATTTGGAACCGTCCCCGCCACTGCCCGGGAAGATCCGGCTGGTGCACAGCGGCGCTGCGGTGCCCGGCCGCAATCTGGAAGGCACCATCGAGGCGGTCAAGATGCTCGACGACCGCTTCACGCTGGATCTGTACCTGGTCAAGGCGCGCGACGGCGGACGCTATTGGCAGCAGCTCAAGGACCTGGCCTCCGGCGACCCGCGCATCACCTTCCACGACGCGGTCCCGCCGGAAGAGCTGCCCGCGACCCTCAACGCCTATGACGTGGGGGTATTCTCGCTGCCGCCGCAGACCATGAACCACCAGTTTATGTTGCCGAACAAGTTTTTCGACTTCGTCCAGGCCCGGCTGGCCCTGGTGTTCAGCCCGTCCCCGGAGACCGCTGCGTTGATGAGGGCCTACGATCTGGGCGTGGTGACCGAGGACTTCAGCACCGAGTCGTTGGCCCGAGCCCTGGCCTCGCTCACCACCGAACAGGTGGACAAGTACAAGGCCAACGCGCACGGCGCCGCCGCCGCGCTGAGCTCCGCCGAGGACGAAGCGGTCTCCCGCGGCATCCTCGCCGCCGTGCTCACGCCCTGACCGACACGGTCCAGGGCGGTCAGGCAACCGCGTCCTCAACCCGCCAACCCGGAACGACTACTGCTCTGGCCCCTATCTCACGCCCTGAATAGGGCCATATCGGTACAGTCGTCGGGTGCGTCGAACGGGGGCCCGGGCGGCCGATGGGTGCGGGGGCGCGGGGGCCGGCAGCGGGAGCCGCCGGCTAGCGCCGGCGGAAGGCTTCGGCGGCCTCGGCGATGGCTGCGGCCGCCCGGTTCCCCACGCTGCGCAGCGAGTAGTTACGCTCCACCCAGTCGGACAGCCTGCGGCGTTCGGCGTCGTCCACCGGATGTTCCAGCGCTTGGGCCATGGCCTCGGCGGTCTGGCCGGCGTCCCAGTCCACGCTCTGCCCCAGCCTGTGCTCGGCGACCAGCTGCCGCAGCGGCCCGACGCCGGCGTAGACCACCGGGGCTCCGCAGCTGAGCGAGACGAAGGCCTTGGTGGCGAAGGCGAAGTCATAGCCGCGGGCCGGCCGCACCGAGGCGAGTCCCGCGGTGGCAGTGCGCAGCGCACGGGCGATGGTGCCGCCGTCGGCCGTTCCCATGAAGCGGATGCGCTCCCCCGCCGGGGCCGCACGCCGGCGCAGCTCTTCCAGCTCCACGCCGCCGCCGTACATCAGCAGCCGGGCATCGGGGTAGCGGTCCAGGATCTTCAGGAAGCCGTCCACAAACACGCCGGCGCCCTGGATCTCGGACATGGTCCCCGCATAGACGAAGGTGGGGCCGGGATGTGGATCCCCGGGCCCGGCCCGGCTGAATGTGTCCGTGTCGATCCCGGTGCCGACTTCCGCCACCCTGGCCCGTCCCGCGGTCAGCCGTGCCAGCGCCAGCGTCACGCCGGTGGAAATGCTCAGCACGCCGGACGCACCGCTGACCACCCAACGCTCCATTGCCCGCAGCACCGCGACCACCCGCGGATCCACGCCGATCCCGGCCGCGGCATCGGAGCTGACGTCCGCGGAGAAGTAGACGTACGGGCGGCGGCGCAGCGCGGCAGCCAGCCGGACCACCACGCCGGTGGTCGGCGGTGGTTCCACCAGCAGCAGATCGAACGGTTTTTGCGCCAGAAGGCGGAAGAACAGCGGAATGTCGAAGCTGGCGTACTGGAGATAGCCCCGCACGGCACCGCTGGCATCGCGCAGCACCGGCCAGCGCCGGATCCGGGCACCGCCGGCGGCGGCCGCACCACCTTCCGCGGCGCGAAGTGCCCGCGGCGGCCGGGTGGTCAGCACGGTCACCTCGTGGCCGGCCTCGGTCAGCGCCCGTGCTGTGGCGGCCAGCCGGTAGGCGGCTGCGCCGGCTTCCGGGAGATAGATCCGGGTGGCCAGCAGGATCCGCAGGCCCATCAGGCGTGCAGCCCGACGGTGCGGGATTCCTTTGCGCTGGCGATCATGGCTTCGGCCACGCGCAAGGTGTTCAGCCCTTCCCGCATGGTCACGATGGTCGCCGCGGGACGCTCGGTGCCGGCACCGCCGTCGTGCTCCGCGGCCGCGGCCGGGGCAGGCCGCAGCAGCCCCCGGTTGGCCAGCACGGCGTCGCGGAAGGCTTCGTGTTCCACCTTCAGCGGTTCGCGCTTGGGGATGGCCAGCCGGGTGATGTTGCCTTCGGAGACGCCGCGGAAGTTTGCAACGGACTCCCACTCGGTGTTGATGATGCCGTTTTCGTGGAAGGTCAGGTCTGCGGTCAGCGTGTCCGCCACGAAGGCGCCGCGTTCGCCGGTGACCACGGTGACGCGTTCCTTCGTCGGCGACAGCCAGTTCACCAGATGGCTGGTGATCACTCCGTTGTCCAGCAGCCCGGTGGCCGCCACCATGTCCTCATGCTCGCGGCCGGAACGGATGGTGGTGTTGGCGCTGACGGAAGCGTACGCGGCCTGTGCCAGCCAGGCGGTGAGGTCGATGTCGTGCGTGCCCAGGTCCTTGATCACGCCGACGTCGGCGATCCGCGCCGGGAAGGGGCCCTGCCGGCGGGTGGCGATCTGGAAGATCCGGCCGAGTTCGCCCGATTCCAGCCGTGCCCGCAGCGACTGCAGCGCAGGGTTGTAGCGCTCGATGTGGCCGACGGCGCCGACCAGCCCGCGGGCTTCGAACGCAGCGGCCAGCTTCTCGCCGCCGGCTACCGTGTCCGCGATCGGCTTTTCCACCATCGTGTGGATGCCGGCTTCGGCCAGGGCCAGGCCGACCTCCACGTGCAGGCCGGTGGGCACCGCGCACATGGCGATGTCGATCCCGGCATTGATCAGGTCCTCGACCCCGGAGTAGACCGGCAGCCCCGGGGCGGCGCGGTGCGGGTCACCGTAGGCGTCGGCGACGGCCACCAGTTCCACGCCCTCGGTCTCGCGGAGCACGCGGGCGTGGTGCCGGCCCATCATGCCCAGCCCGATCAGTCCGGCGCGGAGCACTGTTTTATCGGTCCCGGCCATGGTCAGGCTCCCGCCTTGGCGAGGGCGTTGACCGCGGTGGCGATCCGGTCCAGATCCTCGGCGTCCAGCGAGGGGTGCACCGGCAGCGAGAGCACCTCGGCCGCCGCTGCCTCGGTCACCGGCAGGTCCGCGGTGATGTTGAAGGAGGGCAGCCGGTGGTTCGGGATCGGATAGTAGACCCCGGAGCCGATGTTGTATTCATCCTTCAGCGCCGCGGCGAAGCGGTCCCGCTCCCCCGCGCCGATCCGCACGGTGTACTGGTGGTAGACGTGCACGGCGCCGTCGGCGACCCGGGGCGTGCCGACGCCGGCCAGGTTCGCATCCAGGAACGCGGCGTTCCCCTGGCGTTGTCCGGTCCAGCCGCCGACCTTGCCGAGCTGCACCCGGCCGATCGCGGCGTGCAGGTTGGTCATCCGGGCGTTGAAGCCCACCAGTTCGTTTTCGTACTGGCGTTCCATCCCCTGGTTGCGCAGCAGCTTCAGGCGCCGCGCCACCTCGTCGTTGCCGGTGGAGACCATGCCGCCTTCGCCCGAGGTCATGTTTTTCGTCGGGTACAGGCTGAACATGGCGAACTCGCCGAACGTGCCCACCGGACGGCCGCCCAGCGACGCGCCGTGTGCCTGCGCGGCGTCCTCGAACAGCAGCAGCGACTTCTCCGCGGCCAGCGCGCCCAGTGCGTCCATGTTGGCCGGGTGCCCGTACAGGTGTACCGGCATGATGGCCTTGGTCCGCGGCGTCACGGCGGCGGCGACCGCCTCGGGGTCCAGGCAGTAGTGGTCCGGCTCGATGTCCGCGAACACGGGCGTGGCCCCGGTCAGGGCCACCGAGTTGGCGGTGGCGGCGAAGGTGAAGGACGGCACGATCACTTCATCCCCGGGCCCGATGCCGGCGGCGAGCAGGCCCAGATGCAGGCCGGAGGTGCCGGAGTTGACCGCCACCGTGTGCCGGCCGTCCAGCAGCACCTGCGAGAACTCCTGCTCGAAGGCGGCCACCTCCGATCCCTGGGCCAGCATGCCGGAGACCAGCACCGCGTCCACCGCGGCCCGCTCCTCGTCGCCGATGATCGGCCTGGCCGCCGGTATGAAGTCCTTGCTCACTGCTGTTCTCCTCGCGTTTCGTCCGCAACGTCGTTCGTGGCTTCCTGCAGGACGCCGTCTTCTTCCCGGTACCGCGCATCGGTGGCCGGACACAGCCAGACGTAAGGGTCCGCCGGGTCCTGGACCAGGCGCTGCCCGGCGCGGCCCACCCAGCCGATCCGCTTGGCCGGCACCCCGGCGACCAGCGCGAAATCGGGCACGTCGCGGGTGACCACGGAGCCGGCGGCCACGGTGGCCCAGGCACCGATGGTCACCGGCGCCACGCAGACCGCCCGGGCCCCGATCGACGCGCCGTCGCGGATGTCCACGCCCACCGGCGTCCAGTCGTCGGCGCTCTTCAGCGACCCGTCGGGCGCGACGGCGCGCGGGTAGGTGTCGTTGGTCAGCACCACCGCGGGGCCGATGAACACGCCGTGGCCCAGCCGCGCCGGTTCGTACACCAGCGCGTAGTTCTGGACCTTGCAGTTGTCCCCGGCCTGCACCCCGGTGCCGATGTAGGCGCCGCGGCCCACAATGCAGTTCGCGCCCAGCACCGCGTCCTCGCGGACCTGGGCCAGATGCCAGATCTTCGTTCCCTCGCCCAGCCGGGCGGCGTCGGCTACATCGGCCGAATCGGCGATGAACACCATAGGTTCCCTCTTTCCGCTAGCGGCGAGCGCCGCCGTCGTCCTCAATGTGGTGGTGCGGCCGGTGGCCCTAGGCTTTGCCGATCACCCGGTAGGCCACGCCCGGCCAGCGCTCGGCGGAGCTGACCCGCCGGCCGTCGATGAACACCTTCACGCCGGGTAGGTCGTCCGGCCCCAGCTGCGCGTAGCCGGCGTGGTTGGCCTGCACCACCGCGGCGTCGGCCGGCTCGCCCAGGTGGTACGGCGTGAAACCCAGCGCGGCGAGTTCCGCATCGCTGAACAGCGGATCATGCACGACGGCGGCGCCTCCCCGCGCGGTGATCGCCTCCACCGCGCCGAACACGCCGGAGAACGCCGTTTCCTTCACACCGCCCCGGTAGGCCGCGCCGAGGACCACCACGCGGGCGCCGGCCAGGTCACCGTAGGCGCCCTCCAGCAGGCCGATGGTGTAGTCCGGCATCCCGGCATTCGCAGCGCGGGCCGCGGCCACGACGGTGGCCGACGGGTCGTTCCACAGGTATAGCCGCGGATACACGGGGATGCAGTGCCCGCCGACGGCGATGCCGGGCTGGTGGATATGGCTGTACGGCTGGGAGTTGGAGGCTTCGATCACCTGGTAGATGTCGATCCCCGCGGTGGCGGCGTAGCGGGCGAACTGGTTGGCCAGCCCGATGTTCACGTCACGATAGGTGGTCTCGGCCAGCTTGGCCAGCTCGGAGGCCTCGGCCGAACCCAGGTCCCAGACGCCGTTGCCGCGCGGAAGGTCCGGGCGGTCGTCGAAGTCCAGCACCGCCTCGTAGAACTTCTGTGCCGCGGCGGTCCCGGCCTCGGACAGCCCGCCGATCAGCTTGGGGTACTTGCGCAAGTCCTCGAACACCCGCCCGGTCAGCACCCGCTCCGGGGAAAAGACCACGTGGAAGTCCTGCCCCTCGACCAGCCCTGAGCCTTCCTCCAGCATCGGCTTCCAGCGGGTCCGGGTGGTGCCCACCGGCAGCGTGGTCTCGTAGGACACCAGCGTGCCCGGGGTCAGATGCCGGGCCAGTTCCTGGGTGGCGGCGTCCATCCAGCCGAAGTCCGGTTTGGCCTCCGCGTCCACGAACAGCGGCACCACCAGCACCACGGCGTCTGCGCCGGGCACCGCCTCCGCATAGTCGGTGGTGGCGCGCAGCCGGCCTGCGGGCACCAGCTCGGTCAGCTTTTCTTGGAGTCCGGCCTCGCCGGGGAACGGCTCGGTGCCGGCGTTGACCAGGTCCACCACGGCGGCGTTCACGTCCACGCCGATGACCTCGTGCCCCTTCGAAGCAAACTGGACGGCCAACGGCAGCCCGATCTTTCCCAGAGCAATGACAGCGATCTTCAAGAGCTAAGGCCTTTTCTCGTTCGGTCAACGTGGCGGCCGCTTCCGGCCCAGAGTCAAGCGTATCGCTTGAACCGGCGGGCTCGAGGTCCACCGGTTATCCACAGGTTGGCCTGCCGCACAGGAAAGGACCCGGAGATTCTGCCTAGGTTCGTCTCATGGCCCTTCATCTGACGCTGGTGGCCGCGCCCGGAATCCCGGCCCCGGCAGCCGCCTGGATCGCCGACCATTCCCATGCCGTCTGCGGGCTGGAGGCCGGAAGCAGTGCTGCGCCGTTGGCCGAGTGGCTGCGCGGACGCTTGGCCGGCGTGGCCTTCACTGTTGCCGGCCGCAGCTTGGCTTCGCTGACCGCCGGGGCACACCCGCTGGTCGACGGCGCCGTGGTGGTCTGCGGCCCGGAGGACGCCGTCTTCCCGTTGCGGGATGCCTTCCCGCTGCCGCCGCTGGGGCTGGCCGTGACGGCGGGGCCGGACGCCGGCCGGCTGTTCGGCCTGCGACGCGGCAGCTTTACCGTGGGCCGGCATGCGTGCGCACTGACGATCGGGGATCCGTCCTTGTCCCGGCTGCACGCCACGCTGGAGGTAACCGACCGCTGCGTGCTGCTCCGCGATGCCGGATCGGCCAACGGCATCGTCTGCGCCGGCAAACGTGCCGGGCAGGTGGTGCTCACGGCGGGGCGCCCCGTGTGGATCGGCAACAGCCAGCTGCGGCTGATCGTGGGCAGCGAACCCGGCGAAACGTTCCTGCCGGACGCCGATCTGGCCGTGCCGGTCCCGGTGGCGGAGAAACGCCCGGAACCGCGGACCACTATGGCCCTGTTGTTGGCCGGGCTCCCGCTCATCGCGGGCCTGGTCCTGGCGCTGCTGACGGGCCTGTGGTTCTTCCTGGTCTTCAGCGCCATGTCCCTTCTGGCCGCGGCCGTTCCGTACGCAGCCGGCCGCCGGCAGCGCAGCCGCTACCGGGCGGCAGTGGCCGCGGCGGCGGAGTCCGATGCCCGCCGCCGCCAGTTGGCGGCCCCGGACGCTGCCGCGCTGATGGTGTCCCTGCTGCGCCGCGGAGACCCGGCCCGGAGTCCAAACGTGCACCGGCCGGTGGGCGGACCGGGTCCGGAACATGCCTGGCTGCGTCTGGGCAGCGCCCGCCTGCCGGCGCACATCGGCTCGGCGGAGGCGCCCGTGGCGGATCCTCCGCTGCTGGAGAACCTTCCGCTCTGCGTGGATCTGCTGGTCGAGCACCGGCTGCGGTTCTCCGGACCAGCGTCGGGGCTCGATGGCATGCTGAGGTCGGTGCTGTTGCAGGCAGCCGCCCGGGCCGGCGGAAGCGTCCTGCAGGTGGTCTGCTACGCGCTGCCTGAACCGGCCCGGTCGTCGGCGCGGTTCCTCCCGGGAGTCGCGCTGGCGGAGCGGCCCCGGCAACTGGCGCAGCTGCTGTCCGCCGAAGGCAGCACCGTGCTGCTGGTGGCCGGACGCCATGCCGAGGCCGCCCGGGTGCTGGCGGACTGCGCTGCCCCGGCGGCCGAGCTGTGGTTCGGCGGTCCCGCCGGACCGGGGACGCGGATCGAAGTGTCGGGGGCGGACAGCCGCCTGATCCGTGATGGCGCAACCGTCCGGTTTTCGGCGGACCTTGCGACCGCTTTGGTGCTGGATCGATTCGCCCGGTTGGCGGCGGCGGCGGGACAGGGCGCGGAGTCCGTCGGCTCCGTGCCCGCCAGCTGTCGGCTGCAGGCATTGCTCCGGCCGCAACCACTTGCCAGGCGCTGGTCCGACGGCGACCGCGCTCCCGGCCTGACCGCCGTCCTCGGTGCGTGCGCAGCAGGTCCGCTGGCCCTCGACCTTGCCGTGCACGGGCCGCATCTGTTGGTCGCCGGGACCACCGGGGCCGGCAAGTCCGAGCTGTTGCGCAGCCTGGTCCTCTCGCTGGCCCTGACCAGATCGCCGGCTACCGTCAATTTCCTGCTGGTCGACTTCAAGGGCGGTTCCGGGCTCGGCCCGCTCGCCCGGCTGCCGCACTGCGCGGGCCTGCTGACGGATCTGACGCTCGAAGCGGTGAACCGGGCGCTGGCCTGGCTGCAGGCGGAAGTGCGCCGCCGCGAAACGCTGCTGGCCGGCCTCGGCCTCAGCGACATCGCAGCCTGCCGGCCGGGGACATTGCCGCGTCTCGTCGTCGTGGTGGATGAATTCCGGATGCTCGGCGAGGACGCTCCGCAGGCCCTTCCGGAACTGATGCGCGTGGCCACTGTCGGCCGCGCGCTCGGCATCCATCTGGTGCTGGCAACACAGCGGCCGCAGGGTGCCGTGTCCTCCGATATCCGCGCCAACGTCACCGCCATGGTTGCGCTCCGGACGCAGAACCCGGCCGAGTCGCGGGATCTGCTCGACTCCCCCGTGGCGGCGGACATCCCGGTCATCGCACGGGGCAGGGCCTATCTGCGCATCGGCACCGGGGATGCCGTGCTGTTCCAGTCGGCCTCCAGCACCCGGCCGGACGCAGACCCGGCTAGCATCTTGCGGACCGTGGACGACTGGCTGCGGGAGGAAGGGGTGCCGCCAACGGACCGTGTGGAAGGCGCCGAACAGCTTGAGCAACTGGTGACGGAGGCCGCCGGCGTCGCCGGTGGGCTGGGCGTGGCGGGAGCCAGAGCGCTGCCGCCTGCCCTGCCGGCCGATCTGGCCGTCGCAGATCTGGCCGGCGCAGATTTGGCCGTCGCAGATTTGGCCGTCGCACCGGCTTCGCTGCACGACGGCGAGGACATCGCGATCGGGCTGTTGGATTTGCCCTCCCGGCAGCGGCAGGAGCCCCTGCGCTGGCGGCCGGAGCGCGACGGGCACCTGGCTGTTCTCGGCGTCGAGGGCGGCGGACACCGGGAGTTCCTCCGGACGCTGGCGGCACAGGTCCTGGGTAGCCCGCCGGAGCGTCATTGCTATGTCCTGGACGGTGATGGATCGCTCGGCCCGGTGTCGCGCGCGGAGCGCACGGGAGCCTACGTCGGGCCGCAGGACGTCGAGCGCGCGGCGAGGGTCCTCTGCCGTCTGGCCAACGAGGTCGCCTCCCGGCTGGGCCGCCTGGCAGCGGCGACGGATCCGCCCGCACCGGCCGCGGACGTTCCGTTGGTGCTGCTGGTGAGCGGATGGGGCCGCTGGCTCAGTGGCTTCCGGTCCGGCAGGCTCGGCTGGGCCGAGGATTGTGTTCAGGACATCGCCCGCGATGGCCAGACGACGGGAGTCGTCCTGGCCGTGACCGGCGAGCGGGAGCTGGCCAGCAGCCGGTTCCTGCCGCTGGTGGCCAACAGGCTCCACCTTCCGACCGGTGCCGGACCCGAAACATTGATGGGCTGGCCGCGGCTTCCGCCGATGGAACCGGTGCCGGGCCGGGCGCTTGTGCTGGGGCGAATCGGCGGCGAGGGCGGTGTCTGCCAGTTGGCCACCAACGCGGAGGGCACTCCCCCGCCCGCCGGGGCCAGGATCCGCCCGTTCCGCGTCGAAGCGCTGCCGCGTTCCGTTCCGGCGGGTGCGCTGCCGCGCGTCCGGCATGGGAACCCGGTGATCGGTGTGGAAGGCGACGAACTGGAGCCTTCGACGCTGACCTTGCCGGCCGGCCAGTCGTACCTGGTGCTCGGCCCGGAGGGCAGCGGGAAAACCAATCTCCTGGCCGTCCTGCAGCAGGCGCTCGACGGGCTGCGGCCCTGTTCAACCCCGCCCGACGGCGCGAACGCTGACGGTTTCTGGGCCGGCCACGGGCCAGTCGCCCGGGGCACGGTGCTGCTGGTCGACGACGCCGCGAACCTCAGCACCCGGGCACACGAGGCGGTTGCCGCCCTGGTTGCTGCCGGCGCGTCGGCCGTCGTAGCGGCCTGCCCCGGGCCGCTGCTGCTGCAGCAGGTCCCGCTGGCTTTGCAGGCCCGCGCCGGTGGGCGCGGCATGGTCTTGTCCCCGCGGACCGGGGCGGATGCGGACTTCTTCGGTGTCAGGCTCGACGACAGGTGGAGACCGCCGGGACGGGCCTACCGGATCGGTTCCGGAAAAGCCGTGCCGCTGCAGGTCGCCGTGGCTACAGAGCGCGCGGTGCGGCACCCTTGACCAGGAACGCCGTCACGGGCTTGGTCAGCAGCAGGACAAAGGCGGCTCCCGCCGCCACCAGCAGGACCGGGCCGAGCGCCAACTGGCCGCCCTGGATCATCGAGATGGCCACCACCACGACGAACACCTGCCACACCAAGGCCGCGGCCCTGGTCCAGCGGTAGCCGCGGAACAGAAAATGCCCCACCACCAGCAGCCAGATGCCGAAGACCAGCATCAGGACCAGCAGGAAGAGGCTGCCGGCCAACGAGATCGGGGTCTGCGTGGCCAGTCCGTAGCCATACAGTGCGGCTCCGGCCAGCAAAGCAAGCGCCTCCAGAGCGACGGCGGCGGCGATGATCTTAATGGCAATGGGGCGGGAGGCAGGGCTGGACGAAGGGGCAGGCATTGACACATTCGCACCCTACCTTAGATAGTCAGGTATCGGCTTCCGAACCGGGAGCCCCACCAGACCACCCTGTGATGAATGACTCATGAATTACGGCCGGCTAAGTCGGCATGACCCCTTGTTTACATGGATTTAACATGAAACGCTGGATGGCGAAGCAAAGGGGGCCTGTCTGGCTCCCTTTTCTATGACTCTGTTCGTGAATGTTTTCACGAATTCCCCCAGCCGGATGCTAAGCCGGACACCATTTAGAGGAGTATGTGATCAGCATGGATTGGCGTAGCCGCGCGGCATGCCTGGATAAGGACCCCGAACTGTTCTTCCCCGTGGGGAACACCGGGCCGGCACTCCTGCAGATCGAAGAGGCCAAGAGCGTCTGCCGACGCTGCCCGGTAATCGATACCTGCTTGCAGTGGGCCATCGAGTCCGGCCAGGACGCCGGTGTATGGGGCGGCATGAGCGAGGACGAGCGCCGTGCACTCAAGCGCCGCGCCGCCCGGGCCCGCCGGGCGTCCTGAACCCGAAGCCAGGTTTAAACAGAGGCCGCTGCCGGTTCCGGCAGCGGCCTCTCGCATTCCACCTGCACAGCGGGCTTCGGCTCAGCGGGCCGTGTGGTTGTTGAGCACCAGATCGATCCGCACGCAGGTTCCGCCACCATCGCGGGGCGCCCACTCGATCCGGCCGCCGAGTTCGCTGGTGACCAAGGTCCGCACAATCTGCAGCCCCAGGCCCTCCCGCCGAGGTTCCTCGGGCAACCCCACACCATCGTCTTCCACCGAGACGGTCAGCAGTTCCTCCTCGCCGCGCCGGGACCGCTTGGCTGTCAACAGGACCGTGCCGTGCCGCCCGGCCAATCCATGTTCGACGGCGTTGGTCACCAATTCGTTGATGACCAGCGCCAACGGGGTGGCGAATTCGCTGGGCAGCTCGCCAAACTCGCCGCTGCGCTCGGTGCGGACGGCCTGGGTGGGTGAGGCGACCTCGGCCGAGAGCCGGAACTGGCGCCCGATCAGTTCATCGAAGTCGACGTTCTGCGCCAGGCCTTGGGAGAGCGTCTCATGGACCAGCGCGATCGTTGCCACCCGCCGCATTGCTTGTTCCAGCCCCTGCTTGGCTTCGTCGCTGACCATCCGCCGCGATTGCATGCGCAGCAGCGCTGCCACCGTCTGCAGGTTGTTCTTGACCCGGTGATGGATCTCCCGGATGGTGGCGTCCTTCGACACCAACTCCATCTCCCGCCGGCGCAGCTCCGAGACATCCCGGCACAGCACCAGGGCACCGAACCGCTCCCGCTCATTCCGCAGCGGGATCGCCCGGAGCGAGAGCGAGACGCCGCGGGATTCGATCTCCGTGCGCCACGGCATCCGTCCGGTCACCACCAACGGCAGGGTCTCATCGACCATCCGCCGGTCCTTGAGCAAAGCAGTGGTCACCTCGGCCAGCGAGCGGCCTTCCAATGACTCGATGTCGCCGAGCCGACGGAAAGCGGAGACGCCGTTCGGGCTGGCGTACTCCACCACCCCGTCGGCATCCAGCCGGATCAGTCCGTCTCCGACCCGGGGCGCGCCGCGGCGCGACCCGGTCGGAGACGCGAAGTCCGGCCACAGCCCCAGTGTTCCCATCTTCAGCAGATCGTAGGCGCACTGCCGGTAGGTCAGCTCCAGCCGTGACGGCATCCGGGAACTGGACAGGTCCATGTGCGAGGTCACGATGGCCAAGGTCCGGCCGTTGCGGACCATGGGAACCGCTTCGACTCGCATGGCCATCTCGGTGGTCCAGTCCGCTTCCGACGATCGTTCAATCGTCTGGGACTGCCGCGCCGCGTCCACCAGCGGCTTCAGGTCGGCGCGGATGCGCTCGCCCACGAAGTCGCGGTGGAACACGGTGTGCGTGGTCGAGGGGCGCACGTGCGCCAGGGCGACATAGCTGCCGTCCGGCGTCGGGAACCACAGGGCCAGGTCGGCGAAGGCCAGGTCCGCGATGAGTTGCCAGTCGCCGACCAGCAGATGAAGCCATTCTGCATCGCCCGGTCTGAAGTCGGCGTAGTCGCGGATGGGGTCGGTGAAGATGGCCAAGCTACCGCCGCACTGTCGAGCGCATCAGGCGCAGGGCTACGGACAAGGAGGCCATGTCGTCCTTTTCGAGCTGGTTCACTTCTTCGAACATGTCCCTGGCACGCTTGATGTTCTCGGCGTTGGCCTGCTCCCATTCGTCGATTCTGGCTTCCGCCGGCTCCCCCGGCTGGGTGCTTTGCATCACCGCAACGGTGATGTCGGTGACCGTGGTGTACAGGTCGTCGCGCATCGCGGCCCGGGCCAGTGACTGCCAGCGGTCCTCGCGCGGGAGTGCAGTGATGCGCTCGAGCAGGTCATCGATGTCGAACCGGTCGTAGACCGTGTAGTAGACGTGTGCGACCGATGCGACCGGCTCGTCCACCTGTCCGGCGATCCGGGCGACGTCGAGCAAGCCGAAGCTCTCGAACTGCTCGGCCCACTGCCGGGCGATCTCCTCGGGCAGCCCGCGTTCTTCCGCGCTGGAAAGCCATCCGCGCACTCGAGCCAGGTCGTCACCGCGCAGGTACTTGACCAGCTGGCTGCGCAGCGGGTCCATCTGCGGTTTGAACGCCGCGATGCCGTCAGCGACCGGTGTGCCGCTGTCAACATGGTTGATGTACCAACGCACCGACCGGTCCAGCAAACGGCGCATGTCCAGGTGCACCGTGCACCACAGATCCGTCGGGAAGCTGGCCGGCAGCTCGTTCAGCTCCTCCACCAGCTTGTCGAATTCAAAGATCTCGCGCAGCGCCACGAAGGCCCGGGCCACGTCGGCCTCCGAGACCGCGGTCTCCTCCAGCACGCGGAAGGCGAAGGTAATGCCACCCATGTTGATCATGTCGTTGGCCACCACGGTGGCGATGATTTCCCGTCGCAGCGGGTGGCCCGCCAGATCGTCGCCGAACCGCCCGGCCAGTTCCTGCGGGAAGTAGCCGCGCAGTACCCGATCGAAATAGGGGTCGTCGGCCAAATTGCTGACGGTCAGGGCGTGCGTCAATTCGATCTTGGCGTAGGCAGCCAGGACGGACAGCTCCGGCGAGGTGAGGCCCAGGCCGGCGTCGATCCGTTCATGCAGTTCCTCGGTGGTCGGCAGCGCTTCGAGCTCCCGGTCCAGTTCCGCATGGTTCTCCAGCCAATCCATCAGGCGTTCGAAGCTGGGGCTCGCCTTGATAATCTGCTGGCGGTCGTTGAGCAGCAGGACGTTCTGGTCGATGTTGTCCTGGATCACCAGCCGGCCGACTTCCTCGGTCATCGAGTGCAGCAGGTCGGCCCGCTCCGCCACCGGCAGTTTGCCGGCGGCGACCATCTGGTCCACCAGAATCTTGATGTTGACCTCGTGGTCGGAACAGTCCACACCGGCCGAGTTGTCGATGGCATCGGTGTTGAGGATGATCCCCTGGCTGGCGGCTTCGATCCGCCCGCGCTGGGTCATGCCCAGGTTGCCGCCCTCACCGATCACCTTGACCCTCAACTCGTCGCCGTTGACCCGGATGGGGTCGTTGGCCTTGTCCCCCACCTCGGCATTCGACTCGGTCGACGCCTTCACATATGTGCCGATGCCGCCGTTGTACAGCAGATCCACCGGTGCGCGCAGGATGGCCTGCAGCAGTTCGGGCGGGCTCATGCTCGTGACTTGCGGATCCAAACCGAGGATGCCCCGGACCTGCTCGGAGACCGGAACCGACTTCACCGACCGCGGGTAGACCCCGCCACCGGCGCTGATCAGCTGGTCGTCGTAGTCGGCCCAGGACGACCGGGGAAGCTCGAACAGGCGGCGGCGCTCCTGGAAGGAGGCAGCGGCGTCGGGATCCGGATCCAGGAAGATATGCCGGTGGTCGAAGGCAGCGACCAGCTTGATGTGCTCAGAGAGCAACATCCCGTTGCCGAACACGTCGCCGCTCATGTCTCCCACCCCGACGACGGTGAAGTCCTCGGCCTGGGTGTCGACGCCGAGTTCACTGAAGTGCCGCTTGACCGATTCCCACGCCCCACGGGCAGTGATGCCCATTTCCTTGTGGTCGTAGCCAACCGAGCCGCCGGAAGCGAACGCGTCGCCCAACCAGTGGCCGTACTCCAGCGAGATGTCGTTGGCGATGTCGGAGAAGCTCGCGGTTCCCTTATCGGCTGCCACCACCAGGTAGGTATCGTCGCCGTCCAGCCGGACCACCTGCTCGGGCGGCACGACTTCCTGGCCGGACTCGGTCCGGACCAAGTTGTCCGTGATGTCCAGCAAGCCGCGGATGAAGGTGCGGTAGCTGTCCTGTCCTTCCGCCATCCAGGCGGCGCGGTCCACCCCGGGGTCCGGGAGCCGCTTGGCGTAGAATCCGCCCTTGGCGCCGGTCGGTACGATGACCGCGTTCTTGACCGTCTGTGCCTTGACCAGGCCCAGGATTTCGGTGCGGAAGTCCTCCCGCCGGTCCGACCAACGCAGGCCGCCGCGGGCCACGTCGCCGAACCGGAGGTGGACGCCTTCGACGCGCGGCGAATAGACCCAGATTTCGTACTTCGGCCGCGGGAACGGTGCGCCTTCGATCCGCGCGGGACTGAGTTTGAAACTGAAGTACGTCTTGTCCTGGAAGTAGTTGGTGCGCAGCGTTGCCCCGATCAGGTTGGACAGCGAGCGCAGCACCCGATCGGCGTCCAGCGTCGGGACGGCGTCCAGCCCGGCGGCCAGGTCGGAACGGGCTGCCTCGACCGCCGCTTCGCGGTCGCCGTCGAGATCCGGATCAAAGCTGGCGTTGAACACGGCCAGCAGCGCCCGGGCCACATCCGGGTTAGCCAACAACGTGTCCGAGACGAACGCGTAGGACACCAGGTTGCCCAGCTGCCGCAGGTAGCGCGTGTAGGCCCGCAGCACTGCCACCTGGCGCCAGCCGATTCCCTCGGCCAGCACCAGCCGGTCGAAGCCATCCGATTCGCTGCGGCCGGTGACGGCGGCGCCGAAGGCTTCCTCGAGCAGGCCGCCGGTGGCAATCGGATCAACGCCGGCAGGGTACCGGAGGCCGAAGTCGTAGAGGAAGTAGTCTTCCCCGTCGGCCGTCATGATCTCGAAAGGCCGCTCGTCCAGCACTTCCAGCCCGGTGTTCTGCAGGATCGGCATGATGTTGCTCAGCGACCGCGCCTCGGGCAGATACAGCTTCAGCCGGGCGTCGGCGGCAAGGACATCGGTCCTCTGCTCGGGAACATAGACATGCAGGACCGGCGCAGCCCCGGCTTCGCCACCTTCGTAGCTGCGGAAGCGGCTGATGTCCTCGAGCGCGTCTTCCACTTCATAGTCCACCCGGTAGCTGGGCGGGAACGCGTCCTTCCAGTTCGCCGAGAGCCGGGCGGCCGCCTCGCCGTCGAAGTTGGCGCGCAGCACCTCGTCGATGCCCTCCGACCAGGACCGGGAGGCCTGGGCCAGCCGGCGCTCCAGCTCGGCGGTATCGACCTTCGGCACGCCGGAATCCCGCTTGAGCCGGATGCGGAAGAACAACCGGGCCAGCGCAGACTCGGACATCCGCGCCTCGTAGTCAATGCTCTGCGGGTCGAAGGTGCGGCGCAGCTCTTGCTCGATGCGCAGGCGGACGGCCGTGGTGTAGCGGTCGCGCGGCAGGAACACCAGCGCGGAGACGAACCGGCCGTAGACATCCGCGCGCAGGAACAGCCGGGTCCGGCGCCGCTCCTGCAGCCGCAGGATGCCCATTGCCGTTGTTGCCAGCTCCTCGGTGTCCATCTGGAACAACTCGTCGCGCGGGTAGGTCTCGAGGATCGAGAGCAGATCCTTCCCGGAGTGCGAGTCGGCCGGGAATCCGCTGTGCCGCAGCACTGCCGCGACCTTCTGCCGGACGATCGGGACGTTCTTTACCGACCGGTTGTACGCGCTGGTGGCGAAGAGACCGATGAAGCGGCGTTCGCCGTCGACGTTGCCTTGGGCATCGAAGCTCTTCACCCCGATGTAGTCCAGGTACGCGGCGCGATGCACGGTGGAGCGCGAATTCGCTTTGGTGATCACCAGGGCGCGTTTCTCCCGGGCGCGGGCGCGGCCTTCCTCGGTCAGGTGCTGGACGCGCCGTGCGTCGGCGATCCGGCGCATCATACCCAGCCCGCTGTCCTGACGGACCATCAGGACGTCTTCCCCGTTCTGGGTGACCAGGTCGTACTCGCGGTAGCCCAGGAAGGTGAAATTGCCGTCGTCGAGCCATTCAAGCAGCGCCTTGGCCTCGGCCAGATCGGGAATCTCCTTGGCCCCCACCACCGAATCCAGCGAGGCGGCAACCTGCCGCACCTGCCGGCGCATGGCCGGCCAGTCCTCGACCGAGGCGCGGACGTCCGCCAGGACACGCTTGAGCCCGGCTTCCAGCTCGGCGGCCTTCTCCGGGTCGATGCGGGCGGTCTCCACCGCCATCCAGGATTCGATCCGCAGCACCTTGTCGCCGCCGGCCTCGAACGCGGCCAGGTTCGGCAGCGCTGCCGTGTCGCCGCTGGAAACTCCGGCGCTGGTCGGGACCCGCTCCACGCCGGTCAGGTCGTGGCTGTCCCGGTCGCGGGTTGCCACAAAAGTAGGGTGCATGATCATCCGGATGGCAATGCCGTGCCGCACCACCTCGGCAGTGACCGAGTCCACCAGGAACGGCATGTCATCGGTGACAATCATGACGACGCTGGCGTCGGGTTCGTCATGGATCCCGATCACGGGTTCAGCCGGGGGCCGGTGGGCGGCCAGTTCCCGGTGCGCCAGCGCCCGGGAACTGAGCACATCGGGACTGTAGCTGGCCGCGTCGTCCGCTGCCAGGTGCTCGTAGTATTTGGCGATGAATTCCTCATCGTTCGTTGCTGAGCTGGACAGATCCGCCATGCTGGATCCAGTCGACATGTAAAACGCCTCCGATAGGTGTGTCCGAACCGCGCCTTTGCGGTCCTTGCGCAAGCCTAACGCGGCGCGTTCAAAACTTCACTTTGACCAGGGTCCGACGGCGCAGTCCCCGCCTGGGTGCCGCCAGCCGGCTTCCTGCCAACCCGGCAATGGCGTGGCGCAGCGCGGAGTCCGGCGCGGATTCCAACAGGACCGACCCGCCCAGGAGCGCGGCATCGGCTGCCGCCGGATCGGCCGGCAGCAGGGCGCGGATTTCGCGCACCGGCCCGAAGCGCTCCCACGCCTCCCGCAACTGCGCCTCCGGCCGCGCCCCGACCGCCGCCGCCCGGACCTTGTTCAGCACGACCTCCGCCGACGCCGACGGGACCGCGTGCGCCAGCTCGTCCAGGGCCCGGACCAGCCGCGGCAACCCGACGGAATCGGCGCTGCCCACCGCCAGCACCCGGTCCGCCAGCTCCAGCACCCGCAGGGTGGCCCCGTTGCGCCGCGGAGCCATCGAGTCGAAGCTCAGCTCTTCTTCATGCTCCAGCGAAAACCCGCAATCCACCACGACGACGTCCGCGAGCGCGCGCGCCAGCTCCAGGACGGTTCCCAGCGCGGACGGCCTGAGCTCGGTCCAGCGGTCCACCCGGGTGATCCCGGTCAGCACCCGCAGCGAGGTGCCCGTCACCGCCACCTTCAGGCAGACCCGCTCGAATGCCTCCCTGTCCAGCATGCCCTGGTCCGCCATCCGACAGGCATGGGCCAGGGCCGCAGATTCGTCCAGCAGGCCAAGGAACGCCGCCACGCTGGCCCCGTAGGTATCCGCGTCGACCAGCAGGGTCCGTTGCCCGCCGGCTGCGCATTCTGCGGCGAGGTTGACCGCCACGGTGGTGCGGCCCGGCGCCCCGGCAGGACCCCATACCGCCACCAGCTCGCCCTTCGCGGCCGGCAGTCCAGGTTGCACCGGGTCGGCTGCGCGTGGCCGCAGTGCCCCGGCGGGGTCCGCCAATCCGGCCAGCCGCGGACCGGCGGCTCCGGCTGCAGCTCGGGCCGGGGGCCAGGCGCTCTGCAGTTGTGCCGCCGACTCGGCCACGAGGGCCGCCAGGGCCTCAGGCTCGACCGTTTCCGCACCGGTGCGGATGCCGAGCGCCTCGAGCCGGAGCCGTTCGCCGCCGTCGTCGGTGAGCGCCACCACGGAGACCTCGGCGCTGTGCAGCCGCTCCAGCACGCCGCCGTCAAGGTCTTGGGTTTGACCGGCGACGATGGCGGCCCGGGCCAGTCCGGACTGCGCCGCCGCCAGCAAGTCCGCCAGCTCGGTGCAGCGCCGGACCACCGTCACCGGCCCGTGCAGCCGCTCCAGGCCGGAGACGAAGTCCACGGCCGCCGTGCCCAAAGTGAGGACCGGCAGGCTCACGAAGTGCCGCCCGGATTGAGCACCACGTTGATGCGGGCGCCGTTGGCGAGCGCGTGCAGCAGCGCCGGCAGGGTGTCGTCCCCGACCAGCACATGCAACCGTTCCGCACCGGACGAGCCGAACGCCGTGGTGGCGTCCGCCAACTGCGACACCTCGGCCGCGGCAAGCAGCAGTTCAGGCTGGTCGAAGCCGTTCCGGCCATCGGGCAGGGACACCCAGACGTCCACCCTGGAGCCGGGGCCGGCGCCTTCCGGCAGCGGGCTCTCAATGTTCAATCCGATCGGTTTCCGGTCCAGGTCATCGGCCGTGCCCAGCACCGAGGCCGGAAGCAATTCGCCGCCCCGGATCAGCGCGGTGGCGACCGCGCCGGGCGGCAGCCCGGCATCCGCCGGTAGATAGCGGGCCGAGGCGTCGCCCAGCCTCACGTCGACCACGACCAGGTCATCGGCGGAAACCGGCTGCCCTACCGCGATGTCCGATTTGGCCGCCAGCACCCCCTCTGTCTGGTCCGCGGTGGCCACCAGCGCGGAGACCCCTGCCACTGAGGCCAACACCAGCAGCAACCCCACCAGCAGGCGTGGATCTTTCCAGGACGGGCGCTTCAATCGTGGTGCTGCGGCTTTTTCCGCGATGGCAGCGCTCAAGGATCTCCCCCTCAATCCCCGCGCCGGGCGGACAGCGATGCTGCGGTCCGAACCTGTACTCCGGGACGCGGGTGGCACCATTCTGGTCGAGCCGCTGCTGCTTGGGAACTGCAGCGGCCTGTTCCGGGCGCAATCTGTGGAAAACTACTCGCCTCAACAGCAACGCCCCAGCGCCGTCAAACGGCATCAAACGGTGCCATAATGGGGAAACCATTCCCGTTCCGAAGGATCTGTCCATGCCACGGTTCCTCACTCTGGCCGATGTGGCCGAAGAGCTGCAGATTTCCTCGTCGCAGACCTACGCACTGGTTCGCAGCGGCGAGCTGCCCGCCATCCAGATTGGCGGCCGGGGCCAGTGGCGGGTGGAGCAGGTTGTGCTGGACCAGTACATCCAGGACAAGTACGCCCAGACGCGTCGGCTGATCGAAGAAGCCAAGTCGAACGCGGAGTGAGCGCTCAGTCCAGGCGCCGCGAAACGAGTGCCGCGATGGCAGTGAACGGCACGGTGTAGACCGAACGGACATTGGCCGCGCGCCGGTCGTCTCCGGACGGTACCGCAGCGATGTCGAAGGAATCAGCCCCCACCCTGTCGATCACTCCCTCAGCCGCCGCGGTGCCGGAGTTGCCTGCCAGATAGACGCCTACCGGGGCCCGGTTCCGGCCGAGCCCCCGCAGCGCCGACCCGAGACCCAGCCGGCGCGCTGCGGACTTATCCGCCGCCGCATGCCGGCCCATGCCTTCGATCAACTGCACGGCAGCCAGGGGCACGAGCACGTTCCGTACGCCCTCGTTAAGCACCAGCCAGGTAGATCCCACGTGGGCGAGCGATCCGTCAAACCTGAGCTGTGCACCGGCGCTCACGCGCAGCTGCGTGCCCAGTTGTCCGCGCAGCCTGTTGGCTAGATCCACAGCGGCCAGCTCGATCCGCGCTCGCTCGTTGACCTCGGCCTCCAGCTCCAGCCGGTCCGCGGCGTGCAACTGTGCCTCCAGATCCTCGAACAGGGCGTCCCATCGCATGGCGCAAGCCTAGGAAGCACGGGCAAACAACGTCAATCGGTCAAGACCCTTTACATCTCCGTCAACTAAGTGCCACTATATGAAACCCCACGCATTCAAATGACACCAATCAGCAACAAATGACGTCAAAACTGTCCAACCGCGGCACGACCTAAGGGGCATCCGATGCGCCGAATCATCTCCGATCTCGTCACCGCAGGGCTGATACTCGGCAGCGGGACCGTGCTGATTCTTGCCGGCACGGGGATAGGCTCCGGGGCGCTGTGGCCGTCACACAGCTATCAGGACGCACTGGCGGTCCTTTCCGTCGGCGCCGGCGTCGCCGTGCTGTGCTGGCTACTTCTCGGTCTGGCTGCAGCTGCCGCCGGCGCCATGCTGGCGAAAACCGGACACCTGAAGCTGGCTGCACTGTCAGCCGCCGCTAGTCCGGCCTTCCTGCTGCGGCTGGCGGGCGCCGTCGTCGGGCTGAACCTGTTGGTCATCCCCGTCGCCCATGGTTCCCCCGCGGCAGGCACCGCCGGACCGCCGTTGCCCACCGCGCCTACACACACCGCCGGAATCGATCCGCTGTGGCAACCGGCCGGTGAGGCGGTGGACCCCTCGTGGCAACCGAGGCCTCCTGCAGCGGCACCCGGAATCGTCGCCAAGCCTCTGACCCGGGATGATCTCGGAAGCCGGCGGTCGGTGACCGTCACCGCCGGAGACTCTCTCTGGCATCTGGCGGCTGCCGAGCTCGGCCCGCTGGCGACGGACGCCGAAATTGCCGAACGGTGGCCGGACTGGCATGCCGCCAACACCAAAACAATCGGCCACGACCCCTCGCTGATCCGACCGGGGCAAACCCTCATCGTTCCGCCGCCGCGTTAAGGACCCCACGGGCTGCCCCGGAGCCGCGGAACTTCGAGGTGGCAGAGAAACGCCAGCGCACTACCGATGGAATGAAAGGGCAGGACATGGACAACGTTCGACGACTCCCGGACGCACGGACACTGGCGGAAGACGCGGAGGCTGCCGAGCAGGCGCACTCCCTCGCCCCCGCCAGCGGCGCGCCGCGGCCGCTGACGGTGCGGCGGGTCAACCCCGCCGGGCCCGACAGCTACTTCGCACCGGTCATCCGACTGCAGCCCAGGAAACCTGACCCGGCTGTGGCGGACCGGGCGTCCGGGCCCGGTGCGGTGTCTCCGCCGGTTCGGCTGCGAACAACAGCGGATCCGAAAGCGGCGGCCGAACTGCGCCAGGTGACGGCGACGGCCCGATCCGTGGCGCAGGCCTGTCTGGAAGCGGTCGCCGGCACGCGGCCGGTCCAGCAGTTGGCCCGATGGCTCGATCCCGCCAGCTACGAAAAGCTGGTGCACCGCGCAGACATTGTCAAGGCCCACCAAGCCAAACTGCGGGCCGGCGGCGCACCGCTGCGGCTGCACCGCAGCGCGGTGGTGCGGTCCTCCCGGGTGTGCCGGGCCGCCGAAGGCGCCTACGAAGCGTCGCTCGTGGTTGCCGACAGCCGGCGCGTGCGGGCCATCGCGTTGCGGCTGGAACTGGTCCGTGGGCTGTGGAAGGTCACGGCCCTGGAGATCGGCTGACGGCAGCCCCAGGCTACTTCCGGCGCTTGCCGCTCTTCGCGGGCCGCTTGTCCTTGGCAGTCTCGGCCTTGGCTGCGCTTTGGCGCTCCACCCGGGTCTCTGCCTCTCCGGTCGCTGTCGGTGCGGTGAACTGGAGCGAGGCAGGGCGCTGCGGAGCTTCCAATCCAGCCGCCACGATCTGCGGTCCCGCTGCCGTCCGGGCGTCCGCAATACCCGGCGCGGTCACCTCGACAGGCTGCTGGACCTGGACCTCGAGGTTGAAGAGGTAGCCGATGCTCTCTTCACGGATGGACTCCATCATCGCCTGGAACATGACGAATCCCTCGCGCTGGTATTCGACCAGCGGATCGCGCTGTGCCATGGCGCGCAGGCCGATGCCTTCCTTGAGGTAGTCCATCTCGTAGAGATGTTCCTGCCACTTCCGGCCGATCACCGAGAGCACCACGCGCCGCTCCAATTCGCGCATGGTCTCCGACCCGAGGGTCTGCTCGCGCTGCGCGTAGGAGACCTTGGCGTCGGAGACAATTTCGGCGCGGAGGAAATCGGCTGTGACCTTTGACCGGCCGCCGGCTTCCTCCAGCACTTCGTCGATCGTCAGTTCTATCGGGTAGAGCTGCTTGAGGTTGGTCCACAGCTGCTCATAGTCCCAGTCGTCGCCGTGGCCTTCCTCGGTGGCTTCGTTGACCATCGCGGTCACCACGTCCTCCAGGAAGAACGAGACCTTCTCGTGCAGGTCATCACCCTCCAGGATCCGACGCCGGTCGTTGTAGATGGCTTCGCGCTGCCGGTTGAGCACGTCGTCGTACTTCAGCACGTTCTTGCGCTGCTCGGCGTTGCGGCCCTCGACCTGGGCCTGGGCGTTCTGGATGGCCTTGGACACCATCTTGGACTCCAGCGCCACGTCGTCGGGCATCCGCGAGGAGTTCATGATCCGCTCGGCGGCGCCGGCATTGAACAGCCGCATCAGGTCATCGGTCAGGGACAGGTAGAAGCGCGATTCGCCCGGGTCGCCCTGTCGGCCCGAACGGCCGCGGAGCTGGTTGTCGATGCGGCGCGATTCATGCCGTTCCGTGCCCAGCACGTAGAGCCCGCCCAGCGCCCTGACTTCGTCGTGTTCGGCCTGCACAGCCTTCTGCGTCGATTCCAGGACCGCGGGCCAGGCGGCCTCGTACTCCTCGGCGTTTTCGGCCGGGTCCAGGCCGCGGCGTTCCAGCTCGGACACGGCGTTGAACTCGGCGTTGCCGCCGAGCATAATGTCGGTGCCGCGGCCGGCCATGTTGGTTGCGACGGTGACCGAACCCTTGCGGCCGGCCTGGGCGACGATCGCCGCTTCACGGGCGTGGTTCTTTGCGTTGAGTACTTCGTGCCGGATGCCCTGCTTGGCGAGCTGCTTGGACAGGTACTCGCTCTTCTCCACGCTGGTGGTGCCGACCAGGACCGGCTGGCCCTTCTCGTGGCGGGCGGCAATGTCCTTCACCACGGCGTCGAACTTGGCGATCTCGTTCTTGTAGATCAGATCCGACTGGTCGATGCGGGCCATCGGCTTGTTCGTCGGGATCGGCACCACACCGAGCTTGTAGGTGCTCATGAACTCGGCGGCTTCGGTTTCGGCCGTTCCGGTCATGCCGGAGAGCTTGCCGTAGAGCCGGAAGTAGTTCTGCAGCGTCACGGTCGCCAGCGTCTGGTTCTCGGCCTTGATCTCGACGCCTTCTTTGGCCTCGATCGCCTGGTGCATGCCTTCGTTGTAGCGGCGGCCGGCCAGAATGCGCCCGGTGTGCTCGTCGACGATGAGCACCTCGCCCTTGAGCACCACGTAGTCCTTGTCCCGCTTGAACAGTTCCTTGGCCTTGATGGCGTTGTTGAGGAACCCGATCAGCGGCGTGTTCGCCGACTCGTACAGGTTGTCGATGCCGAGGTAGTCCTCGACTTTTTCGATGCCGGACTCGAGCACGCCGACGGTGCGCTTCTTCTCGTCGACCTCGTAGTCCTCGGAATCCTTCAGCCGCATCACCACGCGGGCGAATTCCGTGTACCAGCGGTTGACGTCGCCGGAGGCCTGTCCGGAAATGATCAACGGGGTACGGGCCTCGTCAATGAGGATCGAGTCGACCTCGTCCACGATCGCGAAGTGGTGTCCGCGCTGCACCAACTCGTCGCGGCTCCAGGCCATGTTGTCGCGCAGGTAGTCGAAGCCGAACTCGTTGTTCGTTCCGTAGGTGATGTCCGCGGCGTACTGTTCGCGGCGGCTGGCCGGGTTCTGGTTCGCCAGGATGCAGCCGCTGGTCAGGCCGAGGAAGCGGTAGACACGGCCCATCAGATCGGACTGGTACTCGGCCAGATAGTCGTTGACCGTGACGACGTGGACGCCCTTGCCGGTGAGAGCGTTCAGGTAGGCAGGCGCGGTAGCCACCAGCGTCTTGCCTTCACCGGTCTTCATCTCCGCGATGTTGCCCAGGTGCAGGGCCGCCCCACCCATGAGCTGGACGTCGAAGTGGCGCAGCCCCAGCGTGCGGCTGGCGGCTTCGCGGACCGCGGCGAATGCTTCAGGGAGCAGGTCGTCAAGCACCTCGCCGTCCTGGTAGCGCTGTTTCAGCGTGTCGGTTTCCCCGCGCAGCTCGGCATCGGTGAGGGACTTAAAGTCCTCTTCCAGCACGTTGATCGCATCGGCGTAACCGCGCAGCCTCTTCAGCGTCTTCTTGTCGCCGGTACGAAGCACACGCTCGAGAATCGTTGGCACTACATTGCTCCCAGTCAGTCGCGCAGAATTCTGGCTTGTTCAGTCTACGTGAGAGACGTGCCGCGCACTGTTTTGGTTCCCTGGGCCCGTTTCGCAACCTCCCGGGCCAGGCCGGCAGCCAGATCGCCCCTGTCCTCAACCGCCACACGGTCCAGCGCCAACCATCCGGCCATGGCCGCGAGCTCGGCTGCCAGCTCCGCGGCCGTGCCGGGTGGAGCGTCGACTTCGGAATGCGCCGACCTGACCACCAGCCTGCCTGCGGGCCGGTCCGCCTTCAGGTCCACCCGGGCACACAGCCGGTCCCCCAGCAGGAACGGCAGGACGTAGTAACCGTAGGTCCGCTTCGCCGCCGGCGTATAGATTTCGATCCGGTAGCGGAAGTTAAACAAACGTTCGACCCGCTGGCGCTCGAAAACCAGGGAATCGAAGGGGCTCAGCAGCGCCCGGCCGGTGGCCCGGCGCGGCCTGGCGGCACCGGCATGCAGATAGACCTCCCCTTTCCAGCCATCCACCTCCACGCGTTCCAAGGTGCCAGCGGCCTCCAGCGCCCTCACCGCGCCGGCCGCAGCCCGCGCCGGGACACGGAAGTAGTCGGCAAAGCATTTGACCGTCCCGATACCGTGGGCCCGCGCCGCGGCTTCAGTCAGCCGGAGCATCGCTTCTTCCGGATGGGGCCGGTGCCCGGCGTCATGCGGCGCGGGCAGAACCCTGTCGGTCAGGGTGTAGAGCCGCTCAAATTGTGGGGTGCGCGCGGCGGCGCTGACCAGCCCCTGTTCAAACAGAGCCTCCAGCACCCGTTTGACCGCGTTCCAGTTCCAGCCCCAGTCGGTCTTGGCCCGGGTCTCCTCATGGCCGATCCGGTCCGCCACCGCGCGGGCAGTCAGGCCCCGCGAGGTGGCCAGCGCGTCGAGGATCCGGGCGGACAAATCCCGGACCACGTCCGGATCCATTCCGGCAGCGCCCACCCAGCGGCGCCGCTGCCACTGGCGGAGATCGGCGAAATCCTCCGGCTTGATGTAGCTGGCTTCGTGGGCCCAGTACTCGATCATGCGCCGCGGCGCTTTCCCGGCCAAGCGGTGCAGGATATCGACGTCGTAGCCGCCGAGCCGGGAGAAGAACGGCAGATAGTGCGAGCGCACCAGCACATTCACCGAATCGATTTGCAGCAGCCGTAGCCGGTCAAAGGTCCGGCCCACCTGCCTTGCTGTCACAAGACCGGTGGGCCGTTCCTTGGCCAATCCTTGGGCGGCCAGCGCAATGCGGCGGGCCTGGACCAGACTGATGCGGGCTGTCATGCCTTCATATTAGGCATCCATTAGGCAGCCGCTGCGGCAGTCAGGCGTTGGCGTTCTCCTGCGAGCGGTAGGCCAGCAGCTCTTCGCGCGCCTTGGCTTCTTCGGCACTGCAGTCGGCATCGAGGGTAATCACGCCATAGGTCCAGCCACGGCGGCGGTAGACGACGCTGGGCGCGCTGGTTGCCTTGTCAACGAACAGGTAGAAGTCGTGTCCCACCAATTCCATGTTGTCCACGGCATCGTCGAGGGTCATGGCCGCGGCCGGGAAGACCTTGCGGCGGATCAGCACCGGCGAGTCTCCCGCGGGGATGTCGTTTTCGATCTCGTAGCCGGTTCGTTCCTCGGCCGGGGTCTGGAGAGCGGCCGCGGAGGCCAGCGTTTCTTCATGCAGCGGCACGTCCGTGCTGGCTGGTTCCAGCGTGGCGGTGGCCTGGTGGACGGCGGTCGGAGTGTGGCGTCCGTGATGGACCTTGCGGCGGTCCCGGGCGCGGCGCAGGCGCTCCAGAAGCTTGTTATAGGCGATGTCGAAAGCTGCGAACTTGTCCGCTGCCTTGGCCTCCGCACGGACCACGGTGCCGCGTCCGAGCACGGTCAGTTCGACGGTCATCGAGCTCTCGGCATTGCGGGCATTGGCTTCTTTGGTGACTTTGGCATCAAGCCGTTGGACCTTGTCGCCCAGCTGCTCGATCTTGGAGATCTTCTCCTCAGCGTACTCGCGGAACCTGTCGGAAACGGACAGGTTGCGGCCGTTGATGTTGAATTCCATGGTGCCCTCCATAGTTGCCTAGATGACACAACAGCGACTGAAAGAGAAACTCCTTTCAGCCGCTGAAGACGGGAATCCTCCCTTACGGGAGCCCATACCTCACGTTAGATCACGTATGCCTTTTATTCACCTTTTAGTCAGATAATCTCGAACATTTCCTGCCGATTCCCTGCGGAACCCGCACCAACATCGGCTCGTCCGGCGCTCATCAGGATGGTCCGTCGGCGTGTCCAGCCGGAGCCGAGGCAGCTGCCAGCACCGCTCCGCCCAGGGGAACTCCGCCGGCGGCGCGGAGCGCCCTGGCCAGCTCGGCCATCGTGGCCCCGGTCGTCAGCACATCATCCACCAGCAGGCAGCCGCGCCCGGCGATCTGTGGCACGTAACGCTTCGGCACGGCCATGCTGCCGGCAACATTCCGCTGCCGGGCGGTCCGGCCCAGCGACTTCTGCCCGCCCGGGGAAGTCCACCGCATCAGCCGCTTTCCCGAGCCCGCCGGCCGGACCGCCGGCAGCAACTGCACTCCGGCCGGCAGCAGTCCGTGCCGTTCCAACCGGGAGAGCAGCAGCTGCAGCGGATCGTAGCCGCGGCGCCGGCGGGAGATCCCACGGCCGGGAACCGGGACCAGCACCGCGCCGTCGGGCCGGCCGGCACGCTCGGCGGCCGCGTCCAAGGCGCCCGCCAACGCGACGGCCAACACCGGGGCCAGTTCGGTCCGGCCATGATTCTTGAAGGCGAGCACTGCTTGGGACAATTCGCGCCGGTAGGGACCGCCCGCCGTCACCGGCAGCGGCCGGCCGGCCTCGTCCAGCGGGAGCGATTCGGACGCCTCCTCGACCGCCACCGGGCGCAGCGTGGAGCGCCGCAGCCGCTGCCTGCAGGCAGCGCACAGCACCTGGTCCGGCGCACCGCAGGCCACGCAGTCGGTCGGCAGCAGGAGCCGCCCGAACTGCCCGGACCAGATCCGCAGGGCCTGGACGCTCCGGCTGAAATACAGCCGGTCCAGCCCGCCGCCCAGCTCCGCCGTCGTCCTCATCGCCGTGTCCCTGCCATGCACCAAGCTTTGCCTTCCCCTGCCGCACCGGGGACGGATGCCGTGCGGTTGTGGACACGGCTGGGCCAGCAGCGGCCTGTGCAGGCGAAGCTAGCCCGGGAAGGACGGATCGATGACCAACGGCGAATTCCGCTGCGGCGCCCAGCTGTTGCCCACCCGGATGTAGAGCATCTCGTTGGTTTGCGCGTAGACGTCCTGGTCACCGTTTCCGGCGCTGATCTCCACCATGCCTTGCAGCGGTGCGGTCCGCTGGCTGCTGCCGTCCAGGTGCAGAATTTCCGCGGTCACGGCCTCTTCCGCCGAGGACTTCATGACAATGACGGTGTCCTCGTTCGCCCACACGCCGGTGTCCACCGGCACCGACGCTTTCAGCCGCTTGGGCGTGGTGATGCCGCGCGGCCGCCCATCCCGGTCTCGGACCACGCCGGCGATATACACGCCCGTGCTTTCTCCTTCGCGGGTGATGATCAAAGCCCTGGAGCCTTCGCGGGAGATCTGCAGCTCGGTCACCGTCCGCTCGGTCAGCCACTGGGCACTGACCGCAACCACTTCGTCCGGCTTCTCGATGGAGACCGCGGAAACCCTCCCGCTGCCGTCGCCGGCGGCGGTCCAGGCCCAGCCGAAGGGATCAACGCTCGGACCGGTCAGTTCCCGCCCTGAAGCCGCTTCCACCGCCCTGCGGTCTTCACCGATCACGAACATCCGATTGCGCTCTGCGGTCAGGAACGCGAAGCGCTCCTGGTCCAGCGACATCGCCGGTTCGCGCGGGCTCAGCCGGTCAACCGAGGGCAGGCCCTCGGGCTTGACCGGACGCGATCCCTCGTAGAAGACCAGCTCCTCGTTCAGGATCCCGACCTGTACATTGCCGACGGCGGGGTCGGTCACCGCGGCCTGGAACTCAGGATCGGGGCCGCTGCCCAGATCCACTTCCCGCTGGTCAACAGTCATCTGGACCGTGGAGACGGTATTGAGCTCGCCCAGGGTCAATTCCAGCTGCTGCTGCATCTGCTGTCGGCGCAGGAACGTGGTGCCGGTCAGGACCTCAGCGGAAAGGTCAACGCTGGCAGCGCCCGATTCGATGGGCACGGCCCGGCGCACCAGCTGCGATCCCTCCGGGAAGGCGCTGATCACCGCCCCGGCCAGGTACGGTGCCGGCCCCTCCAGCATGGCCGCTACGATGGCCGCCGAAATTCCCTGCCGGTTGGCGAACCAGCGCACATCGGGGACAGCGTAGGTGTAGGTGGGGTCGTAGAAGTAGAGGTTGTACGGGGAGAACAAGGTGCGGAAATCCACGGTGGAGACCATGGTCCCGTCCGGGATGCTGGAAATACGCCATTCGCCGTCCACCTCGGTCAGTTCAACGGGCAGCGATTCCGTGGCGCCTTCCTCGGCCTGCGTCCGCACCCCTGCTTCGTTGATGGAGGTGTCAACTTCCACCTGGAGCACGAACTCGGTTTCGGACGGCGAGCCCACGGTCTTCACGACGTTTCGGTACACCAGCGTCCGTTGCACCGGCTGCCATTCGCCCGCCAGATCCGGCGCCAGGAATTCGCGCGCTATCCGGTAGTCGTCCTGCGGCGCCGTCCCGGCCTGGATGAATCCCTCGACAATTTCCTTCGGGTCGTCCCCGGGCGTCGGTCCCGGCGGGTTGAAGGTGTATCCAGTCCCCCGACTGTCGCCGGAGTCGGCCTGGACCGTCGCGACCGGTCCCGACATCGGGATGGAGGAGCAGGAGGCCAGCGCCAGCATGGCCAGTACCATGACGACGACGGCGCGCAGGCGACTCACGCGGGCGGCCTCAGCTGGGGTCCGGAACACCGTTTTCCTCCTGCTGTTCGAGTAGGACGTTCTCCGCCGCCGGATGCCCGTGCATGCCGTTGGCACCGGCGGGCGGCAGCGGCAGCGGCGAGTGCGTGAGCGTGCCGCCGCTGTGCCGCGGCAAGGTTAAGCGGAAGCAGGCACCGTTGCCGGGCTCGCCCCACGCCTGAAGCCAGCCGCCGTGCAGGCGCGCGTCCTCGGTGGAGATGGACAGTCCCAGGCCGCTGCCGCCGGTGGTCCGCGCCCGGGCAGGGTCGGCGCGCCAGAAGCGGTCGAAGACCCGGGAGGCTTCCATCGGGGTCATGCCGATGCCGTAGTCCCGGACCGCAACGGCCACCGCTTCCTCGGTGGCACCGACGGTCAGTTCCACCGGGTTGCCGTCGCCGTGTTCCAAGGCGTTGACGATCAGGTTCCGCAGGATGCGTTCGATCCGTCGGCGGTCCATGTCCGCAATGCAGCGCGGTTCCAGCGCGATCAGGCGCAGTTCGGAACCAGAGTTGTCCGCCAGCGGCTGGGCAGCGTCAAGCGCTGTGCGGGCTATCTCCACCAAATCGGTCGGTTCCGCATCGAGCGCGGCAGCACCTGCGTCGAAACGCGAGATTTCCAGCAGGTCGGCCAGCAGTGCCTGGAAGCGCTCCACCTGGTTGTACAACAGCTCGGTGGAGCGGGCGTTGATCGGATCGAAGTCCTCGCGTGAGTCGTACAGCACTTCGGCTGCCATCCGGACCGTGGTCAGCGGGGTGCGCAGTTCATGCGAGACGTCGGATACGAACCGCTGCTGCATCTCGGACAACGTGGCCAACTGGGTGATCTGTTCCTGCAGGCTGCCGGCCATGTGGTTGAAGGAGGCTCCCAGCCGGGCCAGTTCGTCCTCGCCCCGGACTTCCAGCCGCTCCTGCAATTGGCCGGCGGCCAGCTTCTCCGACACGATCGCCGCCTGGCTGACCGGGTGCACCACCGCACGGGTCAGCAGCCAGACGATGCCGCCGACCAAGACCAGGAGCAGTGCGCCGCCGATCCAGAGCACGCGGTGGATGAAGTCCAGCGTCTGCTGCACGGAGGAGAGGTCGTAGACCAGGTACAACGCGTAGGCGTTGCCCGGCGGCAGCTGCACCTGGGTGCCGAACCCGATAGCCGGCACGTCGCTGTCGCCTACCGGCAACGCGAGTGCCTGACGGTACTGTCCGCTGCCGGTGGCGACCTCTTTGGCCAGCCCCTCCGGGATGATGTTGGCGGTGATGGACGTGTTGGACTGGCTGAACACGTAGAGGTTCTGCCCGCCCGGCAGCGGCGTGAGCAGGTAATAGCGCGGGGCTTCCGCGCCGGTGCCCTCCAGCAGTTTCAGCGTGTCCCCCACCATGCTGGCCACGGTGGCACGGTCGCTGGCGGACGAGCTCTCGAAGATGGTCTTGACTTGGGACAGGCCTCGCCGGGACTCGGCCTCTGCCTGGTTGACGCGCTCTTGGTAGAGCCCGGAGGCGATCTGGCTGGAGAGGAACGCGCCCACGCCCAAGAACGCGAAGGCGGTGAGCAGGACGGCAGCCGTGACCGTCCGGAACTGCAGCGATCTCCGCCATTTCCGGTTCAGGAAGTCGCGGCCCCGCAGTGTGGCATGCCAAGCGGCCTCAGCTGCCGCCTTCAGCTTGGCTTTCCACCGGTTGAGAACCGGCTCCACTTACCCTTGGCCGGCCTTGTATCCGACGCCGCGAACCGTGAGCACCACTTCGGGAGCTTCCGGATCGCGCTCGATCTTGGAGCGCAGCCGCTGGACATGCACATTGACCAGCCGGGTGTCTGCGGCGTGGCGGTAGCCCCAGACCTGCTCCAGCAGTAATTCACGGGTGAACACCTGCCACGGTTTCCGGGCCAATGCCACTAACAAATCGAATTCCAGCGGGGTCAGCGAAATCCTCTCGTCCCCGCGGTGCACCACGTGGCCGGCGACATCGATCACGACGTCGGCGATCCGCAGCGTCTCAGGGGCCCGCTGGTCTCCCGGGCGCAGCCGCGCACGCACGCGGGCCACGAGTTCTGCCGGTTTGAACGGCTTGGGCACATAGTCGTCGGCGCCGGACTCCAGTCCGCGGACCACGTCCGACGTATCCGCCTTGGCTGTCAGCATGACAATGGGGACATCCGATTCGCCGCGAACCTGTCGGCAGACTTCGATCCCGTCCAGTCCAGGCAGCATCAGGTCGAGCAGCACCAGATCGGGCTTGCTGCTGCGGAACACCTCGAGGGCCTGGGAACCGTCCGCGCAGAACACCGGATCGAAACCGTCGTTGCGCAGCACGATGCCGATCATCTCGGCCAGGGCCTCGTCGTCGTCTACGACCAGAATGCGTGCCTTCATATCTCCTAATTGTCCCCTATTTGACTGAGTTCCTGCCGCAACGGCACACCGGGCGCACCTAAAACGAGCCCACGGCCGGGCCCGGCCCGGGATTCTAGGAACTCACGGACCGAAACTATAGGCTGATGAGAGGCTAACACTTCGCCGACAGCCTCCCGCAGTCGGCCACACGAGATCAGAAAGACGGAACGCGATGAGCCACGGGGCCAACGACGCCGGGCATGACAGCAGGGATCCGCAGCAGGGCTCCGGCGGCGCCAGTTCCGATCCGGCCGGGCAGGGCAACGACGCCGGCCCGCAGCGGCCGGGCCGGCAGGATGCGGCCGGGCAACCGGTCTGGAACCAACCGGCAGCGCCGGGTCAACCGGGACAGTCCGGCCAGCCGGTCTGGGGCCAGCAGCCGGTGTGGGGGCAGCCTGGACCTGCCGCAGCACAACCTACGTGGGCACAGCCGGGCCAGCAGGCGCCGCCCGCCCCGGCCGGCTGGAACCAGCAGCAATGGGGGCACCCCGCTCCCGGCCAAACGGCAGGACAGCCCGCACCGGGTCAGCCGTGGGGGCAGCCCGGACAGGCATGGGGACAGCCCGCCCCCGGCGGCCAGCAGCCAGGCTCGTGGCAGGGGCTGCAAGGCGGCGGCTGGCCCGCGCCGACCGGCCCCGGTCCGTACCGAGGTTATGTGGCGCCGCCGAAACCGGGTGTCATCCCGCTGCGTCCGCTTGGCGTGGGCGAGATCCTCGACGGCGCATTCCAAGCTGCCCGCAAGAACGCGGCGGCCGTCTTCGGCACGGCGGTCCTGCTTCAAGTAGTGATCAGCGCGCTGGCCTGGTTGGTGGGTGGCCTGATCATTTCGGCCTTCGGCGGCCTGCAGGTCATGGCCAACGAGGAACTGACGGACGAGTCCGCGCTGGCTTTCGGCCTCTCCATCATCATCTCCTCCTTGGTTCTGGGCCTGCTGTCCAGCGTTGGGGTCTTGGTTCTGCAGGGCGTGCTCGCCATTCCCACGGCCAGGGCCGCGGTCAACCAGAAAACCGGCTTCCGCCTGATGTTCGCGCTGGCCAAGGGCCGGATCGGGGCCCTGGCGGGACTGGGCCTGCTGTATCTGGCCCTGACGGCCGTTGCGCTGGTGCTGATCGTTGCCGGCTCGTTCTTCCTGGCCGACCAGCTGGGCGTGTCCTCGGTCTGGGTCATCGTGCTGATCATTCTCGCCCTGACGGCTGTTTCCATCTGGATCGGCATCAAGCTGATGCTGGCCCCGGCGGTCATCATCATGGAACGTGCACCGCTCTTCCACTCGCTCGCCCGGTCCTGGCAGCTGACCAACCGCAGCTGGTGGCGGACCTTCGGCATCATCCTGCTGTGCACCATCATCGTCACGGTGATTACGTCGGTCATCAGCATGCCGATTTCGTTCATCCTTGGCCTGGCCGGCCCGCTGCTGGGCGATCCGACGTCGGCCGAGAGCATGCTCTCCACCATGGGACCGCTCACGCTGGCTTCGATGCTGCTGTCTTCGATTTTCTCGGCCATCGGCTACGCGTTCCAGGCCGCGGTGATCGCCCTGGTCTACATCGACCTGCGGATCCGCCGCGAGGGGTTCGACGTGGTGCTGCTGCGCGAGCACGAGGCGTCCGGCGGCCAGGATACGCGCAGCATTCCGGGGCTCGGCGCCGGAACGGCTCCCGGCTCCGCGGTCCCGGGAGCATCCGGGCCGTGGGGGCCGTGACAGTGGCCCCGGCCGCTCTGGCGCTCGCCGCGGCCCTGCTAAACCCGGATCCGGAGGAGGCGCGCGAACTGCTGGTCCGCGAGCTGGCCAAGGAGGAATACCAGAACGCCCGCCCCTCCGTGTTGGAGTCGGTGTTGCAGCGGATCCTGGACTGGTTCGCCGACCTGATCTCCCAGCTGAACGGCTTCAGTCCCAATCTGGGCACGTTGATCCTGGTCCTGGCCGCCCTGCTGTTGATCGGCGCGGCCGTTTGGGTGGTCAAGCCGCGGCTCAACGCCCGGCGCCGTGCAGCGGCAGAAATTTTCGACGCCGCCGTCCCGCTCACCGCCGACGAGCACCGCCGGAACTCCCGTGACGCGGCCGCCCGAGAAGACTGGGACACGGCCCTCGCCGAGAGGTTCCGCGGGCTGGTGCGCTCGATGGAAGAGCGCGTGGTGCTGGATCCACAGCCCGGCCGGACCGCCGACGAGGCAGCCGCCGGGATTGCTGCCGCGTTCAGCGCCGAAGCCGGACGGCTGCGGGCTGCGGCCAACCGTTTTGACTCCGTGCGTTACGGCAAAGTTCCTGCGTCCCGGGACGATGTGGAACGGCTGGCCGCCCTGGATGACTCGCTGGCTGCAGCGTCGCCGGCGGCGGCAAGAGCGAGCATCCCACCGCTGGCGGTCCCGCGATGACCCCGACAGGAACAGCCCCGGCGCCGGCAGAAGCCGGAAACCGAGCCGAACGCCCAGCCGATCGCGCGGAAGTCAACGCAGCCGGGACCCGGCCGGAAACGGTCGGCGACGGCGGCAGCGTGTGGTCCACGCTCCGCAACCGGCTGCGTCGGTGGAGCTTCTGGCTCGTCTTGCTGGTGCTGCTCTGCGGCGTCGTCGCCTTGGAATTGCTCCGCGGCCCGGCAGCCGACCGTGCCGACCTCTCCCCCGGCAATGCCGCGCCCAACGGTGCCAAAGCCGTGGCCGAGGTGCTCCGTCAGCAGGGCGTGCAGGTGGTTGCCACTGGCTCGCTGCAGGAAACGCACGACCAACTCCAGGCGGCCGACGCCACGTTGCTGGTCCATGATCCCAACGGCTACCTGGCGGCGGACCAACTGGAACCGCTGAAGCAGCAAACGGACCACATTGTGCTGCTTGAACCCGGCTTCGAGGCCCTGCGGGCGCTCGCCCCCGGTGTCCGGGCAGCGGGCGTGGTCCCGGGCGAAGGCGGGAACTTGCCAGCCGGCTGCACGGTCCCCGGCCCCAGCCGGGCCGGCGAGATCACCCGCGGCGGCCTGTCCTACCGCGGCGGCAGCGAGATGTGCTTTGCCTTCGAAACTCCTGCGGGGGACGCGGCACCCTATGTGCGCTCCGACGACGGGGTCACCGTGGTGCTGGGGGCAGGCCATGTGCTCAGCAACAACGCCATCGTGCAGGCCGGCAACGCGGCGCTGGCCCTGAACACTTTGGGCGCCACGGACCGGCTGGTCTGGTACCGGGCGGGACCGCAGGACATGCCCGTGGCCGAAACACCGGTCAACCCGATGAGCCTGCTGCCGGGATGGGTGCTGCCGGTTTCGCTGTGGCTGATGGCCGTCGGTGTCATCGCCATGTTCTGGCGCGGGCGCAGGCTCGGCCCGCTGGTGTCCGAGCCGCTGCCGGTTTTGGTCCGCTCGGCCGAGACGATCGAGGGCCGCGCCCGGCTCTACCAGAATGCCAAGGCCGTGAACCATGCGGCGGACAATCTGCGTGCCGCCACCCTGACCCGGCTCGCCGCCCACCTGCGCCTGCCCGCGGGAGCCGGCAGCGCCGACGTCGTTACTGCGGTGGCCCGGAACAGCGGACGCGCACGGGCGGATCTGGAACGTATCCTGCGGGACGAAGCGCCCGGGACCGAAGCCCGGCTGGTGGTCTGGGCCCAAGAACTTCAGCAGCTAGAGAAAGAGGTAACGCACCGATGAGCGAACAGACAGGACAGCGGCAGGCGGCCCAGTACGGCAGCGGCCCCGCCGTGGCCACGCCGCCCTCCGACGACGACCGCCTGCGCCAGGCCCTGCACGATGTGCGCGGCGAAGTGGCCAAGGCCGTGGTGGGCCAGGACGCCACCGTGACCGGGATGCTGATCGCCCTGCTCTCGCACGGACATGTGCTGCTTGAGGGCGTGCCCGGTGTGGCCAAGACACTGCTGGTCCGCTCGCTCTCCGCCGCGCTGAGCCTTGATACCAAGCGGATCCAGTTCACCCCGGACCTGATGCCGGGCGACGTCACCGGCTCGATGATCTACGACACGCACACCTCCGAGTTCCGTTTCCGCGAGGGTCCCGTGTTCACGAACATCCTGCTGGCCGACGAGATCAACCGCACGCCGCCGAAGACCCAGGCCTCGCTGCTGGAAGCCATGGAAGAACGCCAAGTCTCGGTGGACGGCACCTCGCGGAAGCTGCCCGAGCCGTTCATCGTGGCAGCCACGCAGAACCCGGTGGAATACGAGGGCACCTACCCGCTGCCGGAGGCCCAGCTGGACCGGTTCCTGCTGAAGCTGACCATGAACCTGCCGGACCGGGACGCCGAGATCGAGATTATCCGCCGGCACAGCCTGGGCTTCGACCCGCGCGACCTGCAGGGCGCCGGGGTGCGGGCCGCGGCCTCTGCCGAGGACCTGGTCCAGGCCCGGGCCGCCGTGGCCCGGGTGGCGATTGCACCCGAGGTCGTCGGCTACATTGTGGACCTGGTCCGGGCCACCCGGTCGGCGCCGTCGTTCCAGCTGGGCGTCTCGCCGCGAGGCGCCACCGCGCTGCTCAATACCTCCCGGGCCTGGGCCTGGCTGAACGGGCGCAGCTTCGTTACACCAGACGACGTCAAGGCGCTGGCCCTGCCGGCGCTGCGCCACCGAGTCGGCCTGCGGCCGGAGGCGCAGATGGATGGCGTCCAGGCCGACGACGTGCTGCAGAGCATCCTGGCCACCGTGCCGGTCCCCCGCTGAGCACGTCATGGCGATTACCGGGCGTTTTGTCCTGCTGGCCCTGGCGGGCATGATTCCGCTGCTGCTCTTTCCGCGGCCGGCCACGGCCCTGGCGTGGTGCCTGCTCTTGGCCGCCGCACTGGGCGTTGACCTGGCGCTGGCGCTTTCGCCGCGCCGGGTGGGGCTGCAGCGGCGGCTGCCCGCGAATGTCCGGCTGGGCGAATCAGTGACGGCCCAGCTACTGCTGGCCAATCATGGCCGCCGCCAACTGCGGGCCGTGGTGCGCGATGGCTGGCAGCCCTCGGCCGGCGCCGCGAATCCCGACCAGGGCGTGCGGATTTCGCCGGCCGAACGCCGGCTGCTCGAGGTCCGGCTGACGCCTCAGCGCCGCGGCGACCTCCTGGCCCACCACGTGGCCATCCTGTCGCTCGGTCCGCTGGGCGTGGCCGCGCGGCAGATTACCATCGACCTGCCGGGCCGGCTCCGCGTGCTGCCGCCCTTTCATTCCAAACGGCATCTGCCCTCCAAACTGCGCAAGCTGCGCGAACTTGACGGACGGGTTGCGGTGCAGATCCGCGGGGCCGGCACCGAGTTCGACTCGCTGCGCGACTATGTGCGCGGCGACGACGTGCGCTCGATCGACTGGCGAGCCACCGCCCGGCGGCAGGCCGTCGTCGTCCGCACCTGGCGGCCGGAACGCGACCGCCGCGTGGTGATCGTGCTGGATACCTCGCGCACCTCGGCGGCACGGATCGACGACGAGCCGCGACTGGACACCGGGATCGAAGCGTCCCTGCTCCTGGCAGTGCTCGCAGAACGCGGCGGCGACCGCGTGGACTTTTTGGCCTACGACCGGCGGCCGCGGGCCAAAGTCGCTTCCGCGGCCAAAGGCAACCTGCTCAGCCAACTGGTCAACGCCATGGCACCGCTGGACCCGGAGCTGATCGAAGCGGACTGGTCACAGATACCTGCCGAGGTCCATGCCCTGTCCTCGCACCGGTCCCTGGTGGTGCTGCTGACCGCGCTGGATTCCGGGGCCGCCGAGGAGGGGCTGCTGCCCGTACTGGCCCAGCTCAGCGCCAAGCACACCGTGGTGGTCGCCTCGGTCAGCGATCCGCACATCGACCGGCTGCGCACCGTGCGCGACACCGCCGACGACACGTTCCGTGCCGCCGCCGCGGAGCGGGCCGTGCTGGAACGGGCCGCCGTCGCGGCGCAGATCCGTCAGCTCGGCGCGGAAGTAGTGGACGCTCCCCCGCACGAACTGCCGCCCCAGCTGGCCGACATGTATATCCGGCTCAAAGCCGCGGGACGGTTGTAGCTCATGCGCACCGCAGAATCCGTCTACCAAAGGGCCATGGGAGCCGACTTCGCCCGGCTCCAGCCCGAACTGCAGCAGTACTTCTCGCTGGCGCCTGCTGCGGAGCACGACAACGGTGCCACGGTCAGCGGCGTCGGTTCCGGAACGTTCGACGTGGCGGGTTGCCCGGTCCCGGCGCTGCGGCCCTTCCTCGGCCTGACCAGCAGCGACAACGCCTTGTTCCCCGAGTACCAGCGCGACGTGCCCTTCACCATCGAGAACCGGGCCTCGCAGAATGCCGCCGGCCAGCCGCAGCTGACCGCCGTCAGAACACTCCACTTCCACAACCGGACCCGGATCATGGAGGACCAGACCAGCTGGGATGAAAATCTGGGCACTGCCATCGGTGCCCTGGGCCGCAGCGGCCGGCTGCTCACAGACGTGATGTGCTCGGTGGGTACCGGCGGCCGAATGCGGATCATTTCGCGCCGCAGCCGCCTGGCTGCCGGACGCCGCTCGGTCCGGCTTCCGCTCTTGTTCGAGGCTGCAGCTTTCACCGAACAATGGTGGGACGAATCCGGCCATCGTTTCCGGATCCGCACCAAGGTCATTCAACGCCAATTCGGAACCGTGCTCGAATACGACGGTTCCTTTACCTATTCGGACCGCGTCTGACCGAAGTCTCTGAGCGCATTCCGTGCCCAGGGTGCTCCGAGTCTCTTCAGGCTTGGTAGGCGGTGTACTCCCATCGGCGGGTCCGCCAGCGCTGCCGTGCCCTAGAGCGCCGCGAGATCCTGGAATCCGATGCTCCGTGTGCGCCGTTTTCTCTTGTCAGCCGGCTCCCTCCGAGAATGTCTGACCCGGCTTATAAGCTCTTTTCAGTAGCAGTTCAGTACCAAACGTTGGCCACCGGGTCTGGTTTTCCGGTGGTGTTTGCGGGCTTCGTTCCGTAACCGTTCGTAGTCGATCCTGTGCCCTGCGTGGGCGTGCTGACGATTGAGACGCTGAAGATGTTTGATCCGGCAGTAACTGAACCTTCCGCCGCAGTCCCGGCCGCGGATGTCAGCGGCGTGGTTGTTGCGTTGCCGCCGATCGATCTTGAGGCGTCTGCAGAGGAGTTGGTGGACCAGCTCGCCGCGAGGGAGGACGCTAAGGACGCGATCGCCGCGGATCAGGCCAGGCTGATGGTCGCGCTGGAGCAGCGGATCCGGGCCGAGCGGGCCGCCGCCGGCGTGCCGGCCGCGCGGCGGGGTGAAGGGGTCGCCAAGCAGATCGGGTTGGCGCGCCGGGAGTCCCCGCACCGTGCGGCCCTGCTGCTGGGCCGGGCCAGGGTCCTGGTCAACCAGATGCCGCACACGCTCAACGCACTCGGGGCGGGGCAGTTGAACGAATGGCGGGCGGCGATCCTGGTCCGGGAAACCGACTGCCTGAGCCCGGAGCACCGCGGCCGCGTGGATCAGGAACTGGCCGGGAACCCGGACCGCCTGCACGGAATGGGCAACCGGAAGCTGGAGGCCGAAGCCAAACGGATCGCATACCGGCTGGACCCGCGGGCCGTGGTCGGCCGGGCCGCGAAGGCCGAAGCCGACCGGCACGTCTCCTCCCGGCCCGAACCCGACGTGATGGTCTCGGTCCGGACCCTGCTGCCCGTATCCCAAGGCGTCGCGGTGATGGCCGCACTGCATCAGGAAGCCGAGCGGCTGCGCAACGCCGGCGACCCCAGAAGCCGGGGCCAGATGATGGCCGATACCGTGTTCGAACGCGTCACCGGCCGGATCACCGCCGACCCGGCCCGGCTCGAGGTGCAACTGGTGATGACCGACCGAGCCCTGCTCCAGGGCGCGAACGAACCGGCCTGGCTGACCGGCTACGGCATCGTCCCGGCCCAGTACGCCCGCGACCTGATCCGCCTGCCCCAAGACCCACCGGAGCGGGCCAGTACCGATGCCGGTGCCGGCGGGAACCAGGCAGGCAAAAGCCCGCCAGACCAGAACCCCTCCGGCCCGCCGGGCAGCGGTTACGGGCAAAAGGCGCCGCCCGGTGTGGGAACCGGGCAGAAGGCGCCGCCGGCGGGGACCGAGCCGGGCTGGAAGACCGCCCGCGAACTGGCGCGGCAGGACAGGCTGCGGAACCTGAAGGTCGGCGGGGTGGAGGATGTTTGGATCCGGCGGCTGTATACCGCGCCGGGGACCGGGCAGCTGCTGGGCATGGACTCGAAGGCCCGGAAGTTTCCCGACGGGATCCGCCGGATGGTCATGGCCCGGGACGCGTTCTGCACCGGTCCCTGGTGCGAGGCGCCGATCCAGCACATCGACCACATCGTCGCCCACGCCGACGGCGGACCCACCTCCCTGGCCAACGGGCAAGGGCTGTGCGAGCGCTGCAACCAATCAAAGGAAGCCGACGTCTGGTCCGCCAAACCCCTCCCCGGGCCCCGGCGCAGCGTCCAGACCACCACCCCGACCGGCCACACCTACACCTCCACCGCACCACCCCTGCCCGGCACCACAGCCAGCGGGCCGACCGCAGAGCCAGTGGTTGGTTCGCGTGGAAGTCGATCTGCCCGAGAGACGCGGTTCTTGGTGAAAGCCGCCCTCCGGCAAGCGGGTGCTCCCGACGAAGGCCGCCGCCCTGGTAGCAGCGCTGATCGTGGGGGGCGGTTGTCCGTATCCTGCGGGAAGAACTGATTAGCCCTGCCGCGTGACGGGAAAGAGCGGCGCGGGGATACCAGAGCAACCAGTTCCCACGCCGCGTCCGCGGAACCTAGCCCAGGTGCTTGTCAGCAAAGACCTTCATGGCATCCCGCACGAACGATGCGCCATGTTCGCCGCCGCAGTTCCAGCGACGGGCGGATCAGCTCAGGGACGGTCGGCTCGCCGTGAGTTGGCCAACCTTCCAGCCCGTTCGGCCGCTTTGCTGGACCCGATGCGATATAACGGGAACCGCCCGCCCACAGGCGTCATGGCAATCGCCGTCCCGACCGGAGTGCTCATCCCTCTGCGACAACCTGGTTCAGCGCGTCGGCCGTCTGCGTCAACCGCTTCACTAGGGAGCGCGCGGTGTCCGGGGCGGATCCGGCCAGCCCGGCCGATGGCGTGATCCTCAGCTGGGGCAGGCGTTTCAACGGCAATCCGAGCTGCCGCCACGGCCGCACTACTGAATCGACCAGTGCCGTGACCTGCGGGATGCTTCCGGCGGCGGGGTCGATCAGGCCGGTCCAGATGCGCCGGTCTGCTTCGACGGCCGCGGCGATGGTTTCCCACTGCCGGGTGCCCAGGCGGCCGGCAGGGACGGCGAACCCATCCAGGCCGCTGGCCGCCACCGCCTCCAGGGCGGAGTCGGTGGCCGGAATCTGGGCCACCACCTCCACGGCGCCGGCGTCGCGCAGGGCCGCGGCCAGCAGGTCCCAGGCGGCGGATGCTTCCGACGCCGGCACCGACCGCAGGGTGCGGTAGCCGCTGGCGGTGGGAATGGTCCCGGCCAGCACGGCGTCGATGTCCGGCTCGTCCAGCTGGACCACCAGCTCCGTGCCGGCCGGCAGCGAGGCCTTGACCTGGGCGAGGTGGCCTGCCGCACCGGCCGCCAGCGACTGGGCCAGGTCGCGCCGGGCACCGGCGTCGATGAGCGCGCGTTCGCCGTTGTGGAGGTAAAGATTGGCGGCCAAGGACATCGGCCCGCGCAGCTGCACTTTGAAGTGCGAACCCGGACGCTCTTCGGCACCCACCACATCGGCCAGCACATTCAGGTCGGTGCGCAGGGCGGAAACAGCCCGGCGGTGGTCCTGGCCCGGGCGGTCCACCAGCCGCCAGCCATGCGGCTGCAGGTCGATGAAGAGTTCCTCCAGCAATCCGGCCGTCCGTGCCACCGGGTCCGAGCCGACACCGCGGTCGGGCAGCTCCACCAGATGCGGCAGGTTGGGTTCGCCGAGTTCGCCGCGAATGATCCGGGCCGCTTCGGCCGGATCAGTACCGGGCCAGCTGCCCAGCCCGGTGGCGCTCACCTGGCTGGGGCCCGCCCCGGCAGCGGCTGCCTCGGAGCCGGCCGTCACCTTAGTTGCCGCCGTTGTGCTCGTCGGAGATGGCCTGGTGGTGCCTGATGACCTCGGAAATGATGAAGTTCAGGAACTTCTCCGCGAAAGCCGGGTCCAAGTGCGCTTCCTCGGCGAGTCGCCGCAGCCGGCCGATCTGGGCGGTTTCGCGGTCGGGATCGGCCGGGGGCAGCTTGTGCCTGGCCTTGAGGTAGCCCACCCGCTGCGTGGCCTTGAACCGCTCGGCCAACAGATAGACCAACGTGGCGTCGATGTTGTCGATGCTGCCGCGCACTGCCAGCAGCTCGGCCATCACCTCGGGGGCCACCTGATCGGAGAGGGAGCTGGCGGTCGGGTCAAAGTCATCGGCAAGGTGGGGCTCGGTCATGATCCCAGTTTATGGTTCGGCCCGCACCGGCATTGCACCGGTTACTCCAGTGTGAAGTCCGCCGGCGGTGGGTCAGGAAACCTTGGCCGGGTCCCAGCTCAGCGAACGGGCCGAATCAATGGTTGCCTGGCCCAGCACCCGGGTCCCCTGGTAGAGGACCATGGTCTGGCCCGGAGCCACGCCGCGCATCGGCTCGATCAGGGTGACTATCAGTTGCTGCCGGCCGTCGTCGTCGAGCTCCGACTGCGCCCGGGCGGCCACTGGGTCGCCGTGCGCACGGACCTGGACCATGCACTCGAATGCGGTCTGCGCTTCCACCTCGGGCAGCGGCAGGCCGGCCCAGGAAACCTTGATGCCGCGCATCTGGTCCACGGCCAGCAAGGCCTCCGGCCCCACCACCACTTTGTTCTCCTTGGGCCGGATCTCCAGCACGAACCGCGGCTTGCCGTCCGGTGCCGGCCGGCCCAGCTTCAGTCCGCGGCGCTGGCCCACGGTGAACGCGTTGGCGCCCTCGTGTTCGCCGACTACCTGGCCGTCCTGGTCAACGATTGATCCCGTCTCCATTTCGATCTTTTCGGCCAGCCAGCCGCGGGTGTCGCCGTCGGAAATGAAACAAATGTCATGGCTGTCCGGCTTGTTCGCCACGGAGAGCCCGCGCCGCGCGGCTTCGGCGCGCACTTCGGCCTTGGACGGCGTTTCGGCCAGCGGGAACATGGAATGCTTGAGCTGCTCGTGGGTCAGCACGCCCAGCACGTAGGACTGGTCCTTGGCCCAGTCGGCGGCGCGGTGCAGTTCCCGGTTGCCGTGCTCGTCTTCGATCACCTTGGCGTAGTGGCCGGTGCACACCGCGTCGAAGCCCAGCGCCAGCGCCTTCTCCAGCAGTGCGGCGAACTTGATCCGTTCGTTGCAGCGCATGCAGGGATTGGGCGTCCGGCCGGCGGCGTATTCGGCGATGAAGTCGTCCACCACATCTTCCTTGAACCGCTCGGAGAAGTCCCAGACGTAGTACGGGATGCCCAGGATGTCGCAGGCGCGCCAGGCGTCCCGCGAATCCTCGATGGTGCAGCAGCCGCGGCTGCCGGTGCGGAGCGTGCCGGGCATCCGGCTCAGGGCCAGATGCACACCCACCACGTCATGGCCGGCCTCCACCGCCCGTGCCGCTGCCACGGCGGAGTCCACGCCGCCGCTCATCGCTGCCAATACCTTCATGAATTCAATTCCCTACTGATGTGTTGTCCGTGTCTGCCGCGGCCCTGTGATTCGAGCCGATGCAGCGTGCGTTGCGCCGGTCAATCCGCCTGTGTGCCGGCGGTCTGGATGCTGGAGACGTGCCCGGCCATGCCGGCCTTTTTCGCCCGTGCGTAAGCCTCCGGCAGCGCAGCCACCAATGCGTCAACGTCGGATTCGGTGGTTGTATGCCCGAGCGTGAAGCGTTGTGCGCCACGGGCTTCTTCTTCGCTCAGCCCCATCGCCAGCAGGACGTGCGAGGGCCGCGGCACTCCCGCGGTGCAGGCCGACCCGGTGGAGGACTCGACGCCGGCCAAATCCAGCAGGAACAGCAGCGAATCCCCCTCGCAGCCGGGGAAGGTGAAGTGCGCGTTGCCCGGCAGCCGCCGGCCGTGCTGTTCCGGATCCGGAGTCCCCCGCAGCACCGCCTCCGGAACGGTGTGCCCGACGCCGGCAATGAGTTTCTCGCGCAGGTCCGCCAACCGCCGGGCTTCTTCCGGCAAATGCCCGACGACGGTCTCGGCCGCGGCGGCAAAGGCTGCGATCGCCGGCGTGTCCAGGGTTCCGGACCGGATGTCGCGTTCCTGTCCGCCGCCGTGCTGGACGGGCGTCAGCTTGACGTCCCGGCGGACCAGCAGCGCGCCCACGCCCACCGGGCCGCCGATCTTGTGCCCGGTAATGGCCATGGTGTCCAGTCCGGAAGCCTTGAAGTCCACCGGCAGGTGCCCGAAGGCCTGGACCGCGTCGGAGTGCACCGGAATTCGCTGCGCCTGGGCGGCGGCAACGATCTCCGCCACCGGCTGGACGCTGCCTACCTCGTTGTTGGCCCACATCACGGTGATCAAGGCCACGGCTGCGGGGTCCGCGTCGATTTCGCGCTGCACGGCCTCGATGGAGACCACGCCGTCCGCGTCGACCGGCAGCCAGACTGCTTCGGCGCCCTCGTGCTTTTCCAGCCACTCCACCGTGTCCAGCACCGCATGGTGTTCTACCGGCGAACACAAAATACGGCGGCGCCGGGGGTCAGCGTCGTGCCGCGCCCAGTACAGCCCCTTGACGGCCAGGTTGTCCGCTTCGGTGCCGCCGGAGGTGAAAATCACTTCGGACGGGTGGGCTCCGGTTGCGGCGGCGATGGACTCGCGGGCTTCCTCGACCACCCTGCGGGCACGACGGCCGGAGCCGTGCAGCGACGAGGGGTTGCCGCTGCGGCTGAGTTCGTGGGTAAGTGCGGCCAGGGCCTGCGCCAGAATGGGCGTGGTCGCCGCGTGGTCAAGGTACACGGGCACGCCAACATTTTACATGGCCCCCTGCATGTACCCCAGCCGTCGCCCGGAACGGCCGGCGGGCTGACCGGCGGGATGACCGGAGGGAAGGGCCGTCCGGCTGCCGGCAGGCGGGAAGGGCCGTCCGGCTGCCGGCAGGCGGGAAGGGCCGTCCGGCTGCCGGCAGGCGGGAAGGGCCGTCCGGTCGCCGGCAGGACCGTCTCCCGCCCCGGGCATCACACGGAGCGAGGCATCAGGCGGGCGGGCGCCGGTTGATTCTGGCGCAGCAGAACGGCCCGTCCGGATCGGCGGCGACGCTGTGGTGCCGGTCCGCGCAGCCGTCCAGCATCCCCTCCAGCAGGGCCAGGTTCAGCCCGCACACCGTCTGCGTGTGGCTCCGGGCCAGCAAGTGGAACGGGCAGTTTCCCAGCGCAAATCCGGCCGCATCGGGCAGCGGCCGGTAGCCCGCCGATGCCAGTGCGGCTTCCATCCCGGCGGCGCCGGCCCCGAGCTCCAGGCCCTTGGCCCGGGCGGCCTCGGCTACCAGCTCATGCGCCGGGCGCGCCGTCCTGGCCGATTCCTCCACCGCCGTGGCCAGCAGCTCACCGGCCAGGTCGTAGGACCGCTCCGGCACGGAGGCCGAGACTTCCGGCACCGCCGCCGTGTACACCTTCGACGGCCGGCCGGAGCCCGGGCCGGATTTGCCGCTGAGCTTGCGGAACTCCACAGTCAGCAGCCCGTGCCCGGCCAGCGCGTCCAACTGCAGGGACACGGTGCTGCGCGGCAGATCCAAGGCGGCCGCGGCTTGGTCCCGGGTCACCGGTTCGGCGCTGTGCCGGACGAATTCGAACAGGCGGCGGCGGACGTCGTCGCCCAAGGCGGTGACGGCCGAGAGTCCGGGCGGAGGGTGTTCGGTCATGGCGCTCTTTCCGGTGGCTGATCCATTGACTTCTGCGGGACGGATTTCTAAAGTCGAACATAACCATTTTAGAACATCTGGCCCTGCCCGAACAGGCAGCTGCCGGTGCTTCCATCAGATCGGCGGCTGGGGCTGTGAAACGCCCGGTGCCCGCCGGCACTTTGAAGGAGCGCTGCCATGGCAGAGAACCCGATTGTCATTGCCGGAGCCGGGCTGACCGGCGCCACCGCTGCCGAGGCGCTGCGGCAGGGCGGCTACCGCGGCGAAATCGTCCTGGCCGGCACCGAGGACCGACCACCTTATATTCGGCCGCCGCTGTCCAAGGACTTCCTGGCCGGACGCGAGGACGCGCAGGCGGCACTCGTGCAGCCGCCGGGTTGGTATGCGGAGCATGGCGTCCGGCTGCTGCGCGGCACCACGCTGGAGTCTTTCGATCCCGGCGCCCGTACCGCGACGTTCTCGGATGCCATCACGCTGAAGTACTCCCGGCTGCTGCTGGCCACCGGCGCATCGCCGCGGCGGCTGGACCTTCCCGGCGCCGGCCTGGAAGGGGTGCACTATCTGCGCACGCTGGATGACAGCGAGTCCCTGCACACGCTGCTGGCGGCCGGGAACCAGCGGCTGGTGGTGCTGGGCATGGGCTGGATCGGCATGGAGGTTGCGGCCACGGCGCGCCAACTGGGAAACGAGGCCACCGTCGTGGGCCGCGGCCAGATCCCGCTGGCGTCGGCGTTGGGCGGAATCATCGGCGGCATCTTCGCGGACACCCATCGCCGCGAGGGCGTGCTGCTGCGCACCGGGCGCCGACCGGTGGAAATCCTCGGCGGGAACGGCACGGTCAGCGGCGTTCTCCTGGACGACGGCGAGCGCCTCCCCGCGGACGTGGTGCTGGCAGCCATCGGCGCCGTCCCGAACACCGCGGTGGCCGAGGCAGCCGGGCTGACGGTGTCCAACGGCATCGAAACCGACCAGCGGTTGCGGACCTCGGCCGAGCATGTCTTTGCAGCCGGTGACGTGGCCCGCGCCTATCACCCGGGCTACGGCGCGCCGCTGCGCAGCGAGCACTGGGCGAATGCCATTGCGCAGGGCAAAACTGCCGCTGCCGCCATGCTGGGCCGGGATGCGTCCAACGATGACATCCCGTACTTTTACACGGACCAGTTCGGCATCGGGATGGAGTATTCCGGCTACTTCCCGTGGGCGGCGGAGAGCGAACCGGTCATCCGAGGCAGCTACCAGGATCCGGACAAGTTGGAGTTCGTTGCGTTCTGGCAGCGCGAGGGCAAGGTGGTGGCTGGTATGAATGTAAATATCTGGGACGTCCAGGAGCCCATCCAGGACCTGATCCGGTCCGGCCGCACGGTGGACGCCGCGGACCTGTCCAACCCCGACAAGGAGCTGAGCAGCCTGTGAGTCAACCACTGACGGAGCGAACGCCGTCCGGCGCCTTCCTGCCCGAGTTGCACCACCCGGTGCACGAGTTCGGCGCCCGCCGGTTCGATTTCCGCTCGCAGGTGGCACTGATGGCCATCGTCAACCGCACGCCCGATTCGTTTTACGACGGCGGCCGGACCTTCGCGCTGGAGGCCGCCATCGATGCTTCGCTGCAGGCGGTCGCTGCGGGGGCGGACTGGGTGGACATCGGCGGCGTGCCCTTCGCGCCGGGGCCGGCCCTGTCAGCGCGCGAGGAAGCGGAACGGATTGTTCCGGTGATCGAGGCGGTGCGGGCCGCCTCGGACGTGGTGATTTCCGCCGACACATTCCTGCCCGAGGTAGCCGAGGCGAGCATCCGCGCCGGTGCGAACGTCATCAACGACACCACCGGACTGCAGAACCCGGACATGGCGGCGGTGGTAGCGGAGGGCGCGGCGCATCTGGTCATTACCCACTCGCTCGCCGCGCCGCGCACGGTGTATCCGCGGCCCCACTATGACGACGTGGTGGAGGACGTTGCCGGTTTCCTGCGCCGCAAGGTGGACCTGGCCGTGGAACTGGGCATCCCTGCGGAGAAAATCATCATCGACCCGGGGCACGACCTGAACAAGAACACGCTGCATTCGCTGGAAATCACCCGCCGCTTCGGTGAAATCGCCGCCCTCGGCTACCCGGCGCTGGCGGCGGTTTCCAACAAGGACTTCATCGGCGAAACGCTGGACCAGCCCAAACAGGAACGGCTGTCCGGATCGCTGGCTGCCGCCGTCATCTGCATCATGAACGGCGCGCGGATCCTGCGCATGCACAACGTTCCCGAAGCCAGCGCCGCCATCCGCATGGCCGAGGCCGTGCTGGGCTGGCGCGAACCGTCCTTTCTGAAGCACAACATGGGCGACGTCAACGAACCGGCGGCGCAGTGACCCGGCCGATCCGGCGCCTCCTGCCGCCCGGGCCGGAACAGGCCTCCGACCAGGACCTGCTGGACTGGTACGGCGAACTCCCGAGGTCTGGCCCGTGGGTCCGGTTCAACTTTGTGGCCAGCCTGGACGGTGCGGCCACCTATGAGGGCCGTTCCGGGACGCTGGGCGATGAAGTGGACCAGCGCGTCTTCCTGCTGCTGCGGCGGCTGGCCGACGTGCTGGTGGTCGGGGCCGGCACCATCCGGGCGGAGGGCTATGGCGGCGAACTGCTCTCGGCCGAGTCGCAGGCCTGGCGCACCGCGCGCGGCATGAGTCCGCATCCACCCGTCGCGGTGGTCTCCGCCTCGCTGGACCTCGATCCGGACAGCGAGTTCTTCACGGCCGCACCGGTGCGCCCCATCGTGTTGACCAGTGCCGCCTCCCCCGCGACCCGTCGCCGCGCACTGGAACGGGTGGCGGATGTGGTCGACGCCGGCACCGCCCGGGTAGAGCCCGCGTTGATGGTGCGGGCGCTGGCGGCCCGCGGCTACCAGCAGCTGCACAGCGAAGGCGGACCCACCCTCTTTGGCAGTTTCCAGGCTGCGGGACTGGTCGACGAGCTGTGCCTGACCATCAGCCCGCTGCTGGCCGGCGGCATCGGCAAACGGATCTCGGACCATGTTCCCGGCCAGTCGCTGCAGCGGCTTCAACTGCGCCAGGTGCTGGAGTCCGGGTCCATGCTGCTGCTGCGTTACACCGCCGCTGACAGCGCACCCGGCACCACGTCGACGGACACCGGCAGCCTGCCGACCGGCTCGCCGTCGGCATAGGCGGTGACCCCTGCGGCTTCCAGCCGCACCGTCCGCACCCGCTCGATGTGGACCGCTCGATGGTCGGCATGCCGGCCGGCGTAGACGCGCGGAAAGATGCCCAAGAAGGCGGGGCGGGACAGCGGCGAGACGATGAACAGATCCAACGCACCGTCGTCGTACGCTGCCTCCGGGACAATGCGCATTCCGCCGCCGATCGACCGGCCGTTGGCAACGGCAACCAGCATCGCCTCGGTCCGGCGCGGCACCCCGTCCACGACCAGGCTGTAGCTGAGCGGGCGGAAGGAGGCGAGTTCGCGCAGCATCGCCAGCGGGTAGCGCAGGCGGCCGCGCGGGAAGCGCCAGCGGTTGGCCCGGTCGTTGACCGCGGCGTCGAAGCCGGCGGAGAGGACCCCGGCAAACCAGCAGGTGGTTCCGTCCGCGCGGGTGACCCGCCCCAGGTCCACCTTGCGCGGCTGCTCCAGCGCCTGCAGGAAATGCCCGACGGCGGTGCGCGGCTGCGTGGGCAGGTTGAACAACCGGGCAAAATCGTTCCCGGTCCCGGTCGGCACAATGCCCAGCGGAACCTGCGTGCCCGCCAAGGCGTTGACTGCTAAATGAACCATTCCGTCCCCGCCCACCACCAACAGGGCGGAGATCCCGCGGCGCAGCTCGCCGGCCACCAGACCCGCCAGCGCGGACCACGTTTCCGCCCGCAGTTCGACGGCGTCACGGCCGCGGCTGGCCAGTTCCGCCATCACCTCCGCACCGGCGCGGGCGGTTGTCCCGAACCCGGCGTGGGGGTTGATCGCGACGGCGATCGGGGCATCGGGCGGCAGCGAAGTCACAGCAGATCATTGTGGCAGCAAGTTCGCGTGCAGCCGCGGCACGACACAGGCGGCCGCTTCCCGGCGGTTACACTGGGCTTCGCGCAGGACCCCCAGACCCTACAGAGAGGCGGCCGGTGACTCCCCCATCCCACTACGATGCCTTGGGGCTGCCGGTCACTGCCACCGAACAGCAGATCAAGGCCGCGTACCGCAGGGCCGCAAGGGCCACCCATCCGGACCACGGCGGGGATCCGGCCGAGTTCCGCCGCGTGAGCCTGGCCTATGAAGTCCTCAGCAACCCGCAGACCCGGTCCCGCTATGACCGGTCCTACGGCGCCGCCACCGCACCGGACGCACGGACGGACAGCGCCGAGTCCTTCGCAGCGTCCGCCGCGCCCCGGCGGACACCCGGGCAGCGCGGTCCCTCGGCATCCGATGCGCCGGTCTTCGTACCTGCCTATGAGTCCGCCGGGGCCTCCACCGGTCTGGCGGAAAACATCGCCCGGCAGCAAATCCATGGGGTGCCGCGCAAGCGCGGGATCTTCGGTGCCGGCGCCCGGCTGCGCCGCGAGGCCCTGAGCGTGCAATTGATCAGCCGGCAGATTCTTCCGGCGATTCCGTCGGCGCGGCTGGTCAATGGGCTGCATTCGCCGGCCGACAACGGGTTCATCGACCATGCGCTGCTGGCCGGCTACCGGTTGGCCCTGATCGATTCGATGCTGCTGCCGCGGGGAAACTTCCGCTGGGACGGGCGCACTCTGCACAAGGACGGCCGCGTACTGGAACCGCCGCTGCTGGCACCGGCGGTGCGGCGGATGCAGGATTTGTTTCCGGAACTCAATGTCACCGGCTGGATTGTGATCCATTCAGCGGACGGCAACCTGCACGAACCGGTGATCGACTACACCCGCGGCTACGATCCCGACGGCATTGCGCCGGTGCACGTGGTCAATGCGGCCCGGCTGGTGCGCGAGATTAAGCAATTCCTGTCCTCCGGACCGGCACCGAACACGGTGCATGTCCCCTCGCTCGCCCGGCTGCTGGCTGGGATGCACAGCTGACGGCTGCGGGTTCGCCGACCGCCGGCCGGTCCGGGACGGTGCTTCGGCGCGCTTAGGATGGACTCCGTGTTCCGCATCCTCTTCTACACTCCCGAGATCCCCGGCAATGCCGGCAACGCCATCCGGCTGGCCGCGGTCACCGGAGCCGAACTGCATCTGGTTGAACCGCTGGGTTTCAGCTTCGAAGACTCCAAACTCCGCCGCGCCGGCCTGGACTACCACGACCTGGCGGTGGTCCACGTGCACGCCGATCTGGAGGCCGCCTGGCAAGCCCTGCAACCGGAGCGGGTCTTCGCTTTCACCTCCGATGGCGAGACTTCCTACGCGGACGTCTCCTACCTTCCGGGCGACGTGCTGATGTTCGGCCCGGAGTCCGTCGGGCTGCCGGAAGCGGTCAAGCAGGATGCCCATGTGACGGCTCGCCTGCGCTTGCCCATGCTGCCGTCGCTGCGGTCGCTGAACCTGGCCAATTCGGCCTCGATCGCCGTCTACGAAGCCTGGCGGCAGCACGGCTTCGCCGGGGCGAAGCTCTAGCCGCGCGCCGGAACGGCAGCGTGTCGGCGGCCACAGAGGCACCGCGCCCGGGGACCGATAGACTGGCAGCCTATGGATACGCCACAGCCATCTGATCGCCTGGCCAGCCCCGGAAACTCCACCGAGGGGAACGACTACGCAGCAGCGGATGAGGACCACTCCGTCTTGCACGCCGACCAGTTGACCGGCGGAGCAGACGAGGACGTGCGGCAGCCGATGCCCGCGGTGACCAAGTGGCTGTTGCTGGCCCTGGCTGCCATCGTGGTGATTATTGGTGCCATCGCCGTGGCCGGAGCCCTGGGCGGAACCTCTGACCAGGACGTCGCGGATGCACCGGACGTTGTCTCCAGCCAGCAGGAAGTGGAGGGCGGCGGCACCGTCGACGCCTCGATCTCACTGGAGAAGAACGCTGCCGTCCTGACGTTCAACGACGTCGCGGCGTCCGAGGGGCGCACCTACCAGGTCTGGCGGGTCCCGCTGGACGGCTCCGCGCCGGTATCGGCCGGCACCATTGAGGCCGCGGACATTACCGCGGGCAACCCGGTAGTGGTCGACGGCATCTCCACCACCCGCGAACTGGCCGTATCCGTCGAGGCGCCGGGCGGCGCCGAGTCCCCCAGCCTTCCGTTCGCCGTCATCATTCCCACGCCGGCCGGCTAACCTGCTGCGCTGCCGGCGCCAGTGCCCGGCAGCGCAGGGCCCAACGCCGTGCCGGCCCGCCGCCGTCAGAATCCGGCGATCGTCTCCGGGGTATTGATGCCCACCACGTGGAAAGCCTCCGCACTGCGGCCGGCCGGAAGCCCGCCGCGCTCGGCGTTCTCCACCAGATTCTGCCGCACGCGGGCGTCCATCCCGGCCAGGTCAGGGTGCTGGCTCGCGTGGATGCGGATGGCGGCCAGCTTGGTATCGACCCAGTCGGTGATGTCCACGAAGTGGTTCTCCCGCTCTCCCGGCCCGCCGTAGAACCACAGATAGGGCACCTTATAGGCGGCCAGCCCTGCCTCGAGCAACTCGGGATACGCGTATGGGTTCTCCACCGCCGGGTAGATCGCGCGGGTCACGATCTCACCGCAGGCCAGATGGTCCGGGTGGCTCTTCTGGATCCGGTCCCAGGCCCGCTCCGGGTGCATGGACAGCACAATGTCGGGACGGATCCGCCGCATCAGTTCCACGGTCTGCCGGATCACCTCGTGGGTGGGTTCCAGGTAGCCGTCGGGCTGGTGCAGGAAGTGCAGGTCGGTCACGCCGGCCAACGCCGCGGCCTTCGCCTGCTCGGCCGCCCGCAGTTCCACGATGCCGGCTCGCTGGCCGTCGTCGAAGCCGCCGGCATCGCCGTCGGTCATGATGCAGTAACTCACCGGCACGCCCGCGGCCGTCCAGCGGGCGATGGTGCCCGCCGCGCCGAAATCCAGGTCGTCCGGGTGTGCGGCAAAAACGAGGACGCGTGCCGGCATGAACTCCGCAGCGGTCACCGCGGCTAGCCCTTCCGCCGGCGGATCTCGGCGGCGGCCTGCGGCAGGACTTCAGCCAGGTCGCCGACGATGCCGAAGTCGGCAATCTCGAAGACCGGCGAATCGGCGTCGTTGTTGACCGCCACAATCACCTTGGCGGTCTGCATGCCGGCCTTCTGCTGGATGGCGCCGGAGATGCCGGCCGAGACGTACAGCTGCGGCGAGACGGTCTGGCCGGTCTGGCCCACCTGTGCCGAGTGCTCGATCCAGCCGGCGTCGGTGGCGGCCCGTGATGCGCCGACCGCCCCGCCCAGGGCGTCGGCTAGGTCCTCGATCGGCGAGAAGTCTCCGCCGGTTCCGCGGCCGCCGGCTACCACCACGCGGGCCTCGGTGAGCGCCGGCCGGCCGCTGGCCGCTTTCTCCGCGCGGTGGGTGATGCGGGCCGCGGGGCCGAAGTCCCCGGCGTCCACTGTCGCCACCTCCGGCACGGCCGCTTCGGCCGCTGGGGCCTCGGCAACGGCGTTGGCCTTCACGGTGATGATCGGCGTGCCCCGGCCGACCTGTGCCTGCACCATGTAGGCGCCCGCGAGCACGCTCTTGGTCACGGTCAGGTCGGCGGAGATACCGATCGCGTCGGTAATGACGCCGGAGTCGAGCTTGATCCCGGCCCGGGCAGCAATCTCCTTGCCTTCGAACGTGTTGGGCAGCAGCACCGCGGCCGGGTTGGCTTCACGGGCGGCAGCGGCCACGAACGCAGCCTTCGGGGCCACCAGGGCGCCGTCCAAGTCGGCGGACGGCCGGTAGATGGTGCCCACGCCGTAGTCCCCAAGCGTGGTGCGGACGGCGTCCGTGAGGTCTCCGTTGAACGCCGCCACCGGCTCGCCGATGCTGCGCGCCAGCGTGAGCAGTTCCAACTGGCCCTTGTGCAGGGTCTGGCCGGGATGGTCGATAAAGACAAGAACTGTGGGCATGGTGCCGATATCCTTCGCGGTTTCCGTGGCGGACTAGAGCAGGTTTTGGGCGGCCAGGAAGTCCACCAGGCGGATGCCGGCGTCGCCCTCATCGGTAATGATGGTGCCCTGCGATCGCGGCGGGCGTGCCTCGGCCGTCCGGACGGCGGTCCAGGCGCCGGCGGTGCCGACCTCGGCGGGCTGGATGCCCAAGTCCGCCAGCGTCACCGTGGCAACCGTCTTTTTCTTGGCCGCGATGATGCCCTTGAAGTTCGGGTAGCGCGGTTCGTTGATCTGGTCGGTGACGGACACCAGCGCCGGAAGTTCGGCTTCCAGGCTGTCGGCGTGGGTATCCCCGTCGCGGCGGGCACGGACCGTGGTCCCGTCCAGCTCCAGGCTGGCGGCGAAGGTCAGCTGCGGCAGGCCCAGGCGCTCGGCCAGCTGCGCCGGGACCAGCGAGGTTTCGCCGTCCGTGGACGCCATGCCGGTGAGCACCAAGTCAACGTCGCCGAGGCTCCGGATGGCCGCCGCCAAAACCAGCGACGTTCCGGTGGCATCGGAGCCGGCCAGCGCGTCGTCGTTCACATGCAGGCCTTCGGTGGCGCCGATCTGCAGGGCCTTCTTCACCGCAGTGGCTGCCGCCGCCGGGCCCATGGTCAACGCAATGACCCGGTTGCCGGCCTTCGGCCCGCCGCGCTCCTCCGCCAGCTGCAGGGCGGATTCAATGGCGTATTCGTCCAGTTCGGAGAGGATGCTCTCGGACCGGTCCACCGTCGCCGGATCGCCGGTCAGGTGGCGGTCGAACTGCGCGTCCGGTACATATTTGACCAGCACCACGATGTTCAAGGCTGTGCCTGCTGCTTTTTGCATCCTCGCTGAACTTCCTTCCGCCGTCCACGGCCCGCGCGGGTGTTGCGGGCCGCTGCAAACACCCTAACCTTACCGGGAACGCCACGTCGGTAAACACCTGCGGCCCCGCCGTGAATGGCAGGGCCGCAGGTGCGTCGCAGGAACCGTGGAGGTCAGGCTTGGCCTTCGCTGAGCGTCACGTCGGCGGTGTGCGTCTCGCCGCCGCGCAGGTAGGTGACCTTGACGGTGCTGCCGGCGGCATGTTCACGGATGGCGGCGGTCAGGGACTGGCTGTCGCCGATCACGCGGTTTTCCACCCCGGTGATTACATCGCCCTTCTGCAGTCCCGCCTTCGCCGCGGGCGAATCCTTCACGACCTCGACCACATCCGCGCCGACCGAGAACTGCGTGTTGCCGGAGGAATTGCCGGAGGCCTTGGCAGTGACCGAGACCCCCAGCATGCCGTGGCTTGCCGACCCGTCCTTGATCAGTTCCTGGGCAACCCGCTGCGCGTAGTTGCTGGGAATGGAGAACCCGACGCCGATGCTGCCGCTGTCTTCGCTGGAGGACGCGATGGCGACGTTGACGCCGATGATCTCGCCCTTCGTGTTCACCAGCGCGCCGCCGGAGTTGCCGTGGTTGATGGCCGCGTCGGTCTGGATCACATTCAGGAAGATGCTGCCTTGGTTGGCGGACTGCTGCTCGCCGGGGAACTGGAAGTTGAACTGGTCGTTCGGGCTGGGCTGCGCGCTGTCGCCGGAATTTTCCGGAACCGCCGAGGAGGAGACACTGATGGTCCGGCTCAACGTGGATACGATTCCGTCCGTGACGGTGCCTGCCAATCCCAGCGGCGCGCCGATGGCGATGGTGGTGTCGCCCACGTTGAGTTTCGCCGAGTCGCCGAACGTGGCGGGGGTGAGGCCCTCGGCGTCGATTTTGATCACGGCCAAGTCCGACAGCGGGTCGGTGCCGACCACCTTGGCCTTGTGCACCTTGCCGTCGCTGGTGCGTACCTCGACGTCGGGACTGGACGTTTGGCCGCCGAGCGTCACCACATGGGTGTTGGTGAGGATGTGGCCATCGGTATCCAGGATGATGCCGGAACCGGAACCGCCGGTGTTGCCGCTGGCCACCGAAATTGTCACCACGCTCGGGGACGCTTTGGCCGCGGCCGCGGTGATTTCGTTGACCGAATCGGTGTTGTTCACAATCAATTGCTTGGCCGGGCTGCCGGCAATCGAGGTGCCGGCGGTGCCGTCGGCCAGCGCCTGCGAACCCACAGCCACGCCGCCGCCGGCCAGGCCCGCAAGCAGCATGCCGGCAATCACTGTCCCGGTGCCGAAGCGCTTCTTGGCGCTGACCGCGGTCTGCTGGCCGCCGTAACCGGCAGCCGTTCCGGGGCCGAAGCCGGTTGCGCCCTGGCCGTGGCTGCCGTAGCCGCCGTGTCCGCCGTGTCCGGACGAAGTGTCCTGGCCGTAGGACGGAGCGGCATACTGGCCAAACGTGCCAGGAGCGGACTGGCCGTACTGGAGCGTCGGTGAGGTCGTCGGTGAGGTCAGGGGCTGCGTCTGTTCCTGCGCCGGGACCTGCCGGGCGGCGTCAGGGGCCGGGGAACCGAACTGCTCGGTGTCGTTGGCGGCGGACCGCTGCTCTCCGGCTCCAGAGGCCGGCGGATTCTGCGGCTGGGGCGGTACTGGCCGCGCTGGCCGCTGCTGCGGGTCCTGATTATTCTCAGTCATGGCAGGTCCTTTCTTGGTCTGCAGTCCACTATGCACGGCATCGCTGGGATAACGTCGCACGTTTCCTGAAAGGTTTCTGGGAAGCAGCCGGACGTGTACGACGGCGGCGTCCGACCCCGGCCTGGGGCGCGGCCTGGCCGCGGTGCGGCTCAGGGACCGGGCCGGCACCCGCGCTGCGGCCGCTCCGCGTTCGCCGCGGGCGGAGAGCATCGGTGGACTGTGTCAAATACGGGACCATAGAATCACAATGGCGGATCCGCCCCGTTCGGGGGCCGGACCATGCTGACGAGCCGGGGCACCACGGCCCCAGTTTGCGTTTGCCGAAGGGACCTTCATGCGTTCACCGTTCAGGCGTCTGGCGGCCATAGCCGGCCTGACAGCAGTCTTCCTTTCGCCGGCCGCACTGGCGCAAGCCGTGCCTCCGGTCGACTTCCCGCCAGGCGATTTTGTGGTGGACCAGGCCGGCGTACTGGGCTCCCGGACCGGCGAAGTCGAGGACGCGGTCCGTGAACTGCAGCAGTCCGAAGGCTTGAACGTCTTCATTGTGTACGTCGACGAGTTCACCGACCCGGCCGACCGCCAACAGTGGGTAAAGGCCACCTCCGAACTCAACTCGATGGGCTCGGTCGATAGTGTGCTGGCCGTTGCGGTGGACAGCCGCGAATATGTCTTTGAATCTGCCCAGGACAATCCGGTCGAGCCTTACGACCAGAACATCGCCCGGTCCATCCGGCCGGCCCTGGGCGCCGGGGAATGGGCGGACGCAGCGCTGATGACCGTGGCTGCCGTCAAGGACGCTGCCACGGGCGGCGACGGGACGGCGTCCGGTGGCGGCGCCTCGCTGGCCCCGGTGCTGCTGATCGGCGGCGGCGTGGTGGTGGTGGGCGGCGGCGCGGCCCTGCTGTATGCCCGGTCCAAGCGCAAGAAGGACTCCCGCCGGCAGCCGCAGCTGGTGGCCGGCCCCGACGGCCGTCCGATCGATCCGCATGACGCCATGTCCGTCGAAGACCTGCGCAAGAAGGCCGGAAGCCTGCTGGTGGCCGCCGACGATGCGATCAAGTCAAGCGAGCAGGAACTCGGCTTCGCCATGGCGCAATACGGCGATGAAGCGGTGCAGCCGTTCCGCCAGGACATCACTGCGGCAAAGTCGCACATGATGGAGTCGTTCAAGTTGCAGCAGCAGCTCGACGACCATATTCCAGACACCGAACAGGAACAGCGGGCCTGGCTGGGCGACATCATCCGACGCTGCGAAGCGGTCAACGATTCGCTCCAGGCACACAAGGAAGACTTCGACGCTCTGCGAGAGCTGGAAAAAACCGCACCGCAGGCGCTCGAGCAGGCACGGTCTGCTGCCCACGAGACCCGCGGCCGGCTGGCCGACGGGACTGCTCGGCTGCAGGAGCTCCGCGCCCGCTATGCCGACAGCGCGCTGCAACAGGTGGCTGACAATATCGATCAGGCCGGCGAGAGGTTGAATTTCGTCGAAAACGCGGCCAACACCGCACAGGCCAAGCTCGACGAAGGCGACCGCAGCGCCGCGGTGATCGCCGTGCGTGCCGCCGAGGAAAGCCTGCATCAGGCCAATATCCTGCTGGAGGCCATCGCCAAGACGGCCAGGGACCTCGAAGAGGCCCGGAACAGCATGGAACGGACCGTCTCCGAGGCTGCACAGGACATCGCCCAGGCCAAGGCCGTGATGGCGTCCGGGCAGCACCCCGAGCTGGCCGGTCCGGTGGCGGGGCTGGAGGCGGCGCTGTCCTCGGTCCAACAGCAGGTTGCCGGTGGACGTATCGACCCGATCATGATGGTGCAAAGGCTGGAAGAGGCCGTGGCGCCGCTGGATGCCGCGCTGTCCGGAATCCGGGACAGCCAGGACCGCAGCCGCCGCGCCCGCGAGGCATTGCAGCACGCCATCATGTCCGCGCAGGCCCAGATCTCCGGCACCTCCGACTATATTCAGGCCCGGCGCGGCGGGGTCCGGAGCGAGGCCCGGACCCGGCTGGCCGAGGCGGAACGGAACCTTGACCATGCGCTGGCGATCGCGGACTCCGATCCGGAGCAGGCCCTCAACTACGCCCGGCAGGCCAATGCCTTGGCCCAGCAGGCCAGCCAAATGGCCCAACAGGACGTGGACGGTTTCGGCGGCATGGGCGGCTTCGGCGGCGGCGAGATGTTCGGCGGCCGGGGCGGCGGACTGGGCGGAGCCATCCTCGGCGGCATCCTGATCGACTCCATCCTGCACGGGGGCCACGGCTCGCACGGCGACGGCGGCTTCTTCGGCGGCGGCGGTGGCGGAGGCGGTGACGTTTTCGGCGGCGGCGGTTTCGGCGGCTTCGGCGGCGGCGGCGGGTTCGGCGGCGGCTTCGGCGGATTCGGTGGCGGCGACGGAGCCGGTGGCAACTTCTAGACCAGACAGGCTGGGCAGCCAACCGGCTGCCCGGAAGGCAAACAGTTCGAGTAACCCAGATCGAAAGGCATCACCGTGGTAAAGCACTCCATTTTCGGCCGCATCGCACAACTGGCCAAAGCGAACATCAACTCACTGATCGATCAGGCCGAGGACCCGCAGAAAATGCTGGACCAGATGGTCCGCGACTACACGAACAACATCGCCGAAGCCGAGAGCGCCGTTGCACAGACCATCGGCAACCTGCGGATGCTGCAGGACGACTACAACCAGGATCTCGAGAACGCCAACAGTTGGGGCAACAAGGCGTTGGCGGCCAGCAGGAAGGCCGACGAATACCGTTCCGCCGGACAGGCCACCGATGCAGAGAAGTTCGACAACCTCGCCAAGGTAGCGATCCAGCGGCAGATTTCCTCCGAGAACGAAGCCAAGGGCGCCGAGCCGACGATCTCGTCGCAGACTGAGATCGTCGAGAAGCTCAAGCAGGGCCTCAACCAGATGAAGTCCAAACTCAATGAGTTGCAGAACAAGCGCGATGAGCTGATCGCCCGCTCCAAGACCGTGCAGGCGCAGACGCAGGTCCACGACGCCATTAAGAGCATCGACGTTCTGGACCCGACCAGCGAAGTCGGCCGCTTCGAGGAAAAGATCCGCCGCGAAGAGGCAAAGGTCCGCGGCCAGGCCGAACTCGCCGCCTCCAGCCTCGACGCGCAGTTCGAAAGCCTGGAAGACCTCGGCGAACAGACCGAGGTGGAGGCACGGCTGGCAGCGCTTAAGGCCGGCAGCAGCACCGCGCCCTCGTCACTTGAGGCCGGCAAGCAGACGACGTCTGAAACCTACTGACCCTCCCCCACCGGGGCACGTCGAAGGGCTACGGCCGCACCTGGCGAAGGTGCTGCCGTAGCCCTTCTTCGCGTCAGCGGCGCGGCTTCGCGGCCCCGGGAGAGCGGCGGCTTGCTCCGCGCCCGGGCTTGGCCGCGACGTCCGGTGCGCGGCGGAGTGCCCTCGGGTTGAAATGCCGCGGCCGGTGCTCGTCTGCCTCCGGCCACCCGGACGCCTGCACCGGCGGCGCCGTCTCTTCCTCGTCCGGCTTCGGCATCGGACGACGGCGGGCACGCACCGCGGATGCCTGTGCGGGCCCAGCTGCTGCCGAACGGGACGCGACAGCGGCTGCCGAACGGGATGCGACAGCGGCTGCCGAACGGGATGCGAAAACGGCTGCCGAACGGGACGCGACAGCGGCTGCGCCGCGCGGAGACTCTTCTCCATCGCGGCCTTCTGGCCGTTTGCGCAGCAGGAGCCAGCCGGTCAGCGCCACGTAGGCGGCCGGGATCAACCACACCGGGACGGCCTGCAGCACGTCCGTCAGGGCCCCGTGGACGCCATGCGCGGCGTCGATCAGGCGGTCCTCGACCTCGGTTCCTGCGGCGTCCCGCACGGCAAAGAAGGCGTAGTAAGCGGTGCCTAGCCCGGCGAGCAGGAGCAGGTACCCTTGCGCAGTGTCCAGGACCGTTCCGCTGGCGGGCCATCGCCGCCCGGCAGCGCCTCCCAGCCATGAGGCGGCAGCACAGAGAAGGCCGAATCCGGCGATCAGGCCCAGGAGGTAAGCGGCAATCTCCACCGCAGCGGCTCCTGCACCGGACCCTAGCTCGCTTTCCATCCTCGTGAGCAGTTCCGGAAGTTGCGGAGCCAACGATGCCAGTCCGGTCACGGCGCCGGCCACGGCGAGGCCCACGAGACGGATGCGGACTCCGCCGACCGGCGACGCTGCTTGCAGCAGGGGCACACGGCCGCCGGCGATCAGGAAGGATGCCAGCAGCACCACTAGCATCCCGGTGCCGGCGGAGACATAGGCCAGGGCGCCCGCCGCGGCCGCCGGTCCCCCCGGGACCAACAGCGCCACCGAAAACGAGGCAGCGTAGCCGCCGGTCAAGGCCAGCGCCGCGGCGGCCGACCAGCGCGAGGCCGCCGGCGTCGAGATGTCGGAGGCCCGGGCGGCGACCATCGCGAGCCAGACCGGCAAAAACAGCAGGCTGCATGGATTGAATAGAGCTGCTACTCCGGCGGCCACCGCATAGCTGGGCACAGATTCAAGCATGGGATAAACAGCGATCTTTCCAGGGGAAAATCGGGAACGGGTGAAACCATTCTATCCGCCTCGTGTTCCACCAGCTGATCCGCCCAGTGTTCCGCGGCACGGCACGCAAAAACCCCGCCCGATATGACATCGGACGGGGCCTTTACTCTTCGTTGCGGGGAGAGGATTTGAACCTCTGACCTCTGGGTTATGAGCCCAGCGAGCTACCGAACTGCTCCACCCCGCGGCGCAGTGAAAACAATACCGGCCGCGGGATGGTGAAGCAAATCGGCTATTGACCCTCGGTTGGCTGCGGGGAGGGCTGCTCGGTGGCCCCGCCCGTGCCGCCTCCGGAGATGGCTTCCTCGGCGGCGATCGCGTCCTGGAGCGCGGACTGCAGGCGCTTCTGGGCTTCGCCGTAGGCGGCGAAGTCGCCCTTGGCCAACGCTGCTTGTCCGTCCTGGATGGCGGTGCGGGCCGTCTGCAGCGCCGTCTGCAGTTTCTGCTCGGAGGTGGTCGTCGTCGGAGCTTCCGGTGTCGCCGGGGTCTCACCAACGTTGCCCTGGTCGCCGGTAGTGGCACCCGAATCGCCTTGGAAGACCTGGTCCAGTGCCTCGGATAGCGTCGGCGCAAAGCCCACCGATTCGCCGAAGCTCACCAGTACGCGGCGCAGGATCGGGTACGACGAAGCGCCCGAGGACTGGACGTAGACCGGCTGCACATACAGCATGCCGCCGCCAACCGGAAGGCTGAGCAGGTTTCCGTTGATGACTTCGGACGCACCCTGGCGCAGCAGGTTCAGTGCCTGCGACACCTCGGTGTCCGAGTTGAACAGGTTCTGAGCCTGGCCGGGGCCCGGCACGGTGATGTCCCGCGGCATTTCGAGCAACCGCATGGTGCCGTAGTCTTCCGCCTTCACGCCGTCTTTGCCAGTGCCGGCATCGGCATTGACGGACAGGAATCCATACAGCACGTTGCGCGCCGGCTGGCCCGGCGGGGTGAACGGAATGAACGGGGTGGTCAAGGAGAACGACGCCTCGTCTTGCTTGGGCATTTTCAGCGACAGGTAGTACGGCGGCTGCTTCACAGACGACCCCTCACCCAGGGTCGGGTCCGCGGGCACGCTCCACGCATCGGAGTTCTCGTAGAACTGGCCGACATCGGTCACGTGATAGCGGGTCAGCAGTTCACGCTGCACCTTGAAGAGGTCCTCTGGATAGCGCACGTGGGCCATCAGGTCCGCAGACATCTCGCTGTAGGGCTTGATCGTGGTTGGGAAGACCTTCTCCCAAGCCTTGAGCAGCGGGTCGTGGTCGTCCCAGGCGTACAAGTCCACCGACCCGTCGTAGGCGTCCACGGTTGCCTTGACGGAGTTGCGGATGTAGTTGACGTCCTCGGCGGGAAGTGCGACCGTGGCACCTTCCCTGGTGGTCGAATCAATCGTTGCCGATTCCAGTTGCTGCGGCGTCGAGTACGGGAAGGCCTTGCTGGTGGTGTAGGCGTCGACGATCCACTTCACCCTGCCGTCCACGATCGCCGGATAGGCGTTGCCGTCCACCGTCAGGTAGGGGGCCACCTTCTCGACACGTTCGCGGGGGTTGCGGTCGTAGAGGATCTGGGACTCGGAGTTGACGGCGTCGGAAACCATCAGGTCGGTGGACTGGAACTTCAGGGCGTACACCAGTCGGTTGAACCAATTGCCGATGCTCGGACCGCCATTGCCGTCGAAGGTATTCCGGGTGTCTGTTTCGGCGTTGGCGCTCTGCGGCCTGTCGATCTCGATCGGGTTGTTGCCCTTGGGCGCGCCCACGATCGAATAGTCCGGCGACTTTTCGCCGAAATAGATCCTCGGCTCGTAGTTTGAGTCGTTCGCCAGCACACCCTGGGTCGGGATGCCGGAGAGCAGGAAGGAGGGTTTCCCGTCGGGTTCGACCCTGGACCCGGCTGCGGCCACCACGCCGTAACCATGCGTGTACAGCAGGTGTTCGTTGACCCAGCCGGCTGGCACGCCCGCGGTGTTCAGTTCACGGACGGCAATGACGGTGTCCTGCACCTCGCCGTCGATGTTGTAGCGGTCCACGTTGAGGGTCTTGTCGAACTGGTAGTACTGGCGGAACTGTTCCAACTGGGCAAACGCGTCGGAGACGAGGTTCGGATCCAGCAGGCGGATGTTCGCCGTGGTCTCCGCATCCGTACGGAGCGCACCGGCTTCCGCTTCCAAGGTTGCCTTGTAGTTGGTGGACTCGATCTTATCCAGCCCATAGGCCAACTGAGTCAGCGCGATATTGCGTTGAATGTAGTCGGCTTCAACCTTCTGCTCGTTGGGCTCCACCTGGAAACGCTGCACGATCCACGGGTAGACGCCGCCGGCCAGGATCGCCGTCACGATAAGCATCGCCGTGCCCACGATCGGGAGGCGCCAGCGTCCGACGAATGCGGAGACGATGAACAGGATGGCCACCAACACGGCGGCGACGGCCAGGATGGCCTTGGTGGGAATGACCGCATGGACATCCGTGTACAGCGCGCCGGTCCACTTCCCGGCGTCGGACTGGACCGTGGAATAGCGGTCAAGCCAGTAGTTGATGCCCTGCAGGATCAGGAAGAGCGCGGCGAAAACGGCCACGTGGATCTTGGCGGCGGTGGACGCGAAAAACCCCTTGTCCTCCAGCCGGATGCCGCCGTACAGGTAGTGGGTGAGCAGTCCTGCGATGCCGGCGATCAGCACCACGCTGACCAAGTAGCCGTTGATGAAGCCCAGGAACGGCAGGGTGTTCATGTAGAAGCTGTAGTCGAGGCCGAACTGAGGATCGGCCTGGCCGAACTGCTCCTGGTTGAAGAACAGCAGCACGGTCTGCCACGCCGAAGCCGCGGCGGTGCCGGCGAAAGCGGCGAGCACCAAGGGGATGCCGATCATCAGCAGGCGGCGGACCGGTTCCAACTGCTGCTGGTAGCGATTCAGGTTGTCCTGCAGCGAGCTGTCCGGCGCGTACACCGGGCGCGAGCGGTACGCCACCCGGAGGCTGAAGTAGACGGCGAGGCCCATGATCAGGAAAGCAATCAGGAAGATGGCAATCCGGGTGCCGTTTTCTTTGAGGAAGACTTCCAGATAGCCCAGCTGGTTGTACCAGAGGATGTCTGCGTAGATCTGCGAGAAGAAGACGAAGCCGACTACCAGGACCGCCACCACAATGAGGGTGGGGACCAATGCGGAGCGCTTCTTGCCAGGACTGCTGGGCGGTGTTGGCCGGTCGCCGTAGGACCGGTCTTGTCCGAACGTCACTCGTTACCTCGTTATTTGCGTGTTTAGCATCGCGGGCAGACCCGCCGCTGTCGGGGATACTCCCCCTAGGTTCCACGAACGGACGGCTCGGAGGGTTCCTTCCCCATTCTGCCTTGTCAGCACCGGCCCGGACGAACCGCTGTGGCCGTCGGGACGTTACTGTTGCCTGAATGTGACCGCCGGCCGCTGAAACGAATCAACTGCAGCCGGGCAGCGAGGAGGCGTCCTTGCCTTCGCCGATCAGCCTGACCGCGTGGACTGCGTCGTCCAAGGTGGCCACCGAGACAACCTGCAGACCGTCCGGGACATGGCCGGCCACCTCGGCGCAGTTGGCCTCCGGCGCCAGGAAGACGGTAGCTCCGGCTTCTGCCGCACCGACCAGTTTCTGCCGGATTCCGCCAATCGGGCCAACGGTTCCGTCGGCGTCGATGGTGCCGGTCCCGGCGAAGTGCTTGCCGCCGGTCATTTCGCCTTCGGTCAGGGTGTCGATGATGCCCAGTGCAAACATCATGCCGGCGCTGGGGCCGCCCACGTTGTCCAGCTGGATCTTTACCTTGAAGGGGAAGTCGAATTCGGTTCCCAGCAGGACGCCCAATTGGTAGTCGCCGTCGCCGTTTTCCTTCGGTGCGACGTCGATGGTTTCCTGCTGGCCGTCGCGCGTAATGCCCAGTTCCACCGGGGCGCCCTCACTGGCATTGAGCTCTTCGCGCAGCACGTCGATGCCGGTGACCCGCCGACCGTTGACCGTCCGGATGGTGTCCCGCGACTCTAGCTTCCCGGCAGCCGCGGCGTCCGGGGTGAAGTCGGCGACCGACAGGGTCTGCGAGAACTTAACATCCAGCTGGGTCAGGGCCGCCGCGATCGATGACTCCTGCGACGACGCCATCAACGCGGCGTTCTGCTGCTGAATGTCGTCCTGCGTCACGTTCGGCGGATAGACCAGATCGGTGGGCGCGACGCTTCGCTGCGGGTCCAGCCAGGCGGCCAGGACCTGAAGCATGTTGATCTGCGAATTGGGTCCGCCCTCCACATAGACCGTCGTGAGGTCCAGGGCGCCGGAGGTCTTGTAGGTCTGACGGTCCGGAACCTCGATCAGGGGCGTTCCGGAGATTTCGCCGATGGTGTTAATCGCCGGGCCCGGGGTTTCGATGACGTACCCCGCCGGCAGCGCCAGTCCCAGCACGCCGGTCACAACCGCCACCACCGCGGCGGCCGCCATGACCGGCCCCCGGCGGTCCAGGGGACGCGGCGCAACAGACTGCGGCCCGGCGACATCGCCGTCCCAGCCGTCCATGCCGTGCTCAGTGCCGTTGTTGGTGGACTGTGTCACCTGATGGATTCCTTCTCGCCGCTCGGTTGTACGCAGACGGCACGGCCGCCTGATGGCGCGCACGGCGCCTGCTCTAGCGTACGCCGTGCGCCTGGCATCCGCCCTCCGGGTCCTTGCTCGGCCTAGAGCGAACTGCACACGCTCCGGCGCGACAAGGAATCCCGGCTGCCGGTAACGTGGGAGTGACGCAACATCCCGGGCACAGTCCCCCGCTGCCTCCCCGGCAGCCGCTGCGGCTTTGCTCGCTCCAACCCTTCGAGGACCGGTGGTAGTGATGACCCCCAAGCAGCCAGACGACGACGCGCAAGATCCGCTGTCGGAGATGTTCGCCAGGCTCTTCGGCGGTCAGGCAGGGGACGTGGATCCCGCCGCCATGGCCAAGGCCGCAGGGCTGCCGTCCGACCCCAACGCCTTGGCCCAGATGTTCCAACAGGTGCAAGCCATGATGAACGCACCGTCGGAGGGGCCGGTCAACTGGAAGCTGGCTCATGAAAGCGCCCGCAAGGTGGCCGCTTCGGACAGCGACCCGTCGGTTACTTCCCTGCAGACCAAGGCGGTCGACGAAGCCCTCCACTTGGCCGAGATGTGGCTTGATCCTGCCACGACAATTCCGGGCACGGGGGTCATCGGCCGTGCCTGGTCCCGCGCCGAATGGGTCGAAGAAACGTTGCCCACGTGGAAGCGACTGACGGAGCCGGTCGCCAACAGCATCGCCTTTGCGCTGACCTCAGCGCTCACCGAGCAGGTTCCGGAAGAAATGAAGCAGATGCTTGGCGGCGCGCATTCCATGCTGCAGAACCTGGGCGGGGCGATGTTCGGCATGCAACTTGGCCAGGCCGTGGGAGCCCTGGCCAAGGACGTGGTCAGTTCCAGCGACATCGGCGTTCCGCTGGTGGAGGGAAAAATGGCCTTGCTCCCGGCCAACGTCAAGTCCTTTGGTGAAGGCCTGGACATCCCGGCGCAGGACGTCCTGCTCTTCCTGGCCATCCGCGAGGCGGCCCATACCCGGTTGTTCACGCACGTGCCGTGGCTGTCGGGCTACTTGCTGGGAGCCATCGAAAGCTACGCGCGCGGCATCCACATCGATATGGGCCGGATCGAGGAAGTTGCCCGCAACATCGATCCCGGCAACCCTGAATCCATGCAGCAGGCCCTTTCGCAGGGCGTTTTCATGCCGCAGCGCACCCCGGAGCAGGATGCCGCCCTGATCAAGCTGGAAACAGCCCTTGCGTTGGTTGAAGGCTGGGTGGATGAACTCACCGCCAGCGCCGCGGCCAACCTGCCGTCCGCGCCGGCGTTGCGCGAGACGGTGCGGAGGCGCCGCGCCACCGGCGGTCCTGCCGAACACGCGTTCGCGGCCTTGGTCGGCCTGGAACTTCGTCCTCGCCGGTTGCGCGATGCCGCGGCACTGTGGGCGGCACTGAAGGAGGAACGCGGGATTGAGGGACGCGACGACGTCTGGAACCACCCGGACCTGCTACCCACGCCCGAGGATCTGGACGATCCGGCCGGCTTCAGCGCCCGCCGGAAACTGCTGGACGCCTCCGAGGCCGAAGTCGATGAGGCGCTGCAGAAACTCTTGAGCGGCGGGTTCGACGAGCAGCCAGGCGATGACAGTTCCCCGGGACAGGACGAAACACCCGACGGGAACGACGACGGTTCAGCTGAGGGCGGTCCGAACGGCTCCGGGAACGGAGACCGCAGCTAGGCGTCGCCTTCGTCGGCGCCATCCACCACATCGTCGTCGTCCTGCAGGCCGCGGCCCATGGCAAACGCCGCGCCGGAGAGGAAGGCCTTGGCCCGTTCCAGCTGCGGGTAGGGCTGCAGCAGTTGCCAGAAGCGCGGCCCGTGCCCTGCCTCCAGCAGATGCGCGAGCTCGTGCAGGATCACATAGTCCACCACCCATGCGGGCATCTCTTTGATTTTGTCCGAGATGCGGATGCTGCCCCGCGTCGGGGTGGCCGATCCCCAGCGGTCGTTCTGGTTGGACACCCAGCGGATGCTTTCCGGCACCGCGTCGCCGGCCAGATACCGCTCCGACAGCTCGCCGGCGCGGCGGGCCAGCTCGGCGTCGTTGGTTGCAGTACGGCCTGCCGGACGTGCACCGCGGGTCTCGAGCTTGGCCAGCATCCGCCGCACCCACTCCTGTTCCTGTGCCTGCGTAAAGTGGCCGGGAATGGAGATCACGGCGGCCCCGTCCCGCCACGCGGCCGAGACGGTCCGGCGACGGCGCGCGGACCGTTTGACCACCACGGGAGCACCGCTGGATGTGGTCAACGGCACGCGCTCCCCGGTGCCGGCCACCAGCGGCACCGGCCGCGAGGGTTCCCCTGATGCGCGGGATTTCTGCGTCTGTTCTGCTCGGGACATGCGTTGAGGTTACCGGGTGCTTCGGACCGCCCGCATCCGCCCACGGCTCCTGCCCCGTTTTCTGTGGATAACCCTCGGGCAGCTGGCACCGCCGTGCCAGCATGGACTATCAGCTCGCTCCCGGGGGCGGACAAACGGCAAGGAGGTGGCCATGGCCCGGCTGAAAATCAATCCCGGCCTGCGCATGGTCGAATTCGCAGCGGGCAGTGTGCAGTTTGGTCTGGGGGCCGGCGGGCTGGTGCTCGAAGGAACCGGGGAACCGGACCGGCAGTTCCTGCGCCGCCTGCGTCAGGGTTTCGATTCCTCCGAGCTGGACGCAGTGCGCGCCGGCTGCGGCCTGGACGCCGAACGCGCCGCCTTGTTGCTGGCGGCGCTGGCGCCGGTGCTGGTGCCCGATGCCGGCGGGGAACGCCTGTCCGGTCTGCGCGCGGACCGGCTGGGCCCGGACGCGCGCCACTGGTCCGCGGTCTACTCGGCCGATGCTGAGGGGCCGCTGGCGGCCCGGAGCCGCTGCGTGGTGCAAATCATCGGGCTGGGGCGCACCGGCGCAGCGCTGGCCACGGCCCTGACGGCCGCCGGCGTCGGCACCCTTCTGCTGGAGGATCCGGCAGTGGTGGGCCCGGCGGACGTAGGCTCGGGCGCCTTCCGGATCACCGACATCGGCCTCATCCGAGGACAGGCTGTCCGGCGTGCGGCCCGCCAGATCGACCCCACGGTCGCTTGCCACCTCTTGCCGGGCGCGACCGCGGAACAAGGGGCCGCGGGGATCTTTCCGCGTGCGCTCAGCCTGGCCATCTACGTCGACCGCGACGTGGCGGACCCTCGGGTCGCGGCGGCGCTGATGAGCCGGGGCCATCCGCATCTGAGCGTCCTGGTGCGTGAACACGACACCTTGATCGGGCCGCTGGTGGTCCCCGGTCACTCAAGCTGCCTCGGTTGCGTGGAACTGCACCGGGCGGATGCCGATCCGACGTGGCCCGCGGTCGTGGCCCGGCTGACCGGCACACGTGGCAAGGCCTCCGCCCGAAGCCAGGCCGACGAGGTATCGCAGTCGGTAGCGGCCGCCGGCTTGGCCGCCATCCAGGCTCTGTTGTTCCTGGACGGACGAAACCAACCGGGCAGTTTTTCCGCCGTGCTCAGGCTCGAGAGCGGCGACGGCACCCTGACCCGGCACAACTATCCGCCGCATCCGGACTGCGGTTGCATGCTGGCCGCGGCGTCCTGACACAAACAGCATGAGGAGACCGCCGGAGACCGCGACAGCTCAGTTTGCGGCCAGGATCCGCAGCACGTCCTCGCCGTAGCGCTCCAGTTTCGCGGGTCCCACGCCGGCCAGCTTGGACAGCTCGGGCAGCGACTGCGGCCGAGCCTCGGCGATCGCCACCAACGTAGCGTCGGTGAAGATCACGAAGGCGGGCATCGACGCATTGCTGGCCGTGTCCTTGCGCCACTCGCGCAGCGCCTCGAACGTCGACTCCTCGTAGGTGGGAGGACAGTTGTGGCACCGGCCGACCTTGCGCTCCGCTCCGCTGTTCAGCAGGGTGCCGCACACCCGGCACACCGCCGGCGCGGCTTGCTTGCGGCGTGCGGGGCGCTGGCCGGACACGCTCCGTACCGAGGAAGAAGAGGCCGGCCGCAACCCGTCCAGGAACCGGGATGGCCTGCGGTTGGCTCGGCCGCCCGGAGTCCGGGCCAGCGACCAGGACAACCCCAGATACTGACGGGCACGGGTGACGCCGACATAGAGCAGGCGGCGCTCTTCGTCCACGGCCTCGTCCGTGTCGGCGAAGGAGATCGGCATCAGTCCCTCGCTCAAGCCCACCAAAAAGACCGCGTCCCATTCCAGGCCCTTGGCGGAGTGTAGAGATGCGAGGGTGACGCCTTGGACGGTGGGAGCGTGCTGCGCAGCCGCGCGCTCGTCCAGTTCCGCGACGAAGTCCAGCATGGTGAACACACCGCCGGCTCCGGCCCCGCGGACGGCATCCAACTCCTCGGCCAGCCCCACCAGCGCAGCCAGCGATTCCCAGCGTTCGCGCACGGCTCCGCCGGCCTGCGGGGCATCTCTGGTGTAGCCCAGGTTCGCCAACACATCGCGGACCAGTTGCGGCACGGGTTCCGTTCCAGCGGCGCGGGACGATGCACGCAACTGCAGGATCGCGTCACGGACCTCCCGGCGCTGGAAGAACCGCTCGCCGCCGCGCAGCTGGTAGCCGATACCGGCACTGGCCAGCGCTTGTTCGTAAGCCTGCGACTGGCCATTGGTCCGGAAGAGCACGGCAATCTGGGCAGCAGCCACGCCGTCGTCGATCAGGCCGCGGATTCGGGTGGCCACCTGCGCCGCTTCCGCCTCGTCGTCGGCGCATTCGGTAAAGGTCGGCTCGGGGCCGGCCGGGCGCTGGGCGATCAGCTCCAGGGGGGTGGGCCAGCTGTCCGTTCCGCGCGTCGGCTGCCGGGTTCGGGCGGCAAGCAGCGAATTGGCCAACTGCACCACCTGGGGCGTGGAGCGGTAGTCCCGCACCAGCTTCACCACATCGGCTCCGGGGAAGCGTTTGGTGAACTCCAGCAAATGGCGTGAGGTCGCGCCGGTGAAGGAGTAGATGGTCTGGCTGGCGTCGCCGACGACGCACAGCTCGTCGCGGTCCCCCAGCCAGAGGTCAAGCATCCGCTGCTGCAGCGGCGAGACGTCCTGGTATTCGTCCACCACGAAGTGCCGGTACTGGTCCCGCACGGCGGCGGCGACCTTCGCGTCCTCCTGCAAAATCCCGACGGTGATTAACAGGACATCCTCGAAGTCGATGATGTTCCGGTCCGTCTTGACGTCCTCATACGCCTGGTACAGCCGCGCCACCGTGGTTTGGTCGAAGCCCGCCGGCGCTGCACGACCGGCCGCCCGGCGGACGTAGCTCTCGGGCGTCAGCATGGACACCTTGGCCCATTCGATCTCGGCGGCCAGGTCACGGATGGCAGCCCGGTCGGTGGTCAGCCGCAGGCGCCGCGCCGCTTCGGCGATGACGCTGGCCTTGTGGTCCAGCAAACCAGGCAGCGGGCCGCCGACCGCCTGCGGCCAGAAAAACTGCAACTGGCGAAGCGCCGCGGCGTGGAACGTGCGGGCCTGTACGCCGCCGACGCCCAGGTCACGCAGCCGGGTCCGCATTTCGGCGGCCGCCCGGGCCGTGAAAGTCACGGCCAGCACACGCTGCGGCTGATACACCCCGGTGTGCACTCCGTAGGCGATCCGGTGGGTGATGGCCCGGGTCTTGCCGGTGCCCGCCCCCGCAAGGACGCACAGCGGGCCGGCCAGCGTAGTGGCCACCTGGCGTTGTTCGTCGTCCAGCCCGGACAGGATCTGCTCGTCGAGGCTGACCTCCGGGCGGGACGCTGCCGATGCGCTCATTGCCCGGCCTGGGGCAGTTCGCCGCCGTACCAGTGCTCGATCAGCGCCCGCGCAATGGAAATGCCGCTGGCAACCTGGACCTCGTCGGCCTCCAGGGCTGCGGCCAGTTCGGCGCGGCTGAACCAGCGCGTCTCTAAGATCTCCACACCGTCCGGCACCGAGACCGCATCGGTTGCAACGGCCGTGAAGCCAATCATCAGCGACGCCGGGAACGGCCACGGCTGGGAGCCAAGGTAAGTGGGCGAATGCACCACGACGCCGGACTCCTCCTCGATCTCCCGCACCACCGCTGCCTCCAGCGACTCCCCCGGTTCAACGAATCCGGCCAAGGTTGAATACCGGCTGGCCGGCCACGCACTGTTCCGGCCCAACAACAGCCGGTCGTCCTCGTCGATCACCGAGACGATGATCGCCGGGTCGGTGCGCGGGAAATGTTGGCTGTCGTCGGCCGGACACCTGCGCACCCAGCCGCCCTGCTCGATTTCCGTGCGCTTGCCGCAACGCGGACAGTGCGTGTGCGACAGATGCCAATTGGAAATGGCCGCGGCTTCCACGAACAGCCCGGCGTCCTGGGCGGAAAGCTCCGCTGCCACATCGCGCAGGCTCAGCCACTCGCCGTCGTGCTCCGACAATTCCGCGCCTTCAGGCAGCACGGACAGCACAATGTCCGTGCCAACCGGTACATCCGCTCCTTCCACGGCCCGGCCGAGGTAGATGGAGAGCCCGGTGGCGGCCCGTTCGCGGCTCGGCAGCAGCACAATCTTGCCGCCGCGGACCAGCGTTTTGCCGCCGGCGATGAGCATCACATAGGTGCTGTCACCGCCCCAGATGCTGTCCAGCAGGCCCGGATGGCTGCGCCGTTCGCAGCCGCGGTCCATGGTGGTGCGCGCCAGCATCAGCTGGCCCAGCGGCGGAAACCCGGCGGAGGCGGTGCTAAGACTCATGCATCTACCGTACTCACCGCGGGGCCCCGACCGTTATTCGGGCAGTCGGGCTGTGGAAGGCACGACGGCGGTGCGTACCGGTGCGGTCTGCGTCACCGATCCGGCGACTCGCCGCGGCCGTGGACAGGCTGCCGGTACCGGTTGCACGTACGGTGGACTACGTGAGAAAGACACCTCTGGAGCTGGCGGCGATAGCCAGCGCGGCCGTACCCGGGTTGACGCCCACGGGCGTTGCCGGTTTGCCAGACGATGCAGCGGATTTCCAGTCCGCCGTGCTCACCGATTCGGCCGGCAAACGGTGGCGGGTGCGTTCGCCGAAACACCCCGAGGCCAGTATGCGGCTGGAGACGGAGCTGCTGGTGCTCCGTGCTTTCTCCCCTGCCATCCGGGCAGAGCTGCCCTTCCAGGTGCCCACTGTCGCCGGAACCGTCCAGCAATCTGAGCTGCGCACGTTCGTCTACAACCACGTGCCGGGCAGCATTTTCGGGCTGGAGGCGCTGGTCGCCTCCGCGGCCTCAGTTCCGGTGTCCATCGGGCGGGCAACGGCAGGCATCCACGATCTGCCGCCGGCCATGGTCGATGCGGCCGACCTGCCCAGCTACACCGCCGACCAGTTCCGCCAGCGCAAGCTCAACGAGCTGGACCAGGCGGCCACCACCGGCAAGATTCCGCCCGCGCTGCTTCGCCGCTGGGAGCACGCTCTGGAGGACGTGGCCCTGTGGAAGTTCAACCCGTGCGTGGTGCACGGCGATTTGCACGAAGACAACCTGCTGGTCCATGACGGCAGCGTTGGCTCGGTGACCGGCTGGACGGATCTGCGCATCGGCGATCCGGCCGACGACTTTGCCTGGCTGGTGGCCGTGCACGAACAGTCGTTTGCCGACGTGGTGTTGGAGTCCTACCGGAAGTACCGCAAGGATCCGGTGGACCCGCACCTGATGCGCCGGGCAGCGCTGGCCGCCGAATTCGCCTTGGCGCAATGGCTGGTCCGCGGTCTGGCAGCGGACGATCAGACCATGGTGGACGAAGCCGTGGAGATGCTGAACGAGCTCGAATCCGATGTGGCAGAGCACGGCGGCCAGCCCATCAGTGTCACCGCTCCCCCGCCGCCCGCCGTTCCCCCGACCCTAGCCTCGGCTCAGCCCGCTCCCGTACCTGCGCCGGGCGCTCCGGAACTGGAGCCGGAGCCGGAGACCAGCGATGCCTCAGCCGGTGCCGCCGGTGCCGCCGGTGCCGCGGCCGATGCTCCGGCCGGCAACCCGGGGAACGCCAATTCGGCCGACACCGTCGCAGACGCGGCCGAGGACGCCGGTTCCGCGGATGACGCGGAATCCGCAGCGGACGGCGGACGTCCCACCCACACGGACCCGCCCCGCGTGCATCTCTCCACCGGCTCCGGTCATCGGAAGGTCACGCTGCTCCCGGTTGAGGATCTAGGGGCCGATTCCGCTATCTCGGCAGCGCCCAAGGACCGGCAGGACAACCAGGCTCCGGCCGGCCGGCAGGATAGCGGTCCGGACAACGGCGCCCCCGAGGACAGCAGTCTGGACCGGGCAGAACGCGCAGACGGTCAAGACGCGCCGGCAACCGGCCCTGCGTCGGTGGACACCACCGCGTTGCCGGTGATCAACCAGCAGTGACCACCGCTGCCACAGCGACACCCTCCTAGGCGTAGGCCCGCAAGACCGCCGCTTCCAGTTCCTCTTCGCCGGCCAGATCGTGCGGCCTCACCAGCCGGTCCTGGGCAACGTAGTAGAAGGCGGCCTTGACCTGGTCCAGGTTGATTCCCTGCAGTCTGGCCCACGCCAGCCTATAGACGGCCAGCTGCACGGATTTGACGGCCATCTGCCGGCCCGTCGGGGCGGTGCCGGTCTTCCAGTCAATCAGGTCCCAGCAGCCGTCGGCGTCCCGGAAAACTGCATCGATTCGCCCGCGCACCACAACGTCGCCGACCCGGGTCTCCACGGGCACTTCGATGGCTGCCGGCACCCGGCCGGCCCATTCCGAGTCCTTGAACGTCTTGATCAGCCCGTCCAGGTCGTAGGCCTCGTCGATGTAGGAGTCGGCCGCCCCCGGATACGCCTCGAGGTCCAGCATCCCCGTGGTGCCGAAGTATTCCTCGATCCACCCGTGGAAGGCCGTGCCCTTCCTGGCTGCCATTCCGGGCTTGCGCGGCACCGGACGGCGCAGGCGCCGGGTGACTTCGGCGGGGTCATCGGCCAAGTCCACCAGCAGCGAAGCGGAGATGTGGGCCGGCAACTGCACCTCTCCAGCAGTTGGCGCGGCATTGTGCCGTTCCAATAACAGTCTGGCTTCATGCGCCCACGCTGAATCCGCGGGAGGCCGGCGGTCCTGTTCCAGCGATTCGAGCACTGCCTCGGCTGCCTGCTCCATGGCCGCACGCCGGCCGGCACGTTGGCGTTGTGGCACACCGTTGCGGTAAACCCGCGGTCCTTCCAACGGGTCAAAGGGCCACAGCGCCGATTCCACTTCGGCGCGGAACGGATTTTCCGGCCCAAGATCCTCGTCCTGCACCCAATGCGCCACCTGCACCGCACCGGGTGAGCTCTGCGACAACTCGTGCAGTTCGGTGAGAAACACCGAGGCTGCCGTTGGTTTCACCTTGCTGCCGGTCCAGCCGGCGGAACTGCAGACCAGCAGATGTTTGGCCCGGGTATAGGCGACGTAGGCCAGCCGGCGCTCTTCGTCTTCGCCGTGGGCCTGGACCTCCCCCTTATAGTCAGCCTCAGCGTTCAGCCAGGACAGCTGGTCCGGCTGGTCGGTGTCCCATTGGGGCAGATCCGAGCGGTCTCCGCGCAACGGCCAGGGCAGCGCGGCGTGGCCGCTGCTCCACCGGCTGTCCGAAGACGAGGGGAAGGCTCCGTCGTTGAGCCCCGGCACGAAGACCGCATCCCACTCCAGCCCCTTGGACGCGTGGACGGTGAGGAGTTGCACGGCATCGTGACGAACATCCACTTGGGCCATGTCCAGTCCTCCTTCCTCGGCGGCCGCGGCTTCCAGCCACGCGAGGAAGGCCAGCAGGTCAACGCGTTGCGATGTCTGCATGAACGCGGCCGCAGCATCGTGGAACGCATCAAGGTTGCGCCGCGCCTGGTGGATGCTCTGGCCGGGTTTGGAAGCGACCTCGATATCCAGCATCATGGTGCGTTCTACTTCACCCAGCAGCAGCGTCAAGTCGTCGCCGATGAAGCTGCGCAGGTAGCGGACCTCATCCGCCAGGCGTGCCAGCCGCTCCAGCGCTTCAGCCGTCAACGAGCGCCCATGGCGTGAGGTCCAGCCGGGTCTGGGCAGCCGGTCGAGAGCCTCAATCAGTGACGCTGCCTCGGCCAGATCGTGTTCGACGACGGTTTCCGCGGTCGCCTCATCCCGGTCCAGATCGGGAACCTCGCCGGCCCGGACGGCGCTGAGGCGCTTGCGCTCCAGGAAGCGCGACCAGTCGGCCAAGGCCATGAGGTCCGCAGGTCCAATCCGCCAGCGGGCACCCGCCAGCAACCGCATCAGCGCATCGGAGCGTCCCGGATCCGCCAGGACCCGCAGCATTGCCACCAGATCCACAATGTCAGGCTGGGCCAGCAGTCCGGCCAGCCCGACAATTTCGTAGGGAATGCCCCGTTCGTCCAGTGCTTTGGCGATGCCGGGGATCTGGGCTCGCCGCCGGCACAAGACCGCTGCGCTGACTTGTTCTGCCCTGCCCGTTTCCGGATCCCGCGCGAAGACTGTCATCCTCGCCCGTTCGATGGCGTCGGCGAGGGCCTCGGTCTCTTCCGCCTCGGTCGCGTACCGCCCCAGCGCCACTGTTCCATCTGTGGCTCCGGGCCGGGGGCGCAGCGGCGGAACACTGATCCTGCCGGGGCGCGGCCGGTTCGGATCCTCCCTGTTCAGCGGTGCGGAAATCCGGTTGGCCATCCCCAGGATGTTCTCGCTGTTGCGCCAAGCCACCGTGAGGAAGCCCGCTGGAGCGGGGGCGCGGCGTCCGTCGTCGTCCACCAGCGGGAATTGCTCTTGGAAGGCGAACAGCTGGCCTGCCGAAGCACCGCGGAAGCCGTAGATGGATTGGTTGGGATCTCCCACTGCGGTCACGGCGTGCCCGTCCCCGAACAGTTCGGAGAACAACACCATCTGGGCGTGGGAGGTGTCTTGGAATTCGTCGAGCAACACCACTTTGTAGCGGCTGCGTTCGAGCTGGCGGGCCTGCGGCACTTCGCGGGCGATGCGCGCCGCCAGCGAGACGAGATCGCCGTAGTCCAGTACGCCGCGTTCCCGCTTGGCCCGGTTGTACGCGGCCGCGAGGCCTGCCACGGTAATCCGCGTGCGCAGCCGATCCAGCAGTTTTCGGACGTCCTGTTTGGCCGGCTTCGCGCTGCCGTCGATGTAAGGAAGGGCGGCGACCCGCTCCACTTCCGTCTCCAAGTATTCGGCCGCCTGCTCAGGGGTCACCAGATGCTCCGAGCATTCTGATGCGAACTGCATGACGGAGCCGACCAGCGTCGACTTGGCGGCGACCAGATGTTCGATGGGGCCGTCATAGGCTTCCACGCATTGGCTGGCCAGCTGCCAGGACTGCGCTGTGCCGAGCAGCACCACGTCGCGTTCGATGCCCAGGCGCAGCCCGTAGTCGCTGACCAGGCCGTTCGCGTAGGAGTGATAGGTGGAGACCTTAGGCTCCACGAATCCGGCGGCATTGTCCGCCTCCTGCGGCAGCAGTCCCTTGCGGTCCAGCCTGGCCAACTGGGCACGGATCCGGGCGGCGAGTTCCCCGGCGGCTTTGCGCGTGAACGTGACGCCGAGGATCTCGTCGGGCCGCACGAGGCCGTTGGCCACCAGCCAGACGACGCGGTCCGCCATGGTCGCGGTCTTGCCCGAGCCGGCGCCGGCTATCACCAGCAAGGGCTGCATCGCGGAGCTGATGATGGCCGATTGTTCCTCGGTGGGCAGATGCTGGCCCAGCGAACCGGCGAGTTCTTCGGGGGTGTAAGTGGTGGTGACCGATCCGATGCTCATTCGGTGACCTGCCTTCCTTCTGCGCACAGGGGACATATTTCCGGGGCCCGGCAGCCGTGGCCGCCGTTCCGGGACCGCTGCGGATCGTGCCGGGCTTCGAACTGCGAGGCGGACATGAGTGCCGCCGCCTCATGGATCATCGGCGTCGCCCAGTCATCGCCGTCGGCCAGGCTTTCCTGCTGCTGGACCTTGACCGATTTCAGGTCCTGTCCGAGTTGGACCAGGGATGCGCCGCCGGCGGCCGGTGGGTGCCCGGAAAAACCTCCGGCCCGCACCGCCGCCTGGTAGCTTCCGAGCTGCGGGTGCCGTTCCAGCTCCGCTTTCGTCGGGGCGGAGCGTCCCGTCTTCAGGTCCACAATGTGCAGCCGTCCGTCGGCGTCCAGCTCCAACCGGTCCACTTGACCGCGGAGCCTGGCCACGCGCTCGGGCCCTTGCAGATCCACGGAGAAGTCCTGCTCCACGCCGGCCAGGCTCCGTCCTTCCAGACGCATCTGGACCACGTACTCGGCCAGTCTCCGGACCATGCCTTCGGCCCGGTTGAAGTCCAACCGGCCTTCCCAGTTCTCCTTCATGCCCAACTGCGGCCAGCGGCGGACAAGTTCCGCCACGTATTCGCTTCCGGTGCCCGCGGGAAGGTCCTGCGCAATAGCGTGGACCAGCGTGCCCAGGCTGCGGGCAAAATCGGTGGCTGCTTCGCCCCCGGCGGCCTGGATGAACCAGTCCAGCGGCGACTTCTGGACAGCCTCCACTTTCGACGGGGATACCGGGACCGGTTCCCCTTCCGGCACGACCGGTGCCGTGCTGCTCAGGGGCAGCAGCCCCCACCAGTCGCGGGGATGCGCCCCCGGCACCGGCACCGGACTGGCCGCCAGCATGGCCAAAACCGCCGCGGCGTCTGCAGCTTGTTCCGGACGGTCAGTTGCTTGCTGGGCGGCCTGCCGGAGTTCCGCGGCCAGCGCCCGCACGGTCCGCGGCCGGAGCACTTCGGTGGCCGGCCGGGGAGTCTCCGGGTCCAGCCACGGATCAACCAGATCCAGGAACTGGGACGGCTGGGCATCTTCCGACTGCACGGCCGTGCAGATCAACCGGCGTTCAGCGCGGGAGATTGCGGTGGAAAAACTACGCAATTCGTCATACCGGATCTCGCGCAGCCGTGCCACCGCGTCGATCCGCCGTGCCTCCTCGGCACCATGCTCCAAGACGTCGACGAATTGGGTGCTGCCCAACAGCTCTCCGCGCAGCCGGGTGTTTGGCCACACCCCTTCCTGGACCCCCGCCACGATAACCAGCGGCCATCCCCGGCCAGCCGCGGAGGCCGGGGTGAGCAATTCCACCGCTTCGCGCAGCTGGGCGCGCGGCGCCAGGTTGTCCATCGGCAGTTCCTGATTCAGCAAGTACTCCAGGAACTGCCTCGGGCTGGAGCCGGGAAGCTGGTCCACATACCGTTCGGCCGTCTGGAACAACGCCATCATGGCGTCGAGATCACGGTCGGCCCGCACACCGGCCGGTCCCCCTTGAAGTGCCTGCGCGGCCCAGCGGTCCGCGAGCCCGGCTGCCGACCACAGGGCCCACAGCACGGTCTCCGCATTGGCGCCCGGCGCCGCCGCTGCCTCCCGGCCGGCCTGCAGCATCCGCGCGACCCTCCGTGCGGCACCGCCCTCCCTCCCCAATGTGCCCAGGAACGCAGCGTCGCCCAGCGCTTCCACCAGCAGGGCATCGCTGGACCGCCCCCCGCCACCGAGCAGCTCTTCGCGCCGCAGGGCCTGGCGCAGGCGGCGCAGGTCAATTGCCGTAGCGCCCCCGATCCTGGAGGTCAGCAGGGAAACGGCGGTGTCTGCGTCAAGCAGATCCGGATCGAGGGCCATGGCCAACGCATCCAGCAACGGCCGGACGGCCGCTTCGTCGCGCACCGCGCTTTCAGCCACCGGAACTTTAACCGCAATGTCCTGGCCGGTGAGGTAGCGCGCGAGGGAGGAGAGTTGGCCGCCGGTTCGGACGATCACCGCCATCTCACTGAGCCGGTAGCCCTCGAACAACCGGGCCTCCAGGATCCGCTGGGCGACATAGCGGTGCTCGTGGACGGGCGAGGCCACCACGTGCGCGCTGGCGGAGGGCGCACCATCCGCCACCGCGTCCCCTCGGCCGGGTTGGATGGCCGCTCCGGTTTGTGACGTCGGGCCAGGATGAACAAGTTCGCGGGCGCGGTGGGCACCGGCAACCTGGGAGATCCTCGCCGCGGTGGAATGCCACGAGGCCGCGATTTCGGGTGCCATCCGGTGCGAGGTGGTCAACACCAGCGTCTGCAAGGGTTTGTCCCGGGCACCGAGGAGCCCCGGAAGTTTACCGATCACATCCGGCCGGGCGCCGCGGAACCCCTGGACGACCGTGTCCGGTGAGGCCGCAAGCACGGCGTCCTGTCCCTCGACGAGCAACGCCAACAGCTCGAAAACGGCAGGATTGGCTTCCTGCAGGTCATCCGCCAGGATCAGCTGCAGGCGGCTGCGTTCCCGGTCAAGGAGTCCGGGATGTTCCAGCAACAGTTGACGCGCCGATGTAATGATGCCGGCCGGGTCGAAGGCCTCAGGCATCCGGAGGTCGATCAGGTCCCGGTACTCACGGTAGAGCTGTGCCGCGGCAATCCAGTCCGGGCGGCCGCACTCGGCGCCCAGGAGCTCCAACTGCGCGGCAGTGCTGCCGTACTCGGTCAACCGGTCGAAAAGCTGGCGGATCTCCTGCCGGAAGCCACGCGTCGCCAGCGCTTGCTGCAGGTCATCCGGCCAGTCGGCTCCCTGGCCATAGCCCGCTCGATGGCCGGCCAGCAGCTCGGCGATGATCTGGTCCTGTTCGGGCCCGGACAGCAGCCGCGGAGCCCGTTCCACCAGCGGCAGCAGACCTTCCACGCGGGCCCGGCGGATCAGGTCGAAGGCGTAGGCAGACCAGGTTCTGGCCGGGGACGTGCCCAGGCTGCGGTCGAGCCGCGCCGTCAAGGCATCCCTGAGCCTCGAGGCTGCCAGCCGGTTTGGGGCCATGAAAAGCAGGCCCGCCGGGTCCAAGCCGGTCTTCTCCACACGACGAACCGCATGCTCCACCAAGGCGGTCGTCTTCCCGGTACCCGGGCCTCCGAGTACCAGCACCGGGCCGCAACCGAGGGGCAGGCCAATGACTGCTTCCTGGTCCCGGCTCGGCAGCGGGGCGCCTGCGGACGTGGATTCGGGCCGGACCAGTTTCAGCCCCGCCGCTGGCTTAGTCTCCATCATGCGCCCATCCCATCAGTCGCCTCGGACACTTTGCGCCGCAACCGCTCAATCGCCGCGAATTCTTCGTCGTGGGGCATCCAGCGGGCCTGGACCATGCGCACCTTCGCCGGAGCGGCAGCCGGCTCTGACAGCGGTGTCCCCTCCCGGCGGTAGTGCACCACCGCCCGCGCCATCAGCGCATCGGGCAGTGAACCATTGGCACGAATGATGCGCCACCAAGGGGCCGCTTCCCCGTGTAGCGACATGATCCTGCCGACCAGCCGGGGTCCGCCCACCTCGAGCAGCTCGGCAACGTCCCCGTACGAGAGCACGCGGCCGGGCGGAACGATCGCTGCGAGGTCAAGGACCGCTTCTACCACCGATTCCCGCATTACACCATTGTAATTTGACCTGCCCGTGCCGCCCTACACAAGGCACCGGAAGCCCCGGAGTTTCGCGCGCGCCGCCGTGCCTCCCCGTTTTCGTCCGACCCGGCGGCTACGGTTACCGGCATGAACAGCTGGCATGAACGTCCCCGGGCCGCCTTCGATCTGGAAACCACGGGCCGTGATCCGCATACTGCCCGGATCGTCACGGCTTCCCTTGTGCTGGTCGACGAAGTGGGACGTACGGTGCAGGAGCGCGAGTGGCTGGTTGACCCCGGCGTCGACATACCCGCCGAAGCGGCAGCGATCCACGGCATCAGCACGGAACGCGCACGCGCCGAAGGCCTCGATGCAGCCACCGCCACCGCCGGAATTGCCGAGGCGTTGGCCGGATTATTTGACGCCGGCGTTCCCGTCATGGCTTTCAACGCCGCCTACGACTTCACCGTGCTGGCGAATGAATGTGCGCGGTACGGCCTCGAATCCCCGGCAGCAACTCCGGTGATCGATCCGTTCATACTGGATAAGCAGATGGACCGCTATCGGCGGGGGAAGCGCACGCTGGTGGCGCTGTGCGAACTCTATGGAGTGCGACTGGAGGCTGCTCATACGTCGGCAGCCGACGCGCTGGCAACCATCGGAGTCGCTGATGCCCTCGCCCGCCGCTACACCGGGCTGTGCATCGACGCGGCCGACCTGCATGAACGGCAAATCGGCTGGTGCGTACAACAGGCAGCCAGCTTTCAGGAATGGTTGCGGCGCACCGATCCGGACGCAGTCGTGGACGGCGTCTGGCCCGTCCGGCTGATGCCCGCGGCCGTTTGACGCCTGCCCCCAAGCGCGAGATTCCGAAGCACCCTTAGGGAGTTGGACTGTCAACTTCGGGTCGCAATATGACGCAACCTCTTGCTGAATTCCGGCGTGCCGCCCGGGCTGTCATAATTAAGACTTGGCGGCGGCGCGTGCTATGGCGGCCGCCAATGCTTCCTGAGTTCAACTCCCCGAGGTTTCATGATCACCGTTACCGACCTGCGCAAGGTCTACCGCCAGGGCAACCGCGAAGTGGTAGCCCTGGACGGCGTCAGCCTGTCCGTTCCCAAGGGGTCCATCCACGGCATCGTCGGCCATTCCGGCGCGGGCAAGTCCACCTTGGTGCGGTGCCTGACCCTGCTGGACAGCCCGACGTCGGGTTCGGTGTCAATCAACGGGGCGGAGCTCAGCGCGGCCCGGGACGCCGATCTCAGGACGGCCCGGCGCCGCATCGGGATGATCTTCCAGCATGCGAACCTGATGGATTCGCGCACCGCTGCCCAGAACGTCGCGCATCCGCTGGAGATCGTCAAGACGCCCAAAGCGGCGATCCGTTCGAAGGTGGCCGAGCTGCTCAAGCTGGTCGGACTGGAGGGGTTCGAGAACGCCTACCCGTCCCAGCTTTCCGGGGGCCAGCGCCAGCGCGTCGGCATTGCGCGCGCCCTCGCTTCCGATCCTGACGTCCTGCTCTGCGATGAGCCCACGTCGGCGCTTGACCCGAAGACCACCGATGAAATCCTGACGCTGATCCACGACCTCACGCAGCGGCTCCAGCTGACCGTGCTGGTGATCACGCACGAGATGCAGGTCATCAAGCGCATTTGCGACTCGGTCTCGCTCCTTGAGGCGGGCCGGATCGTCGAGCATGGTCCGCTGCGCGATGTGGCGGCCGATCTCGGCGGCCGGCTGTCGACCACGCTGCTGCCGCTGCCGCCGGCCGAAACCAACGGCAGCGGCACGGTGCTGGAAATTCTTTATTCAGGCGACAGCGCATCCGAACCGGTGCTCACCGGAGCCGCACGCGCCTTTGGCATGGACCTAAACGTCCTGGCCGGCAGCGTGGAGTCGTTGGCCGGCACCCAGTTCGGCCACCTCCGCATCCAGTTGCCGGCCGGGGCGGACACCGCGTCCCTCGCCCGCCACTTGACCGGCCAAGGGGTTGCCGTACGCGTCGTCCAGGAAGAGACAGTATGAACTTTATCGACGAGCTGATGACCAACCCGGCCCTCACCAACGCCCTGCCCAAAGCCCTCGGCGAAACCTTGCTGATGGTCGGTGTCTCGGGTGTCTTTGTCCTGCTGATCGGCCTGCCGCTGGGCATCTTCCTGTACACCAGCGCACCGGGAGGCCTGCGGCCGATGCGGGTGACCAACCGGATTGTGTCCGACGTCATCGTGAATATCACCAGGTCCATACCGTTCGCCATCCTGATGATCGCGTTGATCCCGCTGGCGCGGGCGATCACCGGTACGTCGATCGGCGCCTTGGCGGCCTGTGTCTCGCTCACCATCGGCACAGTGCCGTTTTTCGCCCGCTTGGTGGAAACCGCTCTGCGGGATGTCAGCTCCGGCAAGATCGATGCCGCGATGGTTATGGGCTCCACCCGCTTGCAGGTCGTAGCCAAGGTCCTGGTTCCCGAAGCGTTGCCCGGGCTGGTGGCTGCCTTCACGACGACGTTGGTCACCTTGGTGGGCTACTCCGCGATGGCAGGCCTCACCGGCGGCGGCGGCCTCGGCCAGCTCGCTTACAACTACGGCTTCCAGCGTTTCGACACCACGGTCATGCTGGTCACGATCGTAATCATGGTGGTCTTGGTCCAGCTGATCCAGTGGATCGGCGACGCCTCGGCCCGACGGGTGGACCACCGCAGCGCGGCCAGCGCGGGCAGCAAGAAACGCCGGCACGAACCGGCCGCCGCCGTCTGAACGGTCTCCGCCAGTACAGGGACAATGCAGTCCCGCTCCCCCAATGCTCCCGCCAGCCGTGAGGCCGCGGAGGAATGCAGCCAGTAGCCGCTAGCTGCACCACATCCGGGATGAGCCCCCTGCGGCTGCCCCGGTTAGTTGAAAGGAACGCACACAGATGCGTAAAGCACTAACCCTCATTGGTACCGGCCTGGCCGCGGCCTTGGCGCTGACGGCTTGCGGTGGCTCAGATTCCACCCCCAGTGCTGATGCCACGCTGGACCCGGCCAATCCCACGACGGTCACGGTCGGAGCCACCCCGGTCCCGCAGGGCCGGATCCTGCAGTTCGTGGACGAGAACTTGGCCAAGGACGCCGGCATCGACCTGGACATCAAGGAATTCACCGACTACCAGACTCCGAACATCGCCCTGAGCGATGGCTCGCTCGATGCCAACTATTTCCAGCACTTGGCCTTCTTTGAGCAGCAGGTGGCTGACAAGGGCTACGACTTCGAACACGGCGAAGGCATCCACATTGAGCCGTACGCCGGGTTCTCCTCCAAGCACAAGACTGTCGACGAGATCCCCGACGGCGGAACCATTGCCGTCACCAATGATCCGGCCAACCAGCCTCGCGCACTGAAGCTGCTCGAAGCCGAGGGCCTGCTCAAGGGCATCGAGGATGATTCGGCGGCGCTGACGTTGACCGACGAGCAGAACCCCAAGGGGCTGAAGTTCGAGGAGAACCAGCCCGAAATCCTGGTCCAGCTGATCGATGATCCGAAGGTCGACTTGGCCATCATCAACGGCAACTTCATCCTGGATGCCGGCCTGAAAACGGAGGACGCGGTCATCGTCGAGTCCGCCGAGAACAACCCGTATGCCAACTTCCTGGTATGGAAGGCCGGCGACGAGAACCCCGCCGTCGCCAAGCTCGACGAACTGCTGCACAGCCCGGATGTGAAGAAGTTCATCGAGGAGACCTGGCCCAACGGCGACGTGTTCCCCGCCTTCTAACCTCCTCCCCGGCCGCTGGCCTCAGCGGCCGCCGCGGGCAACAAGAGGTCCCCGGAAGCTTCGGCTTCCGGGGACCTCTCGCATGTGTGGTCGGCGTCGCTGCTCAGCGGCGCCGCCTGACCGGCGCGGGTTCCTCACCGGAGGAACGCCCGGTGAGCACCTGAATGACCACCCAGGACACCGCCGTCACCGGAACGGCCAAGACTGCACCAATGATGCCGCCCAGGATGGTCCCCGCGGTCAAGGCCAGCAGGATTACCAGCGAGTGCAGGCTCACGGAGCGCCCCATCACCACCGGCTGCAGGAAGTTGCCTTCCAACTGCTGCACCACAATCACGACGGCGACCACCACCAGCGCTGCCACCGGGCCATTGGCCACCAGCGCCACGAGGGTGGCCAAGATGCCGGCGACGGTGGCGCCGACAATCGGAATGAATCCGCCGATGAAGATCAGCACCGATAGTGGCAGCGCCAGCGGTACCTGGAGGATGAACAGGGCGAGACCGATGAAAAAGGCGTCGACGGCCGCTACGGTGGCGGTCCCCCGGACGTAGCTGCCCAGCACGTCCGTGGCACGCGATCCGGCCTCTTCCAGCTTGGGCCGCCGCGCCGCCGGGAACCAGCTAAGCAGGAAGCCCCAGATCCGCGGACCGTCTTTGAGAAAGAAGAACAGGATGACGGCCATCAGGACAGCCCCGGTAATGATTTCCGCTGCCATCGACAACCCGCTGAGGGCGCTGCGACCGGCGGCGGCGCTGGTCAGGAAGTCCACCACTGACGCCAGCGCTTCGTCGATCTGCCCCTGGCTCACCGGCAGCGGGAAGTTGGCCATCATGTCCTGCAACTGAAGCCAGCCCTCGTTTGCGGAGCGGACGAGTTCGTCCGATTCGCTGCGGACCGCAAAGACGATTCCGGTGACCACTCCGCCGAGCACTGCGAGGATCCCGAGGAACGCGGTGACTGTCGCGAGCGCCGGGGACCAGCCCCAGCGGCGCAGCACCCCCACCACCGGGCTCACGGCCGCGGCCAAGATCAGGGCAATCAGGAAGGGAATGACCAGCAGCCGCAGTTGCAGCAGTCCGTAGATAACCACAACGGCCAGCGCCAGCGCCAGCAGCAGTTGTGCGGAACGGGTGGCCGTCCGGCCCATACCGTCCGACCACATGGACCGCGGCGGCGTGTAAACGGCGGCCTCCGGCGTCTGGCGGGTCCCGCCGTCGTGCTTTTCCTGCATTTGCCTGCGCCTGGACAACAGGCCCATCTGCACTCCCTTGGTTTGACGTTTCGGCAGACCGGCCCCTCACGGGGCCGGTCTGAGGACCAGTCTGCCATGCCCTTGGCCGGCGAGGGGACGCCGGAGGCTGCCCGGCACTGTACTGCGCGGCGCTGGGGGCGGCGCCGGCTCGGCCAGTGGGTCAGGCCGCGCGTGCCGCCGCGGCGGCACGCGCGGCCGCCGGCAGGGCCGCGAAGATCTTCTCCATCGCCGCGTCGTCATGCGCGGCCGAGAGGAACCAGGCTTCGAAGACCGAGGGCGGCAGGTAGACGCCGGCGTCGAGCATCGCGTGGAAGAACGGCGCGTAGCGGAAGGCTTCCTGGGCCTGCGCGTCGGCGTAGTTGCGCACCCCGTTGGCGGAGGTGCCGAAGGCCATGCTGAACAGGTTTCCCGCGGTCTGGATACTGTGGTCCACGCCGGCCTCGGATAGGGCGGCGGACAGTGCGGCCTGCAGTTCGCGCGAGCGGGAGTCGATGGCCGTGTAGACCTCCGGCGTTGCGGCAGTCAGCGTCGCGACGCCTGCCGCCATGGCAATCGGGTTGCCGGAGAGGGTGCCGGCTTGGTAGACCGGGCCCACCGGCGCCAGGTAGTCCATGACGTCCGCCCGGCCGCCCAAGGCAGCCACCGGCATGCCGCCGCCGATGACCTTGCCGAAGGTCAGCAGGTCGGGCACGAACGGATCGGCTGCACCATCGGCTCCGCCGGTCAGCCCCCAGTAGCCGGCGTGGCCGGTACGGAAGCCGGTGAGCACTTCGTCCAGGATCAGCAGCGCACCGTGTTCACGGGTAATCCGGGACAAGGCGGCGTTGAAGCCGTCGGCGGGGGTGACCACGCCCATGTTGGCAGGGGCCGCCTCGGTGATGACCGCGGCGATCTGGCCGCCGCGGGCGGCGAAGACCTCTTCGACGGCGGCGATGTCGTTGTACGGCAGCACCAGCGTCTCGGCGGCGGTCGCCTCGGTGACGCCGGCCGAGCCGGGCAGCGCCAGCGTGGCGACGCCGGACCCGGCGGCGGCCAGGAGCCCGTCCAGGTGTCCGTGGTAGCAGCCGGCGAATTTCACGATCAGGTTGCGCCCGGTGTAGCCGCGGGCAAGGCGGACCGCGGTCATGGTCGCTTCCGTACCGGTGGAGACCATCCGCAGGCGCTCGACGGCGGAGACCCGGCCGACGACCAGGGCGGCCAACTCGGACTCGGCCGGCGTGGAGGCGCCGAAGGACAGGCCGCGGTCCACCGCGGAGTGCACGGCCTCGAGCACGGCCGGGTGGGCGTGGCCCAGCAGGGCCGGTCCCCATGAGCAGACCAGGTCCACGTACTCGCGGCCATCGGCGTCGGTGAGGTAGGCGCCCTTGCCGCTGACCATCATGCGCGGGGTTCCGCCCACTGAGCCGAAGGCCCGCACCGGCGAGTTCACGCCGCCGGGCATCAGTTGGCGGGCGCGTTCGAAGAGTTCCTCGGAGCGGGAGGCTTCAGTCATGGTCATGGTTCCTTTCGGCACAGCTTGAGTCCGCTGCGGGCACGGTGGCGACCGCAGGCGGCAGGGAGTTCAGGTGGCTACTTCAGCCAGCGGGCCAGTTCCGGGGCCCAGTAGGTCAGCACCATGTCGGCACCGGCGCGGCGAATGCCGAGGACCGACTCCAGGATGGCGGCCTTGCGGTCGATCCAGCCATTGGATGCGGCCGCCTCGATCATCGCGTACTCGCCGGAGATCTGGTAGGCGGCCACCGGCACCGGAGACATCTCCGCCACGTCGGAGAGGACGTCGAGGTAGCTCATGGCCGGTTTGACCATGATCATGTCGGCGCCTTCGGCCAGATCCAGTTCCACTTCGCGGATGGCCTCGCGCCGGTTGGCGGCATCCATCTGATAGGTGCGCCGGTCTCCGGTGAGCTGTGAATCCACCGCCTCACGGAAGGGGCCGTAGAAGGCCGAAGCATATTTGGCGGCGTAGGCCAGGATGGAGGCGTCCTGGTATCCGGCTTCGTCCAAGGCCTGGCGGATCACCGCCACCTGGCCGTCCATCATGCCGGACGGACCCAGCACATCGGCTCCCGCCGCCGCCTGGAGCACTGCCATCTCCGCGTAGATCGGCAGGGTGGCGTCGTTGTCCACCGTGCCGTCGGGAGCCAGCACGCCGCAGTGCCCGTGGTCGGTGAATTCGTCCAGGCAAACGTCGCCCATGACCACCAGGTCGTGGCCTACCTCGGCCTTTACCTCGGCGATGGCGCGGTTGAGGACGCCGTTGGGGTCCACCCCCGCGCTGCCGACGGCGTCGCGCACCGCGGGAACGCCGAAGAGCATGATTCCGCCCAGTCCCAACTCGACGGCCTCGGCGGCCGCCCGTTTGAGCGAGTCCGTGGTGTGCTGGACCACGCCCGGCATGGACTGCAGCGGCACCGGCTCGCTGATGCCTTCGCGGATGAACGCGGGCAGGATCAACTGGTTCGGGTGGGTCCGGACCTCCGCAGTCATCCGGCGGATCGCTTCGGTGGTCCGCAGTCGTCGGGGCCGGTGGTAGGGGAAGCTCATGGCGTTCCTTCCGTTTCGGTGGGCTGGCGCTCCAGGGTCTGTGCGAGCGCGTCGGCGATGCCGGACGGCGTCGGTTCTGCGGCAGTGGCCGCGATCTTCAGCCCCAGTCCGGCCGCCTGCCGTGCCGAACTGTTGCCGATGGCGATCAGCCGGAGTCCGGCCGGCCAGGGGTCCAGAAGACCGGCCAACCGCCGGGTCACGCTGGGCGAGGTCAGGACGACGGCGTCAATGTCGCCGTCAAGCGCGCGGCCGCGGAAATCGGCGGCCGTGATGACTTCCATGCCGTCGGCGCGCTCACCGGATGCGATCTCCAGCGCGGCCGTCAGCCGGAACTCCGGCCGGGCGGGGTAGTCCACGGTTCGGTAGGCGGTGACGGGCAGCACCTGCCAGCCTTTGGCCATCAAGCCTTCGAAAACCGTGGGGGCGGCGATGTCGGCTTGCGGCAGCAACACCATCATCCGCTCCGTCGAGCGGCTGGCGCCTTCGGGCGGAAGCGGCCAGGCTTCCACCAGGCCGACGGCGTCCATGCTGCCGGGCGGAACCAGGTCCACCGAGATGCCTTCCGCCTCAAGCGCCTTGGCGCTCGGCGTGCCGACGGCGGCAACCTTGGTGTCGCCGACCAGGGCGGCCAAGCTGGTTCCCCGGTCCAGGGCGCAGGCCTTGAGCGCCCGCACCGTGGTGATGCTGGTGATCACCAGCCAGTCCACCTTGTGCTGGGCCAGCAGGGTGAGGGCTTCGTCCAGTTCGGCGGGCTTGTCCGTCCGCTCGAAATCGATCAGCGGCATGACGCTGGACGATGCGCCCCGCCGGAGCAGCTCGGCTGCCATCCCGGCCGCGCGGTCCGGTGTGCGCGGCAGGACCACCCGCAGCCCCTGGAGCTGGTTCTCCGGCGCCCCGCGCTGCCGCAGCAACGCCATGGTCAGTGGCCAGCCTGGCTCATCAAGTCGCCGGCGCCCTGCCCGAGCAACTCTTCCGCCAGCCGGGCCCCCAGCGCCACGGCGTCTTCGGCACCGGCGGCGTGCACCTGCTGCTCACCGTGCAACAGTCGGCTGCCGTCGGGGCTGCAGACCACTGCCCGCAGGATCAGGCTGCCGGCGTCCACCCGTGCCAACGCGCCCACCGGTGCGCTGCAGCCGGCTTCCAACCGCGCCAGCAGCGAGCGTTCGGCGGTCACGGCCAAGCGGCTTTCCGCGTCGTCGTACTCGGCCAGCGCGCCGGCCAGCGCCGTGCCGGCCGCTGCGTCGGCCACCCGGCATTCAACGGCCAGCGCACCCTGGCCCGGGGCGGGCAGCATGACCGACGGATCCAGCAGTTCCGTTACATGCTGGGTTCGGCCCAGCCGGGCCAGACCGGCGGCGGCCAGCACGACGGCGTCAAGATCGGCGTGCTTTCCTTCGACCATCGCTTCACCCGTCAACCCCTTGACCCGTCCCAGCCGGGTGTCCACGTTGCCGCGGATGTCCACCACGTCCAGATCGGGGCGGGCGGCGCGCAACTGGGCCGCCCGGCGCGGCGAGCCCGTGCCCACCTTGGCCCCGGCCGGCAGTTCGGCAAGTGTCAGTCCGTCGCGGGCGCACAACGCGTCCCGGACATCCACCCGCACCGGAATAGCGGCGATCTGCAAACCCTCCGCCACGCCGGTGGGCAGGTCCTTGAGCGAATGCACGGCCACGTCGCAGCGGTCGTCCAACAACGCCTCGCGCAGGGCGGCGGTGAACACACCGGTGCCGCCGATTTGGGCCAGCGGCCCCTTGAGCACGTCGCCCTCGGTCTTGATCCGGACCAGTTCGTACTCCAGCGCTCCCCCGGCGGCCAGTGCCTCGGCCACGGTGGTGGTCTGGGTGACGGCCAGGGCGCTGGCGCGGGTACCCACGCGGACGGTCACGGTCATGGCTGCGTCACCCCGACGGTCGAATCCATGCCCGCGACGGTCGGCTTCTCGCCGCGGCGGTTGGCGCAGCAGCCGGGCATGCAGACGTCCATCCAGGGGCCCAGCGCGGACAGCGCGGGACGCTCGGCCTTGTGCTGCTCCAGCGTCCGTTCGCAGACCAGGTCCACCAGGCCCTCGACGAATTTTTGGTGTACGCCCGGCGTCGGGATGCGGGCTGCGGCCAGGCCGAGGTTGCGGCAGGTTTCCAACGCCTCGGTGTCCAGGTCCCAGACCACCTCCATGTGGTCGCTGACGAAGCCCAGCGGAACGATGACCACGCCCTTCACGCCGTGCGCCGGCAGTTCCTCGATTGCGTCGTTGATGTCCGGTTCCAGCCACGGCACATGCGGAGCGCCGGAGCGGGACTGGTAGACCAACGACCAATCGACGCCGGCGGCTTCCGGTACCCGGTCCAGTACCGCTCGCGCGGTGGCCAGGTGCTGCGCCACGTAGGCGCTGCCGCCCTCGTACTCCTCGCCGCGGGGTCCGGCGTTCTCGGCGTCCCCAATCGGAATGGAATGGGTGGCGAACAGGATGTGGACGGGCGCGTCCTCGGCACCCTGTGCGGCCAGTTCGGCACGGACCCGGTTCAGCCCCTCGGCCAGTCCTTCCACGAACGGTTCCACGAAGCCCGGGTGGTCGAAGTACTGGCGGACCTTGTCCACTTCCAGCTTTCCGGCCAGCCCGGTCTCCACCAGTGCCATGCCGAAGTCCTCACGGTACTGCCGGCAACTGGAGTAGCCGGAGTACGCGCTGGTGCTCAGGGCCAGCACGCGGCGATGGCCGGCGTCGTACGCTTCCTTGAAAACGTCGGTGATGTAGGGGTCCCAGTTCCGGTTGCCCCAGAGCACCGGCAGGTTGATCCCGCGGCGGGCCAGCTCTGCTTCCAGGGCCGACTTCAGCGCACGGTTCTGTGCGTTGATCGGGCTGACGCCGCCGTTGGCGCGGTAATGGGTGGCGACTTCCTCGAGCCGTTCGTCGGGGATACCGCGGCCGCTGGTGACATTGCGCAGGAACGGGATCACGTCGTCCTGGCCCTCGGGCCCACCGAAGGAGGCCAGCAGCAGGGCGTCATAGTTCTTCGGCTGCATGGTCCCGTCGGGCGCCACCCCGGCACGCGGGTCGAAGGTAGCTTCGGCTGGCTGGCTCACCGCAGCACCTCGGCAATCTCGGCGGTGCTGATGCGCTTGCCGGTGTAGAACGGGATCTCTTCGCGCACATGGTTGCGGGCGTCCGTGTAGCGAAGGTGGCGCATCAGGTCCACCAGGTCGATCAGCTCGGGAGCTTCCAGGCCCAGGATCCATTCCCAGTCGCCCAACGCGAAGGAGGCAACGGTGTTGGCGAGCACCTGCGGGTAGTCGCGGCCGAGCATGCCGTGGTCGCGCAGCATCTTGCCGCGTTCCTCGGCGGGCAGCAGGTACCACTCGTAGGAGCGCACGAACGGGTACACGCAGAGCCAGGCTTCCGGCTCCTTGCCGAGCGAGAAGGCCGGCGCGTGGTTCTTGCTGAACTCGGCGTCGCGGTGGACACCCATCGCGGACCACACGAGTTCGGTGGCGGCGAACAGCCCGGTGCGGCGGATCGCGCGCACGGCGGCCTGGAGCTCGTCCGGCTGCGGGCCGTGCAGCCAGATCATCACGTCGGCGTCTTCGCGCATGGCGGACACATCGTAGGCGCCGCGCAGCGTGACCTTGCGGCCGGCCAGTTCTGCAACCGTTTCATCGAACGCTGCCACAGCGGACGGATCCGCCGGCGCACCGGTGCGCTTGAATACCGTCCAGAGGGTGTAGAACAGCTCCTCGTCGGTGCCGCCGGCGGCGGTGGTTGCTGACTCTGACTTTGCCGATTCGCTCATGCTTACCAGTCTGCCTTCTGCATCGTAATTAATCGAAAACTCTGCTTCTACACATTGTAGAAGATCAGGCTGCGGGTTGCAGCCGGGCGGCCAACTCCCGCGCGCGGCGGCGCGCGTCGCCCACCACCGCCACCAAACCGGTGCCGGCCAGCCAGGCGCCGGTCACGTCCACCCCGGTATGTGCGGCCAGTTCGCGGCGCACCGCGGCCATCCGGTCGCGGTGCCCCAGCGTTGCGGACGGCAGTGCACCGATCCAGCGCACCACCTTCCAACCCACCACGTCGTCGTCGCCGATGCCCACACCCATCAGGGTGCTGGCATCCGCCAGCGCCTGCCGGTAAAGCTCGTCGTCGTTCCAGCCGGTGAAGTCCTCGGCGCCCTGCTGCCCCACCGCGCGTCCAAAGGACAACCGCAGCACGTGGCTGCCCGGACCGGCTTCGTCCGCCAGCCACGGCCACTTGGCGGTGGCATGGGTGAGCGCCTTCGCCTTGACGTTTTGCACCGAGGGCGCCACCAGCAGACCGGTGCCGCGCGGCATGGCATCCAGCTCCGGCAGGTCCACCACCAATGTCACCAGCGCCACCGAGGGTCCGGCTTCGGGTTCCAGACCGGCCAGACCCGGCACCGTTCCGGCCAGCAGGCGGACAGCTGCACGCCCGTCGGCGGCCATCATCACCGCGTCCGCGGCGAAGGTGCCTGCCGCAGACTCCACCAGCCACCCGTCGTCGCGCTGGGTGAGGGCGGTGGCCGCCGCCCCGGCGTGCAGCGAAACGTGGCGTGACTTCAGATCCGCCAGCAGCGCCTCGGTCAGCCGTCCCATTCCGCCGGCAATGCCTGCCACGTTGGATCCGGCCGGGGCCGCCTTGCGGATGGCACGCACCGCGGCAGTCAGCGAACCGTGCGAAGCCACCGAGGCACGCAGCCCCGGCATCACCGAATCCACTTCCAAAACATCCGGATCCGCCGAATACACTCCGCCGACCACCGGTGCCACCAGTTTCTGCAGCACGGCATCGCCCATCCGGGTCCGCACCAGCTCGCCCAGGCTGAGCTGTTCGCGGCGCAGCAACGATCCCAGCGGCATGACCTTGTCGCCGGAAGCGCGCAGCGCAGCCCGGCGGCCGATCGCCTGCACCACGTCCGGATCCGAGGGGTCCGCGGGGATGCCGAGTACGCCCGTCTTGGGCAGCCGCTGGGCGCCGTCGGGCAGTTGGATCCAGGCGCCGGCCGGGTTCGGCTGCACAAGCTCGGCGCCCAGCCCCAGCTCGGCGACAAGGTCGGACACCACGCTGGAGCGGGTGGCGAACGACTCGGCACCGGCGTCGAGCGTCAGCCCGCCGACTTCGTGCCGCGTCACGCAGCCGCCGAACTTGGGGCTGCCCTCAAGGACCGTCACCTCGACGCCGGCCAGGGCCAGTTCGCGCGCGGACACCAGGCCGGCTATTCCGCCACCGATGACGACGGCGGTGCTCGGCTTGGGTTTGCGCCCGCCGTGCCGTTCATGGCGGCCGGGTGCGTGCTGCGGGTCGGGGTGCTGCATGATTACGGGGCCACCGAGTGGATCAACTCGACCACGCGGGTCAGCACCGTCGGGTCGGTTTCCGGCGGCACGCCGTGGCCCAGGTTGACCACGTGGCCGGGGGCGGCGCTGCCGGCGGCCAGCACATCGCGGACATGGGCTTCGAGGACCTCCCACGGCGCCGACAGCAGCGCCGGGTCGATGTTGCCCTGCAGCGGCGTGCGGCCGCCCAGCCGTCGGTTCGCCTCGTCCAGCGGCAGCCGGTAGTCAACGCCGATCACGTCGGCGCCGACATCGCGCATGGCGACCAGCAGTTCCGAGGTGCCGGTGCCGAAGTGGACCAGCGGTACGCCCAGGCCGCGGACGTGGTCAAGGGCGCGGGTCGACGCCGGCGCCACCCGCCGCCGGTAGTCCGCCAGCGACAGCGAACCGGCCCAGGAATCGAACAGCTGCCCGGCGCTGGCTCCCGCTTCCAGCTGGGCGCGCAGGAACTTGCCGGACGCGTCGGCGGCCCAAGCGGCCAGCGCATTCCAGGTCCCCGGGTCCGAATGCATCATGGTGCGGGGGCCCAGGTGGTCGCGTGACGGCCGGCCCTCCACCATGTACGCCGCAAGCGTAAACGGTGCGCCGGCGAAACCGATCAGCGGCTTCTTGCCCAGCTCGGCCACGGTCAGCCGGACCGCTTCACGGATCGGTTCCAGTGCCTCGTCCGTCAGCTCCGGCAACGCCGCGACGTCGGCGGCGGTGCGGACCGGGGCGCCCAGGACCGGCCCGACGCCGGGAACGATGTCCACGTCCACCCCGGCCAGCTTCAGCGGGATGACGATGTCGGAGAAGAAGATTCCGGCGTCCACATCGTGGCGCCGCACCGGCTGCAGCGTGATCTCGGCGGCAAGCTCCGGCTTCAGGCAGGAATCGAGCATGGCGATGCCTTGGCGTGCTTCCCGGTATTCGGGCAGGGACCGCCCGGCCTGCCGCATGAACCAGACCGGACGGCGGCCGGGTTTGCCGCCGCGGTAGGCGGTGATCAGGTCGGAGTCGGCGGTACGCCCGTCCATCAAGGGATGGGAAGCATTCAGTGTCATGACATAGATTCTCATCCAGCGGCCGCACTTCTGGCCAACCCGGAGGAGCCGCACCCGGCCCATAATCCGGCTTCCCGCAGGCCGGAGTGGGCAATATCACCGCCGTCGGCACGGCAGTCTGCAGGTTAACGCAGGGTTAATGGGGGAAGCTTGAATGAGCTGAGGCTTCCTTCCCGCTAAGATAGAGGCGCTGTGGTCTTACTTTCACTCGTTGCAACCCATTCCAAGGTCGATCTGGAAACGGTGGCCCGCCTGAGCGCCGGCACCTCCCGGATCGATACAGACGTGCTCGCGGACGGCTCCCCGGTCGCCGGCACCGTTGTCCTGGCCACCTGCAACCGGGTGGAAGTGTACTGCGAGGCCGAGAGCGAATCCGATCTGGAATCCGCCCGCGCCGCCCTGATCGAACAGATCAGCCGCAGCTCGGGTCTTGACGAATCCCTGGTGGCCGACTCCTTCGACCTGAATACCGGCGAGGACGTTGCCCGCCACTTGTTCGCCGTCGGGGCCGGCCTCGATTCGGCCGTTGTCGGCGAACGCGAGGTGGCCGGCCAAGTGCGCCGGGCGCTGATCGAAGCCCAAGAGAAGGGCACGGCCAGCGGCGGACTGGTCCGCTTGTTCCAGACCGCGTCCCGCACAGCCAAGGACGTCGGCACGCAGACCGCCCTCGGCGGCCGCGGGCTCTCGATCGTTTCCGTCGCCCTCGACTTGGCCACTGATCTGGCAACAGACAAGGACTGGTCCGGCAAGCAGGTGGTGCTCTTCGGAACCGGCGCGTACGCCGGGGCCACCATGGCGCTGTTGCGTGAGCGCGGCTGCAGCCGGATCAGCGTCTACTCCTCGTCCGGACGCGCCGAAACCTTCACCGAGACCCGCGGCGGCGCGCCGTTGACGCATGCCGCGTTGGGCCCGGCCATCGCCGCCGCCGACGTGGTCATCGGCTGCAGCGGCGGCGACAACCAGGTCAGCGCCGACCGCGTGGCCCGCGTACGCACCGGCGTGGACAAGCCGCTGACCATCATTGACCTGGCGCTGAGCCACGACTTCGACCCTGCCGTTGGTGGCTTGGACGGCGTGGAACTGATCACGCTGGAATCCGTGCGCATGGCAGCTCCCGAGGAACAGGCGGAATCGGTCCAGCAGGCGGCGGAAATCGTCGCCACCGCGGCCCGCAGCTTCGAGGCCAGCCAGCAGGCACGCAGCGTGGACTCGGCCATCGTGGCGCTGCGCAAACACACCATGCAGGTGCTGGAAAGCGAGCTGGAAAAGGTCCGCTCCCAGCACGGCTGCACCGGCCCGGCCCAGGAAGTCGAATTCGCCATGCGCCGCATGGTCAAGCAACTGCTGCACCTGCCCACCGTGCGGGCGCGCGAGCTTGCCGCCAGCGGCGAGCAGGACCGCTACATTGCCGCGTTGGAAGCGCTCTACGGCATCACGGTGGAGGAACCGGCGCTGCCGGCAGCGGCGGATGCCGCCTCCTGTCCGGTGGCAGTGGTGCACGACGACGCAGCCACCGCCTGATTCGCTGCCTCCGGGCAGCGGTCTGGCCCCACATCGGCAGGCGCGGCCTCAGTACACCGGCTTGGCCGGCTCCACGTCCCTGACCCAGGCCAGGATTCCTCCGTCCAGATGGGACACCCGGGTATAGCCCTGCGCCAGCAAGTTTTCCAGCACCTCGGATGAGCGGCCCCCCGATTTGCAGTGGAACACCAACTCCTGCTCCCGCGGCAGGTCGTCGAGTGCCTCGCCGGACAGGATCCGGCCCTTCGGGATGATCACCGCCCCGGGAATGTTGACCACCTCGTATTCACCGGGCTCCCGGACGTCAATCAGCTGGAAATCCCGCTTGCCCGCATCACGGTCGGCCAGCATGCGGGAGAGGGTGCGCGCGTCCACGGCGTGGCCGCCGTCCACCTCACGCGCCGGCGCCACCCCGCAAAAGGCCTCGTAGTCGACCAACCGGGTGATCGGTTCGGCATCCGGATCCTTACGCACCTTGAGTTCGCGCCAGCTCATCTGGAGGGCATTGAAGATCAGCACGCGTCCCAGCAGCGTCCGGCCGATCCCAGTGATCAGCTTGATCGCTTCGTTCACCATGACGGAGCCGATCTGCGCGCACAGCACGCCCAGCACGCCGCCCTCGGCGCACGACGGCACCGACCCGGGCGGCGGCGCCTCCGGGTAGAGATCGCGGTAGTTCGGACCGTAGGCGTCCCAGAAGACACTGACCTGTCCGTCGAATCTGAGGATGGACCCCCACACGTAGGGTTTGCCCAGCAGCGCGGCGGCATCGTTGACCAGATACCTGGTGGCAAAGTTGTCGGTCCCATCCAAGATCACGTCGTAACCGGCGAAGATCTCCAGCGCGTTGCCCGAGTCCAGCCGGAACTCGTGCAGCACTACGTCCACACCGGGGTTCAGCGCCAGAATGCTGTCCCTGGCCGAGGCCGCCTTGCTGCGCCCCAGATCGGCCACGCCGTGGATCACCTGGCGCTGCAGGTTGCTGACCTCCACGTCGTCGTCGTCCACAATTCCAATGCGGCCCACGCCCGCTGCCGCCAGATACAGCATGGCCGGCGAGCCCAGGCCGCCGGCGCCGATCACCAGGACTTTGGCGTTTTTCAGCCGCAGCTGGCCAATCATGCCTACTTCCGGAATGATCAGATGCCGCGAGTAGCGTTCGGTCTCGTCCTTGCTGAGCGCCGCGGCCGGTTCCACCAGCGGCGGCAGCTGCCCGGTTTCCTGGGTGGTCATTGTTCCAATCTACGCCGCTGGACGGTTACTGGTGCGTAAACTGGTCGGGACTGACACCTACTGCATTGTGGCGCTGGTTTACCCACCGAGCGCCGGAAGAGGCCGTGTACCGCCGTGACAACAGAACCCCGCCCCGCTGCCCGGCCCACCCGACTGCCCCGGGAGGAACGGCGGCGCCAGTTGCTGCAGGCGGCGCACGAGGTGTTCGTGGCCAACGGTTACCACGCCGCGGCGATGGACGAGATCGCGGACGCCGCACACGTGAGCAAACCGGTGCTCTACCAGCACTTCCCGGGCAAACGGGAGCTGTACCTGGCGCTGCTGGATCACCATTTGGAATCGCTGAACGCCATGTTGATGGCCGCACTGAATTCGACCACGGACAACAAGCTGCGGGTGCACGCCACCATCCGGGCCTACTACCAGTTCATCGCGCAGGACAGCCAGGCACACCGACTTGTCTTCGAATCCGATCTGAACAACGATCCGGATGTCAGCTCCCGGCTGGAGGATTTCAACGCGAGGCTGGCCAGCGCCATCGCCGAAGTCATCGCCGAGGACACCAAGCTGTCCGAGGTGGAGGCCACGCTGCTGGGCCGTGCCCTGGCCGGCATGGCGCAGATCAGTGCGCGGCACTGGCTGCGTGCCGGCGGCGATCTGGACCAAGATGCCGCCAGCGAACTGATCTACCGTTTAGCTTGGCGCGGAATTTCACGCTTCCCGAAGGAACCCTAGGATAGATTCGCCAGTAGGGAACCTACCCACACAGCATTCAAGCAGGAGGCATCAGCGTGGAAGTGAAGATCGGCATGCAGAACGTCGGCCGTGAAATCGTGCTCGATTCGGCGCAGTCGCCGGACGAGGTGGCCGAGATTGCCAGCCGGGCCATGAACGGCGGCGCCGAACTGCGCCTGACCGATTCCAAGGGCCGTCTGGTCATCATCCCGTCCAACGTGCTGGCTTACATTGAAATCGGCGCCGAAGGCCCCCGCCCCGTCGGTTTCGGCGCACTCTAGGCGTCATGGTCCCGCTGGTCCTGCTGCTGCTGGTGGCCGCCGCCGTCGGATTCACGGCGTGGGCTGTGGACTCCCGCCGGAACGCCTATGGCGTGCTGCTGCTGCCGGGCATAGCGGTGGCGGCGGCGGTGCTGCTCTGGCTCGTCCTGATGGCCGCAGGGCTGGCGTCGGAGCCGGGCGTGCATTACCTGTCATGGCTGCTGCCGATGGCGGTATCCATTCCCGCTGCGTGGGTTGGCGCCTGGTTGACTGGGCGCCGCCGCGTGCAGCGGGACACCGAGCGCCTGACCGCCCTGTTGGGCTGAGCCCGGCTACCCCGGGTAAGCGTCCGGGTCCGCGTCCGCGGAGAGCTTCCCCGCCAGCACGCTGACCGATGCCGCCGCGGATACGTCGCGGGTGGTAACTTCGGCATCGGCGTCGTGCGAGGTGAACCGCAGGAAAACCTTGTTGTACCGCCAGTCCAAGTCCGGGTGGTGCTGTTGCTCCTCGGCCAGGTCGCCGACGGAGGCGATGAAATTCAGCGCCTCGCGCCCGTTGTCCAGCGTGAACACGCTGACCAGCGCCCCGCCCGAATAGCGCCACTGCGGCAGCCCGATGAGCTGCCGGTCAATCTCTTCGCTGCTCAGTACATCCTTGGCACGTCCCACGATGTCCTCCCGGTCTGTTGCAGGGCCAGATCCGGCCGCCGGGCTCCGCGGCGAAAAGCCGGCGAGCGCACTCGAAGGCGGCCACCGTCAGCCTACCGGCGATCCCACCAGCTTTAAAGGGTCGCGCTCACGCCGTCAGGCCCAGATCGTTCATCCGCCGGGAGTGGTTCTGGGTGAGCTGGGCAAACAGCTCTCCGGTGGCCTGCGCCTGCCGGTCCGGGTCCTGTCCACGCATCAGCTCGCTCAGGACGGCCCGCTCAATTCCGATCCGCTGGGCCTGGGTCAGCGCTTCGCCGACCAGCCGGCGCCCCCACAACGCCAGTCGCGAGGACAGCCGCGGATCGTCGGCCAGCACCTGCTTGAGCCGGGCCGCGATCATGGAAATCTGTTCGGTGTTTTCCTTGATCCTGGCCACCAGCTTCTGCGTCTCACTGTCGAGCGCTCCGGCGATGTGCAGGTAGAAGTCGCCCAGAACGCCGTCGGTGACATAGGCCTTCATCAGGGATTCATACCAGTCGGCCGGCCGGGTCCGGTCATGGAACGCATCGATGGAGGGCTGGAACGGAGCCATCGCCGTCTCCACATCAACACCGAGTTGCTCGAGCTGGGCGGCCACCGCCTCGAAATGTTCAAACTCGGTCACGGCCAGCCGCCCCACGGCAGCGCGATCGTGCAACGTGGGCGAAAAACGCGCGTCGGAGGAAAACCGCTCGAAGGCGGACAGTTCGCCATAGGCCATGACGCCGTACAGATCGATCAGGAACTGCCGGCGGCGGTCGGAGTCCTCTCCGGCCGCCGCGGGCACGGTGCTCTCGGTGCTCATGAATTCAAGGGTAGCGTCCCAATTCGACGCGGCTGACGTTAGGCTAACCCTGTGCCGTCCCCGCATTTGGATTCGAAGGTCAATGAGTCCCAGCACCTGCTGGCCCGGGTGCTGAATGACCTGCGGACAGAGTTCGACCTGCCGCAGGACTTCGACGCGCGCGCACTGGCCGAAGCGGAGGCCGCCGTTGCCGCCCATCGACTGCCGGAGACGGATCTGACGTCGCTGGAGTTCGTCACCATCGACCCGCCGTCCTCTACCGACCTGGACCAGGCGATGTACATCGAAACCCGCGACGGCGGCTATACGGTCTGGTACGCGATCGCCGACGTTCCGTCCTTCGTGGCGGCCGGTGGGGAACTTGATGCCGAAACGCGGCGGCGGGGCCAGACCATTTACGCCCCGGACGGGCGGATCCCGCTGCATCCGGACGTCATCGGCGAAGAGGCCGGATCGTTACTGGCGGACCAGGTGCGGTCGGCCTATGTGTGGCGCTTCGAGCTCGACGCCGGTGCCCGCGTCACCGCGGCCAGCGTGGAGCGCGCACGAGTGCGTTCCCGGGCCAAGCTGAACTATGAGCAGGTGCAGCAGGACATCAATTCGGGCGACGCGGCCCCCACGCTGCTGCTGCTGAAGGAAGTGGGCCTCAAGCGCGTGCAACTGGAACGCGAACGAGGCGGCGCCAGCCTCAATGTTCCGGACCAGGAGATCGCCCACGACGGACGGCACTACTTTATTGTCACCAAGCCCCCGCTGCCGGTGGAGGATTGGAACGCGCAGATCTCGCTGATGACCGGGATGGCCGCGGCACGGATCATGTTGGAGGGCCGGATCGGCATCCTCCGCACGATGCCGGGCCCGGATGCCGAGGCCGAAGCCCAGTACCGCCGGCAGACCGAAGCCCTCGGCTTTCCGTGGCCCCAGGACGTGGCCTACGGTGACTACCTTCGCAGCCTTGACACCACCGATCCTCGGCAGCTGGCCCTGATGCATGCGGCCACCACGCTGTTCCGCGGCGCTGGCTACACGCCGTTCGACGGCGAATTGCCCGCCGAACAGCTCCAGGCAGCCATAGCCGCACCCTACGCACACACCACCGCTCCGTTGCGCCGGCTGGTGGACCGCTTTGTGCTGGTGATCTGCCATGCCCTGTGCGCCGGGGACCCGGTGCCGCAATGGGCACGGGACGCGCTGGACGAATTGCCCAAGCTGATGGCGGCCTCCGACCAGCTGGCCGGGCGGGTGGACCGCGCCGCGCTGGATGCGGTGGAAACCGCGCTGCTCAGCCACCGGGTGGGCGAAGAGTTCGACGCCGTGGTCATTACCGGCACCCGCAACCCGGGCAACGGAAACGGAAACGGCCATTCAAAAGGCGGCGCCAACGGAAACCCAGGCAACCGCAGCGGCAACGGAAACGGGAGAGTCCTGGTGGCGGGCCGGGGCAAAGGCAACGGAAACGGAAACGGCAACGGGCAGGGCAATGGCGGCCAGGAGCCGTACGGCGTGGTGCAGCTGAGCGATCCGCCGGTCACCGCACGGTGCTCGGGGGTTCTGGAGGCGGGGGCCACCGTGCGCGTTCGGTTGTCCGTGGCGGACATTGAAGAACGGCGCCTTCGCTTCGAATTGGCCGAGGGATAGCGTCCCTTCGGTGCGCCGAAAGGCCCGGTTTGCCCGGCACCGGTAGACTTAATCGTGTAGTACTGGATGCCCGGTCGTTGATTGAGTGAATTGAATCCATCAACAGATCAGCCCCTACGCGATCTTTAACCTCCTTGGTTGCCATTTTGGCCGGCGAGGAAAGCAGTTGTTAGCCCGCGATCGGCTTCCACTGGTTGCGCCACGCTTCCGCTTTGTTCCGCTGCCGCCATCATCTGTGGCAGGACCGTTGAGCACCGGCGGCGTCGGCGCCTGAATGAACGGTATGTAATTGAACACTGACAACATCCAAGTGGGCGGCGAACAGCTCATCCACGCCGACAACAGCGCCGAAGAACTCGCCGTTGAGGCCTCGCTGGCCTCGGACGAACGCCCGCACGAGCTGCCCAAACAGACCTTCGCCGATTTCAATGTCCGGGCGGACATTGTGCGTTCGCTTTTCGACGCCGGCATCACCCACCCCTTCCCGATCCAGGCGATGACCCTGCCGGTAGCCCTGGGCGGCCACGACATCATCGGCCAGGCCAAGACCGGCACCGGCAAGACCCTGGGCTTCGGCATCCCGGCGCTGCAGCGGGTCGTGGGGCCGGATGACGACGGCTTCGACAAGCTTCCGGTACCCGGGGCACCGCAGGCCCTGATCATCGTGCCGACGCGCGAACTGGCGGTCCAGGTCAGCAATGACCTCACCACAGCGTCCAAGCAGCGCAATGCGCGCGTCGCCGTCATCTACGGCGGCCGCGCTTATGAGCCGCAGATCGAGATGCTGCAGAAGGGCGTGGAGGTTGTGGTCGGCACCCCGGGCCGGCTGATCGACCTGCACCGGCAGAAGCATCTGAGCCTGAAGAACGTCCGCATTGTGGTGCTGGACGAGGCCGACGAAATGTTGGACCTGGGCTTCCTGCCGGACGTCGAAACCCTGTTGGCCGCGACGCCGGCCGTTCGCCAGACCATGCTCTTCTCCGCCACCATGCCGGGGCCCGTCATCGCCATGGCCCGGCGCTACATGACCCAGCCGACGCACATCCGTGCCGCCGATCCGGACGACGAAGGCATCACCAAGAAGGACATCCGCCAGGTTGTCTACCGCGCGCACAACTTGGACAAGTCCGAGGTCGTGGCCCGCATCCTGCAGGCCGAAGGCCGCGGCCGGACCATCATCTTCACCAAGACCAAGCGCACCGCCGCCAAGCTGTCCGAGGAACTGGTGGACCGCGGGTTCGCCGCCGGCGCCATCCACGGTGACCTTGGCCAGGGCGCCCGCGAACAGGCTCTGCGCGCCTTCCGCAACAACAAGGTGGACGTCTTGGTCGCCACCGATGTTGCCGCCCGCGGCATCGACGTGGAGGACGTCACGCACGTCATCAACTACCAGTGCCCCGAGGACGAGAAGACCTACTTGCACCGGGTGGGCCGCACCGGCCGCGCCGGCAACAAGGGCACCGCCGTCACGTTTGTGGACTGGGACGATGTGCCCCGCTGGGGCCTGATCAACAAGGCCCTGGGCCTGGACGTTCCGGAACCGCAGGAGACCTACTCCTCGTCGCCGCATCTGTACTCGGACCTGAACATCCCCGAGGGCACCAAGGGCAGGCTGCCGCGCAGCCAGCGCAAGCTCGCCGGTATCGACGCCGAAAAGCTCGAGGACCTCGGTGAGACCGGAAAGCGCCCGGCGCGTTCCGGCGGCCAGCGGCAGGACGGCGGACGCAGCGGATCACGCCGCGCCGGTGCCCACCAGGGCGGCCCGCAGGGCCGGTCCGACTCGGGCAACCGCCGCCAGCGCCGCAGCGGCGAGGAAGCCCCGGCCGAGAGCCCGGCCGGCGCCTCCGCCGAGAAGCCGCGTCGGAAGCGCTCGCGTACCCGCCGCCGCAACGGCGAGGTCGTCAATGAGGCGGCCCAGCAGGGCACCGACGGCGCCAGCGGGGAATAGTGGCCGACGCCCGGTGGACGCAGGACGGCAGCTCGCTGGTAGTTGAGGCGGACAACGCCGACTTCCTGCCCACGCTGCCCGACGGCGCTTTCACCATGGTCTATCTGGACCCGCCCTTTAACACCGGGCGGGTCCAGCGCCGGCAGCAGACCTCGATGGTCCGCAGCGCCGACGGCGAAGGTGACCGGATCGGCTTCAAGGGAAGGTCCTACCAGACGGTCAAAGGCACGCTCGCCAGCTATGACGACGCCTTCGACGACTACTGGTCTTTCCTGGAACCGCGGTTGTCCGAAGCCTGGCGGCTGCTGGCCGACGACGGCACGCTGTACCTGCACCTGGACTACCGCGAGGTGCACTATGCCAAGGTGCTGCTGGACATCTTGTTCGGCCGTGAGAGCTTCCTGAACGAGATCATTTGGGCTTACGACTACGGCGCCCGTGCGCGCAATCGCTGGCCGGCCAAGCACGACAACATCCTTGTCTACGTGAAGAACCCCAAGGCTTACCATTTCGACAACACCGAAGTGGACCGCGAGCCCTACATGGCACCGGGCCTGGTGACGGCGGAGAAGGCCGCACGCGGCAAACTGCCCACCGATGTCTGGTGGCACACCATCGTCTCCCCCACCGGCCGGGAGAAGACCGGGTACCCGACGCAGAAGCCGGAAGGCCTGCTGCGCCGGATGGTGGCCGCCAGCAGCCGGCCCGGCGACTGGGTCTTGGACTTCTTCGCCGGCTCAGGGACCCTCGGCGCGGTGGCGGCCCGGCTGGACCGGCGGTTCGTCTGCGTGGACCAGAACCCGCAGGCCATCGACGTCATGCGCAAGCGGCTGGGCAGCCATGCCACGGTCATCGATGCCGGCGAGGCAGCCGTCGTCGGAGCCGGCGAGGCAGCAGCGCTGCCAGCCACCTGACGTCCTTCCCGGCAGCCTGCCGGCGCCGGACAGGACACCTAGTCAGCCCTCAACAACAGCGGGGCCCGGCACCAGTTGCAAGAACTGGTACCGGGCCCCGCCGTCGTTCGGTCAAGGGTTCCGCCGAGGGAGCTAGATGATGCTGCGGCCCTCGCGGCGGGACTCGGCCCATTCCTTGAAGAAGCCGCGGGAAATCACGTACAGGGTGCCGGCCACGATGACCGGCCAGATGAGGACGTAAACCGTCAGGAGCAGAGTCTCCATATAAGTCTCCTTACTTCAGGGCCGCGGTGTGGCCCGCAGCTTCAGTTTCGGTGCTGGAAGATGCCGGCTCGCTGGGGTCGAAGTCGCCGATCCGCGCCTTGATGGTGTCGAAGTCGAAGTTCATGGTGCTGCGTGCAGACATCAGGTAGCAGACCACGGTGCTGACTGCGTAGGCGACCAGCGAACCGCTGAGCACGGTGTACTCGTGCAGGTTGCCGAGCGCGAACGGGGCGGAGATGATGGCGCCGGCGACAGCAATGATCTTGGCCCACTTGAGGCCGAAGAAGCCAAAGGCCATCAGGCCCAGCACCACGCCGATGCCGATGACGGAAATGACGTCGATCGCGATGCCGACCGCACCGTTCATCGGCAGCCAGCCGAAGCGCACCGGCAGGAAGACGGCCAGCGCCGCCAGCACGGACACGGTGAAGGCCTTGTTGGTGACCTTCTCCCAGTAGAAGCTGGCGATCACCGGGAAGACGAGCGCGCCCCACAGGGCTCCCACAAAGACCAACAGGTCCAAGATGCTCATCTGCCCGCTGGCGAAGTACAACGCGGCGGCAGTTGCCACGATCATGGTCACGCGGCCCACCAGGAGCATGGTCTTGGCGTTGGCCTTGGCCTTGCCCACGGTCTGGCCGTAAACGTCGGCCATCATGATCGACGACAGCGCGGAGAGGTCCGAATCGGCCGTCGAGGACAGCGCCCCGATGATCATGATCAGGAAGACGCCCAGCAGGATTGGATGGAGGTAGGTGGAAGCCATCTGCGGGATCAGGTTGTTCAGGTCGCCGCCGGCGGGAGCCAGGCCCAGATAGAGGGCCATCACGCCGAGCATGCCCACCCCGATCACCGTGGCCCCGTAGCCCACGGTGGCCGTGACGAACGTCTTCTTGATCAGGTCCTCGCGCACCGCGAAGAGCCGCTGCGCGATGGTCTGGTTGCCAATGGCATAGGCCAGGACCGCCGCGATGTACGGGGCGCCCTGGTTCAGGAAGGCCTCGCTGGAGAAGAAGTTGGACTGCTCAGGGGTCAGGTTCTGCGCCCCCGCTTCAAACATCCCCGGTCCCCCGGCCGCAAAGAACACCGCAGGAATGATCACGACGACGGCGCCCAGCATGGCGAGCACCTGGGCGAAGTCGGTCAGCACCGAGGCGCGGAAACCAGACCACAGGGTGTAGAGCAGCACGCCGGCTGCCACGGCGATGACGCCCTGGCCGAAGCTGAACGGGGAGAGCAGCGCCACCAGCGCGCCACCGGCGATGAAGTTGGAGGTCAGGCTGATCAGGCTGCCGACAATGTTGGAGCCGGCCAGCATCAGCTGGCTGGAACGGCCGTGCCGGACGTACATCACTTCCGCCAGCGTGTGTGCCTTCGGTGCCACCGCGCGGATCCGCCGGCCGAAGGGGTAGATGAACAGGATCATCAACGCACCCCAAAGGCCGTAGTGGATCGGCCCGGAAATACCGTAGGTGTAGCCGGATGTTGCCGAGGCATACATCGACGACGCCCAGATCCAGGTCGCCGTCATGCTGGCGGCCGAGATGCCGAAGCCCAGCTTGTTGCCGGCGGTCATGTAGCCGTCGGCGTTCTCCTTCTTCTTCCCGATGAGGGCAGACATCAGGAGTGTGCCGCCATAGAACAGCACGAGCAGCAGGATCACGGTCCAGCCGCTGAGTTGATAGAAATCCGCATTAGGCTGCGTCATTCCGTTCCTCTCGTTCATGGCCGGCCCACCGGATGCCAACCAGACCAAGTGCGCGCCGAGCAGTCAGGCTCGATTACCGTGTGGTCCGGCCAAAGTGCATCGGACCAAGGAATCCGGTGGAGGATTCGAAGCGCGCAGTCCCGCCCGGAACTGACCCGGACCCCAAAACCAACCGCTTGTGCGGCATAAAAATGACGGCGCATCGCATCCGCGCCGTCCTCTACGCAGGCGGTTGCTGTTCGTCAGCCAACCGCGGGACATGGACGCCGGCGTCAGGCGATTTCCGGATCCAAGACATCGGAAACCTGGCCTAAGCCAGCGTCAGGTGCAGGATGACTGTAACATTTTTCGGCGCCCGGGCTGGAAAAAGGTGATAACAAACTCGTAACCGACTCAGCGGGCGAGGCGTCCCGGAAGGTATGCCTTAGTGCCGCTGCCCATCGATAGGATACGGTCCAGCATGGTCTCATCGGTGGTGTTTTCGCCCAACCGGTTGGGCTTGCCGGCACCGTGGTAATCACTGGATCCGGTGATCAGCAGATCATGCCGGGCGGCGATACGGCGCAGCTTCTGCCGGCCCGCTTCCGGGTTGTCCCGGTGGTCGATCTCCACGCCGGCCAGGCCTGCGTCAATCATCTCCGCAAAGACCACATCGCCGACAATCCGGCCGCGGCTGCTGGCCACCGGATGCGCAAAGACCGGCACTCCTCCGGCCTCCCGAACCAAAGTGACGGCGGTGGCAGGATCCGGGGCGTAGTGCGGCACGTAATAGCGCGAATGCGCGGTCAGGATCTGCGCGAACGCCTCGCTGCGGTCGGACACGACGCCGGCGGCCACCAACGCGTCGGCGATGTGCGGCCTGCCGATCGTGGTGCCGTGACCGAAATGGTTGGCGACCTCGGACCACGTGATCGGAAAGTCTTCGGCGAGCAGCTCCACCATCCGTTCGGCGCGGGTCATGCGGGCTTCACGCGCCTTGCCGATTTCAGCGAGCAGGCCGGGATGGGTTGGATCATGCAAGTAGGACAAGACGTGCACGCTGATGCCGTCCACTGTCCGGCAGGTGACTTCCATGCCCGGCACAAAGCCAATGCCTGCCGCGATCGCGGCGCTTTGTGCCGCTTCCCAGCCGGCCGTGCTGTCGTGGTCCGTCAGCGCCACCACGTCGAGCCCGGCGGCCGCAGCGGCCCACATCACGTCGGCCGGCGGCTCAGTGCCGTCGGAAACAGTGGAATGCGCGTGCAGGTCGATCATCACAGGACCAATTTACGCCAGGACCTCCGCGGACGCCGGATGTTGGCAGCATCTTGGGCCGGTGAGACGATGGACCGGTGAGTACTAACCAGACCGAAAACGCCTCGCAGCCGCCTGCCGGAGAGCAGCCGCTGGAAGACCGCGTCAACAACCGCTCCCAGCGCCCCGAATCCGATGCCTTCAAGGAATTCATGGGCAGCCACTGGGCTCCGGCCGACTCGTCCGCCGCTGAGCCGTCAGTCGTGGCGCCCTACGCAGCGCGCCGCCGCCGGGCCCTGTCCGACCAGTTCCAAGGCGAGCGCCTCGTCATTCCGGCCGGCCCTCTGAAGGTCCGTTCCAACGACACCGACTACCGCTTCCGCCCGCACTCGGGCTTCGCGCACCTCACCGGTCTGGGCCTGGACCATGAACCCGACGCGGTGCTGGTCATGGAGCCCACCGAGGCAGGAGCGGGCGACGACGGCGGCCACCACCGTGCCACACTGTACTTCCGCCCGATGTCCGGCCGCGATTCCGCCGAGTTCTACGCAAACGCCCGCTACGGCGAATTTTGGATCGGGCCCCGGCCCACCTTGGAAGAGCTGAACCGGCGGCTGGGGCTGCCCACGGCTGATCTGGGAGAGCTGGAAGTTGCGATCACCAAGGATGCCGGAGTGGTCCATGTGGGCGGCATGCGCATCCGCTTGCTGCGCGAAGTCGACCTGAACGTGGACGCCCTGGTGGACACCTCCCGGATCAACACCGGAGTGGATCTGGAAGAGTCCGACCAGCTCGACGGCACACTCGCCGAAGCTCTGTCCGAGCTGCGCCTGCTCAAGGACGAGTGGGAAGTCGAGGAGATGAAGAAGGCAGTGGCGGCCACGGTCAATGGCTTCCACGAGGTGGTCAAGGTGCTGCCGCGTGCGCTGACGCATGAACGCGGCGAGCGCGTGGTGGAGGGCGCCTTTTTCGCCAGGGCTCGCGAAGAAGGCAACGATCTGGGCTATGACACCATCGCCGCCAGCGGAAACAACGCGACCATCCTGCATTGGATCCGCAACAACGGACAGGTGAAGGCCGGCGACCTGCTGCTGCTCGATGCCGGCGTGGAGGCCGACTCGCTCTACACCGCCGATGTGACGCGCACGCTGCCGGTCAACGGCACCTTCACCGACATCCAGCGCAAGGTCTACCAGGCGGTCCTCGACGCTGCCGATGCCGGTTTCGCCGCCGCCCAGCCGGGCGTGAAGTTCCGTGACATCCACACCGCCGCGGTCACCGTCCTCGCCGAGCGGCTGGCTGAATGGGGCCTGCTGCCCGTCCCGCTGGAGGAGGCCCTCTCCCCCGAAGGCCAGCACCACCGGCGCTGGATGCCGCACGGCACCAGCCACCATCTGGGCCTCGACGTCCACGACTGTGCCCAGGCGAAGCGTGACCTGTACCTGGACGGTGTGCTCACGCCCGGCATGGTATTCACGATCGAGCCCGGGCTGTACTTCAAGAACGAAGACCTGGCAGTGCCGGCCGAATACCGCGGCATCGGGGTCCGGATCGAGGATGACATCCTGATGACCGCAGACGGTCCGGTCAGCCTGTCGGCGGCCCTGCCGCGCAAGCCCGAGGACGTAGAGTCCTGGATGGCCGGTATCTACGGCACATCCGAGTAAACGGGACGGCCGGCAGCGGCCAAACCCAGACAACGCGCAAGGGGTCCGCCGTACATGACGGCGGACCCCTTGCGCGTTTCGGTGCTGTTGCGCTTTGGGAAGCTACGTACCGGAGCGGCCGTTACCCTCGGAGGAACCGTCGTTCCGTTCCGGACCTTCCGCGCTGCCGTCGGTCGGGGGCGTGCCGGCCGTTTGGCTGCTTGCCTCGGACCCAGCTGGGCCCGCATGCTGCGTCGGCTCCGCCTGCTGTCCGGATCCGGTCTGCTGATACGTCGGGGCGGCGGCCTGGGGTTCGGGATTCACGCGAATTCCATACTGCGGGCGGCCGTCCGGCAGGTCCGGGTAGCGTCCGCGCACCGGCTGGCCGGGCTGCGCTTCCTGCCCGCCCGGCCCGGGCTGGGGCTGCTGGACCGGGGCATTGCCCTGATACGGGTCGTCGCCCCATTGGGCGGGCCGCTCCGGCGGCTGCGGCTGCTGGCCAAAGGGCGGCTGCTGGCCATAACCGGCCGGAGGTTGCTGGCCAAAGGGCACCGGCGCCTGATTGACCGGCGCTCCCGCATGGGCGGTCCCGGCCATCGGCAACTGCGCGGCCAGGCGGCGGGCTTCCTGCGCCACCTCAGTGGAAACAACCACGTCGTAGCTGGTGGCGATCACCTGATTGGTGGAGGTGAAGTCCCGCTTGCCGCGCTGCAGTGCGTAGGAAATGATGCCGAACAGCATCCAGAAGGCCGCACCCATGGCCATCGACGAGATCAGCAGCACGTAGGTTTCGCCGCCGCCGAACAGCATCAGCAGCAGCCCGACGAACAGGCCGAACCAGGCGCCGGTTGCGGCCCCGGAGAGGGCGACGCGGGGGTAGCTGAGCCTGCCGGTGACGCGCTCGACGGTCTTGAGGTCATTGCCGACGATGGTCACGTGCTGGACGGGAAACTCCTGGTCCGCCAGGTAGTCCACCACTTTTTGGGCATCCAGGTAGGACCGGTAGTTACCGATCAGCTCGCCCTGTGGAAGAGCACGGTTGAGGTCCCGGGAATCTGTGCGGCCAAGCATCGACATACCCTCATTGTCCCTGATATACCCGGCAGATGGTCTGCGTATCGCTTCAGGTGAACGCGATACCCGGTTTTGGCCTCGGTTACAGCGGCGGAGGCGACCCGCAGTCCGACACCCAGTTGCCTGCCGGATCCCGGATTTCGGGGCCCAGCACGTAGCCTAAAGGGGTGAGCACAAAAACCAACCGCGTCTTCGTCGCCCGGCTCCTGGGCCTGGATGTCTTCGACCCGCTTGGCGACCGTCTGGGCCGGCTGCGCGACGCCGTCGTCCTGGACTACGGCCCGGCCAAGCCGCCGCTGGTCGTCGGTCTGGTCGTGGAGGTCCCGGGCAAGAAGCGGGTGTTCGTCCCGATGACCCGGGTCACCTCCATCAACGCCGGGCAGATCATCTGCACCGGGCTGGTCAACCTGCGCCGGTTCGAACAGCGCGGCGCCGAGACCCTGGTGGTCGCCGAAATGTTCGACCGTCGGGTCACACTGGCCGACGGCAGCGGCGATGCCACCATCCTGGACATCGGCATGGAGCAGTCCCGCGACGGCGACTGGTATGTGTCCCAGCTCTTCGTCCGACGCGGGTATTCGAGCTCGCCCTTGCGCAGCCTGCGCCGCAACGAAACGCTGATCGTTGACTGGCAGGAGGCCTTCCAAGGCGCCCGCCACGAACCGCAGGCCGCCGCCACTTTCGTGGCCAGCCATGAGGACCTCAAGCCCGCCGACTTCGCCGAGGCGCTGCACGAAATGACGCAGAAGCGCCGGCTGGAAGTCGCCAGCGAGCTGCAGGACGACCGGCTGGCGGATGTCCTGCAGGAGTTGCCGGATGACGACCAGGTGCAGATCCTGACGTCGCTGGATGCGGAGCGCGCCGCCGTCGTGCTGGAAGAAATGGACCCGGACGATGCCGCGGACCTGCTCGCCGAGCTGCCCGAGGAGCAGAAGGAAGAGCTGCTGCAGCTGATGGAGCCGGAGGAAGCAAAGGATGTCAGGCGGCTGCTGGAGTACGAGGAAAACACGGCCGGTTCCATGATGACGCCCGTGCCGGTGATCCTGCCGCCGGAAGCCACCGTGGCCGAAGCCTTGGCCCACGTGCGCCGCGAAGAACTCACGCCGGCGCTGGCATCGGCCATTTTTGTCTGCCGCCCGCCGCTGGAGACACCCACCGGAAAGTACCTGGGCGTGGTCCATATCCAGCAACTGCTGCGCTATCCCCCGCCGGAGGCGCTGGGCAACATTGTGGACTCGGATTTGGAACCCGTGCTGGACCAGACCGACGTCAGCGACGTGGCCCGCACCCTGGCCACCTACAACCTGAACGCACTGGCTGTGGTCAACAGGGCCGGCCGGCTGGTTGGCGCCGTGACCGTTGACGATGTGCTTGACCATCTGCTGCCCGACGATTGGCGGGCACAGGACGACTCCCCCGTGATTGGAGGCGGACGCGTTGGCTGAAAAGACTGACCGCAAAATCAAAGTCGCCGGACTCGACACCCCGCGCGAGACGCGTACCCGCCTGCTGACCCGGCTGCGGCCCAACCCGGATGCCTTCGGCCATGCCACCGAGAACTTCGCCCGCTTCATGGGCACCCCGCAGTTCCTGATGTGGATGTCCGTCTTCTGTGTCCTCTGGCTCGCTTGGAACACCTTCGGTCCCGACTCACTGAAGTTCGACAGCGCGGCACTGGGTTTCACCGCGCTGACCCTGATGCTCTCGCTGCAGGCCTCCTATGCTGCTCCCCTGCTGCTGCTGGCGCAGAACCGGCAGGACGACCGCGACAAAGTCTCGCTGCAGCAGGACCGCCAGCGCGCCGAACGCAATCTGGCCGACACCGAGTATCTGACCCGCGAGCTGGCCGCGCTGCGGATCGCCATCCGCGAAGTGGCCACCCGTGACTTTGTCCGCAGCGAGCTCCGCTCGGTGTTGGAGGAACTGCTGGAGGACGAGTCCGGGGACGAACAACGCCGCCGCGGCCGGCGCAGGCCCTCTGACGCCACCGCCGCTCTGCCCAGGCTGCCGCAGACCCAGAACGGCGCCCAGGAGTACTGATTCATGACTGATCCATACACGTCCCTACCGGACCCGGCGGCCGTGAGGCGCGCGCTGGGAACGGTGATTGACCCGGAGCTTCGCCGGCCCATCGCGGAACTGGGCATGCTCAAAGACGTCCGGATTGACGACGCCGGACTGGTCACCGTGGGTGTGCTGCTCACCATCGCCGGCTGCCCGCTGCGCGGCACCATCACCGCCGACGTCGAACAGGCGCTGGCATCCGTTCCCGGAGTATCCGGGGTGCAGGTGCAGCTGGACGTGATGACGCCGCAGCAGCGGGCCGAGCTGAAGGAACAGCTGCGCGGCTCCGAACGCGGCAACCCGTTCGCCGATCCTTCCTCGCTCACCCGCGTCTACGCCGTGGCCAGCGGCAAGGGCGGCGTGGGCAAATCCAGCGTGACCGTCAACCTCGCCTGCGCCATGGCCGCCCAGGGTCTCCGGGTGGGCATCGTCGACGCCGACGTTTACGGGTTCTCCGTTCCCGGGCTGCTGGGCATCACGCAGGCCCCGACCCAGGTGGACGAGATGATCCTGCCGCCAGTGGCGTTCGGGGTGAAGGTTATTTCCATCGGCATGTTCGTCGCGGATAACAAGCCGGTCGCCTGGCGCGGACCGATGCTGCACCGGGCCTTGGAGCAGTTCCTGACCGACGTCTACTTCGGCGACCTGGATGTGCTGTTCCTGGACCTGCCGCCGGGCACCGGGGACGTGGCCATCTCGGTGGCCCAGCTGCTGCCGGCGTCGCAAATCCTGGTGGTGACCACCCCGCAGACCGCCGCAGCCGAGGTGGCCGAGCGCGCCGGCGCCATTGCCGCACAGACCGGGCAGCAGGTGGCGGGAGTCATCGAGAACATGTCCTGGCTGCTCCTGCCGGACGGATCGAAGATGGAGGTCTTCGGTTCGGGCGGCGGCAATGCGGTCGCCGAGCGGCTCTCCACGGTGCTGGAGGCGCCGGTACCGTTATTGGGAAGCATCCCGCTGGAACCGGCGCTGCGTGCCGGCGGCGATGCGGGACGACCGATCGTGCTGGACGGGGACGCCAAACCCGACGCCGGAGCCGCCGCGGACGAGCTGCGGAGGATAGCCGCGGAATTGGCTGCGCGCCCGCGAGGGCTGGCCGGACGCCCGCTGGGCGTCACGCCCCGCTGAGGCCCCTGCCGAACGACGGCGGGTGCTGCGCTGCCTAGCTCAGGTCGCCTCGGAATCGAACGGGGCGGGCTCGCCCGCAGCCAGCTGTACTGCCGGCTTGGATGCCGGACGTCCCGGCGCCCGTGAGCCGGTGGACACTGCGGTGCCGGCCGCCGCTGCTGCCGCCGCGGCCACCGCGGGTGCCGCCGGCGCCGGACGCGGCGCATCGTCGTCGTCCAACAAGGCTTCCTTGATGATCCGGCGGGGGTCGTATTGCCGCGGATCCAGCTTCCGCCAGTCCATATCCACAATGTCGTCGCCGACTTCTTCGCGCAGCTGTTCCTTGGCGCCGGCGGCCATCGTTTTCAGTTGCTTGACGAACCGGGCCAGCTGGGCGGCATATTCGGGCAACCGCTCAGGACCGAGGATCACCACGGCAAGGATTGCCAGGATGATCAGTTCTGAGCCGTTGATTCCAAACACGATTGAAGATTACCCGTTCGTTGTGCCGGTCAGCCACTTTGGCGCTGTATGCCGGCCCTGCGTGTGGTCCTGTGACTTTCCGCCCGTCCCGGCTGCGGGTCAATCCGAAGATGGCGGGCTGACCATCATCCCCAGCCCGCGGATAATGCGGCTGAGCGGGTCGTCGGACGGGGCCGGAGGCGGCAGCTCCAGACTCGAGTTCTCCATCAGGACGACCTGGCTGACGGTATCCGGCATCTCAGCCATCGGAAGGTCGGACCGCAAGGTATAGGTCACATCCTCGGAGTCGAGGACCACCGTCCACTCGTCGCCGCCGCGCACCCAGACTGCGCGATCCAGTCCGGCGACTTCCTGGAAGCCATCCATGGTCACGGGATGACCCGTCGCGGCGTTCAGCGGCGGCGTGGGGTGTGCGGATTCCGCTCCCGCCCCGCTGGCGCCGGTCCGCCGCTGTTCGGTGATGACAACCCGGTGGTTGTCGTCACTCAGGTCGAGCCTGACGGCCGGTTGGCCGCCCACGAGCAGCTGTTCCGCGCTTTGCAAGCGGTAGCCAAGTCCCAGCAACAGCGGGCAAGTCCAACCGCTGCGGCGCAGTGCATCCAGGCCCGAGCTGTCCAAGGCAACCGGCCGCACCACGGCCGCATTCGCGGAAACCTGCGCCCAGGTTAGCCCGGAGCCCGAGCCCGAAGTTGCGGTCTGTGCCTCGCCGCCCAGAACGTAGGCTGCGGACAACGCCACGGCGGCGCAGCCGGCCATGACACCGCCGACAACCACCACCACACGCGCGGACCGTTTGCCTGCCGGAGCCGGGTCGTCCGCCGGGGATCCGGCCGTGGCTTGCCCGACTTCGGCATCGGGAACGGCCGGATCGGGCCGGTCCCCTGGCGCGCCGGACCACTCGATCAACGATCCGGTCTCGGCGGGTTTGTTCCCCCGGGCCCCCGTGCCGGTGGGTTTGACCTCAGCCGTCGCACCATCGGACTGGCTGCAGCGCATAATGCGGGCGGTCAGGTCCTCGCCAGGGGGCGGCACGTCCAGGGAACGCAGCCGCTCCTGGATGTAGCGGTACTCGTCCACGCTGCGGCGGCAGCGCTTGCAGCGTTTTAGATGGCGTTCGAGGGCAGGCCGGCGATCATCCGAAAGTTCACCGTCCAAGTACTCCGCCAGCTCTTTGTCCGGGTGGAGCATTGCAGCGATCAGTGGGCTCCGACGATCCGGGGCAGTTTCAGGCGCGGACGCTTGCCGCCCGGATCCCGGTGCGCGAGCTTTTCACGGAGCATGGTCCTGCCGCGGTGGATGCGCGAGCGGACAGTTCCCAGCTTGACGTCCAAGGCTGCGGAGACCTCCTCGTAAGACAACCCTTCCAGGTCGCAGAGCACCACTGCGGCGCGGAAGTCCGGCGGCAGCTCCTCCAGTGCGGCCTGGACATCGATGTCCAGGTTGTTGAATTCGAAGCTGCGCTCGGGCCCCGGGTCCTTGCCGGGCAGCCGGGCCTCGGCGTCCTCACTGAGTCCGTCGAAGCGGATCCTGCTCTTACGCCGGGCCTGATCCAGAAAGAGGTTGGTGGTGATCCGGTGGAGCCAGCCGTCGAGTGTGCCGGGCTTGAAATTATCCAGCGACCGGAAGACCCGGACAAACACTTCCTGGGTAAGGTCTTCGGCGTCGTAACGGTTTCCCGTCAGCCGGAACGCCAGTCGGTAAACCTTTGCCGAGTGGTTGCGGACCACTTCTTCCCAGGTCGGGGCAACCCACTGTTCCTGGCTGGCCGCTGCGTCCTGCGCGGCGCCCTGAAGCTTCGTCATCGTAGTGCCCCTTCCACGGCTCGCCACCGTCCCTCAAGTCCGGGAATGCGGCGCGCGAGTTGCCGGTCTGGCTAACGGCGTCCCGGGTAACCATCTTGGCCCAGAAAACTGGGAGAATTCTGTAAACAAGCTTTGCGAACCCCGCCAACCTCGGCGGCGTTGCGCTCCTTTTGCCGACCATGGCCTCGGTTCCCGCCGCACGCGCGGAAATGCGGCTATTTCTGGCAGTAGGCTTGGCACTGCGGCCCTTGGCCGTTTTCCCCTGAAGAACCTGAAGAGAAAGCGATGATCCATGAGCGCCGACAAGCAGACGAGTTGGTCCTACACGGAGGGGCTTCCCGCCGAGGATGACGTCTTGCTGCGCGCCCGGGAACGTTCCTATGAGCTGGGAGTAGCCGCGGTGGGACCCGGCGTCGGTGCGGCCCTGACCGTACTCGCCGCCGGCACCAAGGCGCAAACCGTGGTGGAAATCGGTTCCGGCGCCGGCGTCTCCGGAGTCTGCTTGCTGCGCGGGCTGCCCCAGGCCGCGGTGCTCACCACCATTGACGCAGATGTCGACCACCTGCGGGCGGCGCGCCAGGCCTTCGTCGATGCCGGGATCCCCGGCAACCGCACCCGCACCATCTCCGGCCGCGCGGCGGACGTGCTGCCGCGGCTGACGGACAACGCCTATGACTTGGTCTTCGTCGATGCAGACAAGCCCTCTTACCCGCTATACGTGGAGCAAGCGGTCCGGCTGCTCAAGCGCGGCGGCATGCTGATTGTCAACGACGCGCTGGATCATGACCGGGTCTCGGATCCGGCCATCCGCGAGGACTCCACCACCACGCTGCGCAAGGTCGGCAAGGCTATCCGCGAGAACGACCAGCTGGTGTCCACTATCCTGCCGACCGGCGACGGGCTGCTGCTGGCCGTCAAACGCTGACGGCTCCCACGCCGCTCTGCGCACCTGCGGGCTGGGCCACGGCTCGCCGGCCTAGCCCCCGTAGGAGCGCAGGAAGGACAACAGCAGCCGGGCACCGTAGCCGGTGGCGCCCTTGGTGACTTCGCCCTGATCGGAGTCGGCGCGGGCCGGACCGGCGATGTCCAGATGGATCCACGGCGTCCCGCCCACGAACTCGCGCAGGAACAGCGCCGCGGTGATCGATCCGCCGCCGACCTTCGACTTCTGCGAGGCAATGTGGGAGATGTCGGCGATGCCGGACTCCAGCGCGAAGCTGTACTCGGCGGCTACCTCGTCCAGCGGCATGTGCCAGACCCGCTCCCCGGTTGCTTCACCGGCGGCCTCGAAGGCACGCAGCAAGCCCGGCAGGGTGCCGTAAAGCGCCGCGTGCCGCTTGCCCAGGCCCATGGATGCGGCACCGGTTAAGGTGGCGACGTCCACCAGCACGTCGGGCTGCAACCGCGCCACGGCGTAGGCGAGTCCGTCGGCCAGCACCATGCGGCCCTCGGCGTCCGTGTTGCCGATCTCCACCGTGGTGCCGTTGTAGACGGTCACCACGTCGCCCGGCCGGTAGGAGCCGGCGCCGATGGAGTTCTCGGCCAGGGCTAGCAGTCCGGTGACACGGTGCTGCACCCCCAGCTCCGCGGCGGCGGCGAGCACGGCCATGACGACGCCGGCGCCCGCCATGTCGGTCTTCATCGGGACCATGGGCTCACGCGGCTTGAGGGACAGCCCGCCGGTGTCGAAGGTAATGCCCTTACCGACGATCACGATGTGCTTGGTGTCCTTGCCGGCGCGTGCGGGCGTGTAGTCCAGCTGGACCAGCCTGGGCGGAGTCGGGGACGCCGATCCCACGGCCAGCAACCCCCCGAAGCCCTCGGCAGCCAATTGCTGCTCGTCCCAGACATGGACGCTCAAGCCGCTGGCGCCGGCGATCCGGCTGGCCTGGCCGGCCATCCACTCCGGGTTCTTAACGTTGGACGGCATGTTCGCCAGATTCCGGACCAGCCAAGTGGCCCGGGCGCCGGCAGAGGCAGCCGTGGCCGTCCCCTCCGCCAGACCGCTGACTTCCAAAACCGCCGCCATCGGCTGCGGCGCTGTCGAGGAACCCGCACGCGGAGGCCGGTAGCCACCGAGCAGGAATCCCTCGATAAACGCCTGCTGCAGCTCTTCGGGCAAACTGTCGACGGCGGTGGTGCGCACCGTCTCAGTGCCCATGGTCGCCCGGGCCAGGGCGGCCCCGGCCTTGCGAAGCTCGGCGGGACTGCCGCTGCCCAGCCCAATCAGGACCAGCCGCGAGGGCAGGCCCTGGGAGTGCGGCGGGGCGGGCACAGCCAGCACGTCGCCGGCCTTGCCGGAGATCCCGTGGACCTCGGCCAAGGCCACCACGTCGACGCCGAAGTCCGCCGCCGCTTCTCCCGCACCGTGGCGTGGTTGTGGCGTGGCCCGCTCAGCGCCGACCTCGCCCGCCGCAATCGGCACGGCAACCACCGCGACGCCGGCGGCGCCCCGGACCGGCGATTCTCCTCGACCAAGCGGGGAGTGTGCCCGGACCTGCGCCATCGGCGGTTCGGTCAGGGTCGACTCCAGAGTGTGGGCGGTGTGTTCCGCTGCGGAGGCGGGAACGCGGCTCACAGCAAACGGTTCCTAGCTCGCCACGTCGCTGGTCACGCCCAGCAGGCAGTCTTTGAGGTTGCCCGCTTCTTCGGCGTTGAGTTCCAGCACCAGACGCCCGCCGCCGTCGATGGGAACCCGCAGGATGAGGCTGCGCCCCTCCTTGGTTACTTCCATCGGACCGTCACCGGTACGCGGTTTCATCGCAGCCATCTGGGAATTCCCTTCCGCCATGGGGCAGTCCGATCCGTGATCGCACTGCCCGCCAACCTCACATCAACGGCCTTCATTTGTGTGGCCGCCATGTCCAACCACTTTCTATTATCGCGTACATCACAACCGGGTGCTAATTCCGCCCCGGCGCGGTGCGGCGGACCCCGGCCCGCCGCTACGGCGGATAGTCCCCGCCGCCGGGCAGTTGCGACCACGACCAGAGCCAGGCGACCCAGACAATCTGCCCCGCCAGGAACATCACGGCCAGGCAGAAACGGTAGGCCCGGCTGCGGGACACGAAGGCCGCTGCCAGGGCCAGCGGGAAGAGCGGAAGCATCAGCCGGAACGTGCTGGTCTGCGGGTGCAGGAAGGCGAGCAGGTAGCCCAGATAGCAGACACACCACAGTCTCAAATCGGCGCCAATGCTCCGGACCGGCGGGCTGCACAAGAACCAGGCCGCCGCGGCGACCAGCAGCAGGGGCGCCATCATGCCGCCCACCGGCCCGAACAAGTGCACGCCCATGTCGAACCACGGCCTGAACAGCACCAGGTCATCACCCCGCCAGGCAGTTTCCGTGTCCGTGTAGGCGGTCGGCTCCCCGGTGACCCACCAGGCCAACACCGGCCAGGCCACGGCGGCGGCACAGCTGACCAGCGCCAGCGCTGCCGCGCGGAGGAACTCCGGGGTGTCCAGTGGGTCCGGGCGGCGCCGCTTGATCCGCCACAGCAGGTGCAGGCCGGCCAGCGCCGCGAACGGCACGCCCACCGGTCGGGACAGGCACATCAGCACCACCACCGGAATCGCCAGCAGGTACTTCCGCTGCACCAGCAGCAACAGCGCCGCCGCCAGCAGCGCCAGGTTCAGCGACTCCGCGTACGGCACCTGGAGGATCGGCGAGACCGGAAAGACCGCCACAAACGCCACGGCCCAGAGTGCGGTGCCGTGCGGTGCGTACCGCCGGAAGAGTTTGAAGATCACCAGCACGGCCGCAAAGCCGGCGATGGTGGCCACCAGCGGGGCCAGCACCTGCCAGCCCAGCCCGGTGGCTGCCGCCAGGCCGCGCACAATGCCGGGGAAGAGGGCGTAGAACGCCCATTGGTTCTCCACCGCCCGCCCATCCACACCGCGCGGAATGTCTGACGGATAGCCTTCCACATAGACCTGGTGGTACCAGGCGCTGTCCCAAATGCCGATGAAGGAGAGATAGTCCGGGTGCGCGTCGGTCCACGGATTCGGGCCTTGCTGCCGGGCCACCGCCAGGAAGACCACCAGCGAATACACCCGTGAGGCGGCATAGAGCAGAGTGACTTGAATCCACCACGGCCAGCCGGCGATCCGTTGGCGCCAGAAGAAAAACTCGGCGTTCACGGCCTCCCGCAGCACCCGCGTCCGCGGGAGACGGTCCTGCACCCGAGTCACCCTTCCCGCGCCGGGCGGGACCCGCCGTCGTGCTGTGGCTGGCTCAACTGCCGGATCAGCCGCTCCTTGGCACCCAGTTCGGACCGCAGGACCTCCAGCACTTCGTCCACTTGGTCCATCCGGTAGCCCCGCAAGGCGGTGGAAAACCGCAGGCTGTCCAGGTCTTCGGCGCGCGGATGTTCTGGCAGCAGCACCGCTGGCAGCCGCGCCTCATGCTCGCTCAGTCCGTGGAGGGCGGCCACGTGTCCCACTTCCCAGCCGCCGGCGGCGTCATCGTCGCTGGTTGCCTTCTTCCGCCCCCAGCGTCCGGACGCGGCAACAGCAGCCGCGCCGGCGACGGCGATGGCAAGGAAAACCAGAAATACGCTCACAGGACCATCGTGCCAGAGTGCGTGTACCGCTGGCTTAGAAACCCGTGCGGGCAGACAACCCGGAAACGATCTGTTGGACCGCTTCCTCGGCCGTGTCCACCACGCTGATCAGGTCCAGGTCGACCTCCGCGATCATGGTCTCGGTCAGCAGGGTGTTCCGGATCCAGTCGATCAGCGGCGACCAGAAAGCGGTGCCAACGAGCACAATCGGGAAGGACGTCACCTTCTTGGTCTGGACCAGCACCATCGCCTCGAACAGTTCGTCCAAGGTGCCCAGGCCGCCGGGCAGCACAATGAACCCCTGGGCGTACTTCACGAACATGGTCTTGCGGGCGAAAAAGTACCGGAAATTGATGCCCAGATCCACCCAGTTGTTCAGCCCTTGCTCAAACGGCAACTCAATGCCCAGTCCCACGGAAACGCCACCGGCCTCGCTGGCCCCCTTGTTGGCCGCTTCCATCGAACCGGGACCGCCGCCGGTAATGACGGCAAAGTTCTGCCGGACCAGTAAACGCCCAATTTCTTCCGCAATGGCGTAATGCTTGCTGCCCGACTTGGTGCGGGCGGAGCCGAAGACACTGATCGCCGGGCCAAGATCGGCCAAGGTGCCGAAGCCTTCCACGAATTCGCTTTGGATCCGCAGCACCCGCCAGGGATCCGTATGCGTGAATTCCGCCCGGTCCTTGGTATCCAACAGATACTGATCGGCCTGCGGGATGTCCGCTTGGCCGCGCCGCAGTTCCACCGGTCCCTTGAAACGGATCTTCGGAGCGCCGGGGCGTTGGGACGGCAGCGGAACATCTTGCTGGTTTGTCATTTCCCAAGGCTACAGATTCGGCGGCCGTCCGGGGCGGTTTTTCCATCGATTCGGCTAAGGATTCGGCGTTTTTGGCCCTCCTCGGGCAGGTTGCTCTTGAATCACAATTCCGACCGTCCTGTCGCCAATGCATTGCTTGAAGGGAATCTTTCGCTAGATTCGTTCCATGACCAGTGACGAATCGCATAGTGAAACGCCGCCTGCTGCTCCGGCGGCGGCAACCGGAGCCAGGTCTGCCACCCCGACGGGTCAGCCGCTGGTCTCCTTGAAGAACGTGAATAAGCACTTCGGTGCCCTCCACGTGCTGCAGGACATCAACTTGGAAGTCACCAAAGGCGAAGTGGTGGTGGTGATCGGGCCGTCCGGCTCGGGCAAGTCCACCCTCTGCCGGGCGATCAACCGCTTGGAAACCATCGACGACGGCGAGATCCTCGTCGACGGCACCAAGCTGCCGGCCGAAGGCAAGGCGCTGGCCAAACTGCGCGCCGACGTCGGGATGGTCTTCCAGTCGTTCAACCTCTTTGCCCACAAATCGATTCTGGAGAACGTGACTCTGGGCCCGATCAAGGTCAAGGGGATGAAGCCATCCGAGGCCAAGGAACTGGCGATGAGCCTGCTGCAGCGGGTGGGCGTGGCCAACCAGTCGCAGAAGCTGCCGGCTCAGCTCTCCGGCGGCCAGCAACAGCGCGTGGCGATCGCCCGGGCGCTGGCCATGAAGCCCAAGGTGATGCTCTTCGACGAGCCCACCTCCGCGCTTGATCCGGAAATGATCAACGAAGTGCTGGACACCATGGTGCAGTTGGCCAAGGAGGGCATGACCATGATCGTGGTGACGCATGAGATGGGCTTCGCGCGCAAGGCGGCGGACCGGGTGATTTTCATGGCCGACGGCAGGATCGTGGAGCAGGCCACGCCGGAAGAATTCTTCACCAACCCGAAGAGCGACCGGGCCAAGGACTTCCTGGGCAAGATTCTCGAACACTAAGACCCCTTACACACCTGGCCCTCCGTCCAAGGAGGGTCGACAAACGCAAGGAGAAGACATGCGAAAGACTCGTTACGGATTGGCTGCGATGGCGGCCGGAGCCGCGCTCGTGCTGTCCGCCTGTGGCGGCGGCGGCACCGAAGGCGGCGGAGAAGCGTCCGGCGGCAGCGGCGGCGGCGAGAAGGTCCGCATCGGCATCAAGTACGACCAGCCGGGCCTGGGCTTTTCCTCCGGCGGCCAGTTCAGCGGCTTCGACGTGGACGTAGCCAAGTACGTGGCCAACGAGCTGGGCTACTCCGAGGGCCAGATCGAATTCGTCGAGTCGCCCTCGGCCAACCGCGAAAACATGCTCGCCAACAATCAGGTGGACATGATCTTCGCGACCTACTCCATCACCGATGAGCGGAAGAAGACTGTCGATTTCGCCGGCCCGTACTTCGTGGCCGGCCAGGATCTGCTGGTCCGTGCGGACGACACTTCCATCACCGGCCCGGACTCGCTCAACGGAAAGAACCTCTGCTCGGTGACCGGCTCCACCTCGGCCCAGCGGATCAAGGACGAGCACGCCTCCAACGTGAACCTGGTCGAGCGGCCCAGCTACGCAGAATGCGTCACCGCCATGCAGGGCGGCCAGATCGACGCGGTGACCACCGACGACATCATCCTGGCCGGCCTGGCCGCGCAGCCGAACAATGCCGGCAAGTACAAGGTGGTCGGCAACCCGTTCTCCGAGGAGAACTACGGCGTCGGTCTGCCGAAGGGCACCGACAAGTGCGCCGATATCAACGCCGCGATCAACAAGATGGTCGAAGACGGCTCGTGGGAAGAGGCCCTGAAGAAGAACACAGAGGGCGTCGACTACTCCTACAACACCAAGCTGAACCCGCCGAAGCCGGGCGAAGCCTGCGCCTAGCCAGAACTGCTGTGGGGCGGGGCATTCCCGCCCCACAGCATGACACGCCTCTTCCCACCGAAAGGGGATGGACAGTTTGTCCGAGTATTTCCAGAGCTTTCTGACGGCGCTGGAGAGCTATGACGTCGTCGGAGCCTTCTGGGTCAATATCCAGCTCGCGTTCTGGGCCGCACTGGGCTCCGCGGTCCTGGGCACTGTCCTGGCGCTGATGCGTATCTCTCCCGTGCCCAGCTTTCAATGGGTAGGTTCTGCATACGTCAATATTTTCCGCAACACGCCGCTGACCATCATCATGACCTTCTGCATCTTGGTCCTCGTGTTCCAGCTGCAAATCAACCTCTCAAGCGACTTCAACTTCAACTTCTTCCTCTGGGCCGTTGTCGGCTTGACCGTCTACCACGCCGCCTTCGTCTGCGAAGCCATCCGCAGCGGTGTCAATACCGTGCCGCTAGGCCAGGCCGAAGCGGCACGTGCCATCGGCCTCAGCTTCCTGCCGGCGGCCAGGATCATCATTCTGCCGCAGGCCTTCCGCGGAGCCATTGCCCCACTTGGCAACACGCTGATCGCTCTGACCAAAAACACCACCGTGGCAGCGGCCGCGTCGGTCCCCGAAGCCGCCGGCCTGATGAAGACCATGATTGAATTCCGGCCCGACGTCATTCTGGCTATTTTCGCCACCTTTGCCGCCGGATTCGTTCTCATCGTGATACCCATCGGCCTACTGACCACATGGCTCTCGACGAAACTGGCGGTGGCACGATGAGCGTCAAGCAAAGCGTCCTCTTCGATGCGCCCGGCCCCAAGGCCAGGGCGAGGATCCTGGGAACCAACATCCTCGGAATCGTCGTATTCGTAGCCGCAGCGTTCTTTGTGCTGAAGGGTCTCAGCGACAAAGGCCAATTGGCACCCGAACTGTGGAGCCCCTTCCTGACCGCCGAAGTCTGGCAGTTCACCATTCTGCCGGGCCTGATGAATACCTTTAAGGCCGCCGCGGTGGCCATTGTCACCTCGGTCATCTTCGGATTGCTCTTTGGCGTGGGCCGGCTCGCCGCGAACGCCACGCTCCGCCGGATCTGCGGCGTGATTGTCGAATTTTTGCGGGCCGTCCCCGTGCTGCTGATGATGATTTTCTTCTATCTGCTCTTTGGACAGCTGCAGATTGGCACACCGGCTGACATTCCGTTCTACGCCGTCGTGGTGGCGTTGACGCTGTACAACGGTTCGGTCATCGCCGAGCTGGTCCGTTCGGGTGTGTTCGGCCTGCCCAAGGGCCAGCGCGAGGCCGGCATGGCCATCGGCATGACGCGGAGCCAGTCGTTGCGGAACATCGAACTGCCGCAGGCGCTCGTGGCCATGCTACCGGCCCTGGTCAGCCAGTTCGTGGTGATCTTGAAGGACTCCGCCCTCGGTTACATCATCACCTACGCGGAACTGCTGCGGTCTCTGCAGATCTACGGTTCCGCCGGGCCGATTCTGCAGGCGCTGACAGTAGCTGCTGTCCTCTTCATCATCATCAACTTTGCCCTGTCGTGGTTGGCAAACTGGTTGTCCAGGTTCCTGAGCAGCCGGACGGCGGGCGAAACCAAGCCGCTGACCACCCAGCCGATGGCCACCAAGATCTGATCTCGGCTGGACAGCGGGACAAGGAAGGGGAGGATGCCTGCGCATCCTCCCCTTCACCGTTAGGTCGGCAGCCTGATCCTACGGAGCCGGCCACAACGTCAGTCAGCCAGCCAGCGCCGGAGCGCGGCCAGGCATTGACGGATGGCCTCCGCCGGCACATGTTCGTTGTCGGTGTGGGCCAGCAGTGCGTCGCCGGGGCCGAAATTCACCGCCGGAATGCCCAGCTCGCTGAAGCGTGCCACGTCGGTCCAGCCGTATTTGGGCTTGGGCTCCGCCCCCACGGCGGCAACAAAGTCGGCGGCGGCGGGGTGGTTCAGGCCGGGGCGGGCCCCGGCCGCAGCATCGGTGCGCACCACGGAGAAGCCATCCAGCAGATTGCGCACATACTGCTCGGCGTCCTCGGGCGACTTGTCGGGGGCAAACCGATAGTTGATTTCCACCGTGGTGCCGTCCGGGATGACGTTTCCGGCCGTGCCGCCATTGATCTTCACGGCGTTCAGGCTCTCGCGGTAGTCCAGCCCGTCCACCGTCACGGTGGCCGGTTCATGGTCGCGGAGCCGGACCAGGATCTCCGCCGCAGCGTGAATGGCGTTGACCCCCATCCAGGCGCGTGCGGAATGTGCTGCTTGCCCGACGGTGCCGACCTCGAACCGGGCGGTGCCGTTGCAGCCGCCTTCCACCGTTCCGTCGGTTGGTTCCAGCAGGATGGCGAAGTCGCCCTGCAGCAACTGCGGGTGGTTGCGCACCAACCGGCCCAGCCCGCTCAGGGATGCTTCAACTTCCTCGTGATCGTAGAACACGTAGGTGACATCGCGGGCCGGCGCGGTCAGCTCGGCGGCCAAGGCCAGTTGCACGGCCACCCCGCCCTTCATGTCGGTAGCGCCCCGCCCGTAGAGCACAGTCCCGTGCCAGGCCGACGGCACGGTACCGCGGGAGCCGGCAGTGGTCGGCAGCGGCACGGTGTCCAGATGCCCGGCCAGGATGACCCGTTCCCTCCGGCCCAACTGCGTGCGGGCCACAATGGCGTCGCCATCCCGGACCACGTCGAGATGGGGCAGATTCCGCAAGGCGTCCTCGACGGCGTCGGCCAGTACCGTTTCGTTCCCGGAAACGCTGTTGATGTCGATCAGCGAGGCCGTCAGGTCGGCGACGTCGGCGGTCAGGTCCAGGGCGATGGTAGAAGTCACTTCCCCAGCTTAGCCAGCCGACCCGCGGTGCCATCAACGTACCGAAGGCGCCAAGCGCGCTCGGTAGACTTGAAACCATGACTGAGAGCACCACGGCTGTAACCGCGCCCCGCACCGCCTATGGCACCGGCTTGGCCACCGTCACCGACGACGGCACCGTCCTGGATGTCTGGTATCCAGCCCCGGCCTTGGGTACCCCGCCGGCGGCCCAAGAAGCCGAAGCCGATCTGGCGGCCGATGCCGCCGACGGCGCCGACGCCGACCGCGGCACCCATCTTGAGGTCCTCAGCCGCAGCATCGACCTGGACGCTCCTCCGGCGGACACCGCGGATGCCTACCTTCGCCTGCACCTGCTCTCCCACCGCCTCGTGGAACCCAACTCGCTGAACATGGACGGCGTCTTCGGCCAGTTGGCCAATGTGGTGTGGACTAATTTCGGTCCCTGCGCCGTGGAAGGCTTCGAATCAGTTCGCCGCCGTTTGCGCCGCCGCGGGCCGGTGACTGTGTACGGCGTGGACAAGTTCCCCCGCATGGTTGATTACGTGGTCCCTTCCGGCGTGCGCATTGCCGATGCCGACCGCGTCCGGCTGGGCGCGCATTTGGCCGCCGGCACCACCGTGATGCATGAGGGCTTCGTCAACTTCAACGCCGGCACGCTGGGCACGTCCATGGTGGAGGGCCGCATCTCTGCGGGTGTCATTGTGGCGGACGGTTCCGACGTCGGCGGCGGCGCCTCGATCATGGGCACCCTCTCCGGCGGCGGCAAAGAACGGATCAGCATCGGTGAGCGTGTCTTGCTGGGTGCCAACTCCGGCGTCGGCATCAGCATCGGCGACGATTGCGTTGTCGAGGCCGGCCTGTACGTTACCGCCGGCACCCGGGTCAGCCTTCTCGACGTGGCCAGCGGGGACCATCGCCAGGTCAAGGCCGTTGAGCTGTCCGGCCTGTCCAGCCTGCTGTTCCGCCGCAACTCCACCAGCGGCGCAGTGGAAGTCCTGCCGCGCAAGGGGCAGAGCGTCGAACTCAACGCCGTCCTGCACGCCAACTAGCCGATTCCCACGCCACCGCCATGTCCAGGGCAGCACGCATACGCCGCAGACGAAGTCTGGTCAGCCTGATCGTGCTGCTGGCCCTGGTCGGCGTCGGCGTCTACTTTGCCGCCACCGTGATTGACCGGAGCCAGACCCTGGTCAGGGAGCGGTGCACCGCCGTGGTTGGCTCGGACACCTTTGAACTGGCACCGGACCAGGCTGCGAATGCCGCGCTGATCTCCGGAGTATCCATCGAGCGTGGGCTGCCCGCGCGGGCCGCGTCGATTGCCCTGGCGACGGCCATCCAGGAGTCCAAGCTCCGCAATATTGACTATGGCGATACGGCCGGCCCGGACTCCCGCGGGTTGTTCCAGCAGCGGCCGTCGCAGGGCTGGGGTACCGAAGAGCAGGTACAGGACCCGGTGTATGCGGCGAACAAGTTCTACGAGGTGCTCGAAAAGGTTCCGGACTATGAGTCGATGCCGGTGACCGACGCCGCCCAGACGGTTCAGCGCAGCGCCTATCCTCTCGCCTATGCGGACCACGAGGCCGAGGCCAAGGCCTTTGCTTCGGCGCTGACCGGCCACTCCCCTGCCGCTTTGAACTGCGTGCTTAAGGAAGCCGAGGCGAGCGGGGACCCGAGTGCGGTGCTGGCGCAGCTGGCCGCCGTGCATCCCGGTCTGGACATGGCCGTTGCCGGACGCGAACTCCGGGTGGCCGCAGCCGATCAACGCGGTTGGGCCGTTGCCCAGTGGGCAGTCGCGTCCGCGAAGCAGCTCGACCTGGAGTCGGTCGCCTATGCGGGCTTGAGCTGGCAGCGCGACGACGGCGCGTGGGTCGCCGCCGATACCGCCACCGGTTACGTGGTGATGACCGTGGCGCAGGGCACCGAAGTGTGAACCGTTCGGACGGAGCTAAACCATGAGCTCAACAATCGGCTGCACGTAGCTGCGGAAGGTGGACTCGTCGTCCATCAGCGTTTGGGACATCAGGATGCGGTCCGGCTCCACGAACCAGGCGCGGGGCTCGCACAGCGGTAGCTCGATCAGCTTCAACTCGAAGGACCGCGCCGCGCGCCCCAGTTCCATCTCCCGGTCCTGGACGAGTACGCGGACCAGCTCTGATTTGCCCTTGGCTTCGCGCTCCTGCGCCAGCTTTCCGTACTCGGCCATCCTGGCCCGTGACCAACTCATTGCTGCGCCGAAGTGGGCCTGAAGCAGCCGCTGCAAGGCCGGGCTGTTGGCAAAGGCGGGAAACGATGGCGGCGTGAGTTTGGCGGCGTTTCCCGGGCGCTCCCGGACCAGGTCTTCCCACCATTCCTCCCACTCGCCCCGCAACGCGGAGGGACCGCCGACGTGCGCGGTCAGTTGGCGCGGATCGGCAGTGCGGACGGCGGGCAACACCGGCGAGACCGCCGGTGATCCTGCTCCCTCAAGGTCGGCAACGTCTCGAAGATACAGGGCCAGCAGCATATGCCCGGAGGTGTCGGCGGTCACCTGCCACCCCGGTCCACCTGTGAGGTGCATCCGGTCCGCATCCTTTCGCTCGTTTTCGGCGAGAGCAGCGCAGCCGTAATGCTCCCACTGCGGTCTACTGCACGGGATTCCGCTGCTGCCGGTAGCTCAACTCTAGACCTTGCTGTCCAGCTCCTCCACTGGGCCGCGCAGCGGCTCCGGCCGGGGGAACGTGGGCCAGCTACTAAGCTGGTAGCCATGAGAATTTTGGTCACCGGAGGAACCGGCTTCATCGGCTCGCATACCACCCTCGCCCTGCTGGAGGCTGGCCATGACGTGGTCGTGCTCGACAATCTGGCCAATTCCAGCGAGGAATCGCTGCGCCGGGTCCAGCAACTGTCGGGCAGGGAAGCACGGTTCTATCAGGCCGATCTCCTGGATGAGTCCGCGTTGGACCGTGTGCTGGGGGCTGAAAATGTTGACGCCGTGATCCACTTCGCCGGGCTGAAGGCCGTGGGCGAGTCCGTTGAGAAACCGCTGTATTACTACCACAACAATGTGGGCGGAACGCTGAACCTGCTCCGGGCGATGGATGCCCACAACGTCCGCACCATTGTCTTCAGCTCCTCTGCCACGGTGTACGGTTCCACCGAGGAAGTCCCGCTGACCGAAAAGTTGCCGCTGGACGCCATCAACCCCTACGGCCGGACCAAGGAGCAGATCGAGGACATCCTGTCCGATCTGGGCGCCTCCGACCCGCGCTGGCACGTGGCCTTGCTGCGCTACTTCAATCCGGTGGGAGCCCATGAGTCCGGCCGGATCGGCGAAGATCCCACCGGCGTACCGAACAACCTGCTGCCGTTCGTGGCCCAGGTGGCCGTGGGCCGCCGGGACAAGGTCCGGGTGTTCGGCAGCGATTACCCGACGCCGGATGGCACCGGTGTGCGCGATTACATCCACGTGATGGACCTGGCCGCCGGCCACTTGGCGGCGCTGGACTTCATCGCGCAACGGTCCGGAGTGCGCCGCTGGAATCTGGGCACCGGCAAGGGATCGTCCGTGCTGGAGGTGCTTGCCGCATTCGGCAAGGCCGCCGGATTCGACATCCCCTACGAGCTGACCGACCGCCGCCCCGGCGACGCCGCCGTCAGCTACGCCGATCCCTCTGCCGCGCTGGCTGAACTTGGCTGGTCCGCCGTGAAGACGCTGGAGCAGATGTGCGAGGACCATTGGCGCTGGCAGAAGAACAACCCGAACGGCTACGCCAGCTAGACCGGCACCGGCTGCAGGGGTTCGGCGACGCGCTTAGCCGTTCGCAGCTTCCCGACCTTCGCAAGCTAAGGCCGGGCCCTCGCGGCTCGCTTGCGCTCGTTCCTCCGTCGGCGATGCGCGCTTACGATAAACCCCTGCTCCTCCCGGACATGCGAACGGCCCCTGGATTGCTCCAGGGGCCGTTCGGCGTTAGTGCATGGTCTCCACGCGCTCGCTGGCGCTCGCTTGGTCGACCACCGGGGGTTTAGCGGGCCGGGTACTGGCGCTCTTGGGCGCCCGTGTACAGCTGGCGCGGGCGGCCGATCTTGGTCTGCGGATCCTTGATCATCTCGCGCCACTGGGCAATCCAGCCGGGCAGGCGGCCGATGGCGAATAGCACGGTGAACATCTTCTCCGGGAAGCCCATGGCCTTGTAGATCAGGCCGGTGTAGAAGTCCACGTTCGGGTACAGCTTGCGCTCGATGAAGTAGTCATCCGCCAGTGCCTTCTCTTCCAGGCGCATGGCGATGTCCAGCAGCTCATCGTTGCCGCCGAGCTTGCCCAGGATCTCGTGCGCCGTGGCTTTCACCAGCCGGGCGCGCGGATCGTAGTTCTTGTAGACGCGGTGCCCGAAGCCCATCAGGCGCACGCCTTCTTCCTTGTTCTTGACCTTCTCCATGAACTGCTCCGGCTCCTGGCCGCTGGCCTGGATCTGGCGGAGCATGTTCAGCACGGCCTCGTTGGCGCCGCCGTGCAGCGGGCCGAACAGGGCGTTGATGCCGGCGGAGACGGAAGCGAACATATTGGCGTTCGAGCTGCCCACCAGGCGCACGGTGGACGTGGAGCAGTTCTGCTCGTGGTCTGCGTGCAGGATCAGCAGCAGGTCCAGCGCCTTGACCACGGTGGGGTCCAGTTCGTAGGGCTCGGCCGGCAGACCGAAGCTGAGCCGCAGGTAGTTCTCCACCAGGTTCATGGAGTTGTCCGGATACAGCAGCGCCTGGCCGATCGACTTCTTGTGCGCGTACGCGGCAATCACCGGCAGCTTGGCCATCAGGCGGATGGTGGACAGTTCCACCTGCTCGTCATCAAACGGATCCAGCGAGTCCTGGTAGAAGGTGGACAGCGCGCTGACCGCGGAGGACAGCACCGGCATCGGGTGGGCGTCGCGCGGGAAGCCGCCGAAGAACCCCTTGAGCTCCTCATGCAGCAGCGTGTGGCGGCGGATCTTGTGGTCGAAGGTTTCCAACTCCGTGGGCGTCGGCAGTTCGCCGTAGATCAGCAGGTAGGAAACTTCCAGGAAGGACGAGTGCTCGGCAAGCTGCTCGATCGGGTAGCCGCGGTAGCGGAGCACGCCGGCGTCGCCGTCGATGTAGGTGATGGCGGAGGTGGTCGCCGCGGTGTTCATGAACCCCGGGTCGAAGGTGACCGCGCCCGTCTGCTTCAGCAGTTTGGATACGTCATAACCGTCATTGCCTTCGGCGGCCTTGAGCCGCGGAAGTTCGAGTTCGCCGCCGGCAAAGTGCAGCGTGGCACCGGTCTGCTCAGTCATTGAGTCCCCTTCAGGAGGTTTGGAAGCTAACGGCACGCCGGGCGCTTGTGGCTCTGAGCATGCACATACTCGGGTAAAACGCTACCCGCACAGTCACCGATATATCTAATCCGCGACTCACATTTTTGTTCGTATCCACAGTCAGCGGCCACCTTCGCGGGGTCAGGAGAGCCGTTCGACGGCGGCGTCGATCCGTTCATCGCTGCCGGTCAGCGCCACTCGGACGTAGCCGTTCCCGGCGTCGCCATAAAACACCCCGGGGCCGATCACAATGCCCAGTTCGGCAAAACGGCCCACGGTTGTCCACGTATCTTCACCCGCAGTTCCCCAGAGGTACAGCCCGGCCTCGGAGTGGTGGATCGCCAGGCCGAACTTCTCCAGCGCCGGCAACAGGCGCTCCCGCCGGCCCCGGTACAGGTTCTTTTGTTCCTGAACGTGCGCATCGTCCTGCAGCGCCGCACACATCGCGGCCTGCACCGGGAACGGCACGATCATGCCCGCGTGCTTGCGGCTGTTGATCAGATTGCGCATCAGTTCCGGGTCCCCGGCCAGGAAGGCTGCCCGGTAGCCGGCGAGGTTGGATTGCTTGCTGAGCGAATAGGTGCACAGCAGGCCCTCATGCGAGCCCTGCGCCACAACGGGATTCAGCACGCTGGGAACGGTCCGTCCGCCGCGCGCGGTGTCCCAACTCCCCCAGCCCAGTTCCGCATAGCATTCGTCGGAGGCGACGACGGCGCCCAGCGTCCGGGCGTCCTCCACGAGGGCACGCAGTTCGTCCTGGTCCCGGACGATGCCGGTGGGGTTTCCCGGCGAGTTGACCCATACCAGCTTCACCCGGCTGCGGGTCTGAGCGTCCAGGTCCGCCAGGCTGTCGGCAGCCACCGGGGTGGCACCGGCCAGGATGGCACCCATGTCATAGGTGGGATACGCGACGACGGGCCGCACCACCACGTCGTCCTCGCCGAGCCCCAGCAGGGTGGGCAACCACGCAACGAGTTCCTTCGAACCGACGGTGGGCATGACCGCCTCCGGGTCCATGCCGGGAACATTGCGGCGGCGGGCAAACCAGTCAGCTACCGCTGCACGCAGATCGGCGGTGCCGTGGGTGGTCGGGTAGCCCGGGGCGTCGGCGGCGGCGGTCAAGGCCTCGCGGATGACGGCCGGCGTAGGGTCAACCGGCGTGCCGATGGACAGATTCACCGCGCCGCCGGGGTGCTCTGCCGCCTTCTGCGCATAGGGCGCCATGGCATCCCACGGGTACTCCGGCAGCTGCAAGCCGAAAGAGCTCATCGAGTTCAGTCTTGGTTCTGCGGCGGCAGCGCGGCGATCAGCGGGTGGTCCTTGTGGGTGTTGCCCAGCTTGGCAGCACCACCCGGCGAACCCAGATCGTCGAAGAACTCCACGTTCGCCTTGTAGTAGTCGGCCCACTCCTCGGGAGTGTCATCCTCGTAGTAGATTGCTTCCACCGGGCATACTGGTTCGCACGCTCCGCAGTCGACGCATTCATCCGGATGGATGTAGAGGGACCGTTCACCTTCGTAGATACAGTCCACCGGGCATTCTTCAATACATGCCTTGTCTTTTACATCCACGCACGGCTGTGCGATTACGTACGTCACGTCCGTCAGCACCTTTCTGAACAGTTAGCCCAAGCGTATCGCTTGGGACCATTATCTCCCCAGCCGGAGGCCTCGCCCCTAGGATGGTCACGTGATACCCGCTACTCCTTCAGCCCCTGTCACCTTCCTGGCCTCCGCCGCGCCCGGAACGCGGGTGGTGGTCCGCTACCGGATAGAGGGCGGCTTCACGGACGCGCTCGGTGAACTGCTGGCCGCGGATGCGGACACCTGCACGGTCAGGACGGCGCGGCGCGGGGACGTCGTCGTTCAGTTGTCTGCGGTGACGGCGGCGAAGCAGGTTCCGCCCGCACCGCCGCGGCGCGCTCCGCGGGCGGGCCGTCAGCCCTCGTAGCCGTCCGGCAGTTGGCGCAGGGACCACAGCGGGGAGAACAGCACCGGCGCCGCCGCGAGAAAGGTCCCGGCCGGCTGGGGGGGGGCGGTGGCGGCGCCCCGGTTGGCCCAGTCGACCGGCGAGGGAGCACCGGCACGTAGCTCCGGTAGGCCACATCGAAGAACACGGTGGCCGGGCCCAGCACTCCCGCCACCGCATACAAGTGCCATATCTGCAGCAGGTCCATCCACCACAGCAGCGGTACGGACAGCATGGCGGCGGCCCGCACCAGATCCGCCGCGATCATGACCCTCCGCTTGAGCCAGCGGTCAACCCACGCTCCTGCCGGCAGCCCGATCAGCAGGAACGCTGCGGTGGCACTGGCAGTGAGCACGCCCACGTGGAATTCGCTGGCGCCAAGGATCACCACCGCCAGCACCGGCATGGTCAGGTGGCCGATCCGGACCCCGAATTGGCTGATGATTTGGGCGGACCAGAAGGCGGCGAAGTTCCTGTCCCGCCATAACGACGACGGTGCTTCCCGCGGCTAAGAACCTTCGGCTTCCGCGGTGGCTCCGGCAGCATGCGGGGCAGGAGGCTCGGTCACCGTCAAAGTCTTGATCAGCGATTGGGGAAAGTCAATCATTCTGCCGCAGGTGTCGTATGCTGGATTCATGCCTACGGATCAGGACCTGCAAGCCACCGGGCGGGCGCTCAGCTCACCGGTCAGGCTGCGTATTCTCCGGCTCTGCCTGCACCGGTCCCGGACCAACAAGGAGATCGCGGAGCTGCTCGGCCTGAATCCGGCCACGTCCCTGCACCATGTGCGCACGCTGCTCAACACCGGCTTCCTCGAGGCCGAAGAACCACGCAAGGGTAACCGGGGCGCCAAAGAAGTCCCCTACCGTGCCACCCGGATGTCCTGGGGCGCCAAGATGCCGGATGCGGCACCTGTGTTGGTGGAAACCTTCCTGCAGGAGATCGAGGGCCTGGCCCCGGACGAGATCGAAACGACGCGGATGGGTATCAAGCTCAACGACGCACACCGCAACGAGATGCTGGCGAAGATCCGCGCGATCTTCGAGGAATACGCGCTGCTGCCCGCCGACGAGGACGGGACGGCAACCTCAATCTTCCTGGCCCACCATCTGGATCAAACGGCCAACTGACGCCCTTCGCCCCATCTGACGCCCTCACGCCCACGGACGGAATGAGGCCCCCGGCCGGACGCACCAGGCCCCGGCCGGACGGAGTCAGGCCCTGGAATCAGGCTTTCGCCCGCCGTGGTTTGAGCGCCCAGATGCAGACCAGCATCGCCGCCAGTGTGGCCGGCACCAGCCCGATCATCCAGATCCGGCCGGCCACGGCAATCGGCAATTCCACCGCGGCGGACGTCCCCGTGACAATCAGCGCCTCGGTTCCCGGTGCCAGGGCCATCAGTCCAACCAGGACATACGCGAGAACACCGGTTAGTCCGGCCATCAGCACATTGCGCGTCTTGAGCCCGGCCCAGACCATCACCGCCAGGGCGAACAGCAGAGCCGCCGCGGCTCCCCACGGATAGCTGGCGTGCTCGGCATACAGGATCTGTGAGTGCAGGGCCGTCCCGGCGACCGCCGTCACCACCGCTCCGAAGACAGCGGTGCCCCAGCCCTGGAAAGGGGGACGCCGCCGTCGTGCTTCAGGCCGTTCCGGCGCCTCGAAGGATGGGTTAAAAGCGGAAGGCAACCCGCCGTGGTCTCCGGCGGGTTGCCTCTGCTCTGTCATACGGTCCAGTTTATGCCCTGGCGCGCGCACGGGCGGCCTTGAGCCGCTCGTTGGCGTCCAGGACCAGCTTGCGGATGCGGATCGCCTCCGGAGTGACCTCGACGCACTCGTCCTCGCGGGCGAATTCGAGGGACTCTTCCAGCGTGAGGGTCCGCGGCGGAGTGAGGTTCTCGAAGCTGTCGGAGGAAGCGGCACGCATGTTGGTGAGCTTCTTTTCCTTGGTGATGTTCACGTCCATGTCATCGGCGCGCGAATTCTCGCCGACAATCATGCCTTCGTAGACCTCCGAGGTGGGCTGCACGAAGAAGGAGCCACGTTCCTGCAGGTTGATCATCGCGAAGGGAGTGACCACGCCGGACCGGTCGGCCACCATCGAGCCGTTCGTGCGGTACTCGATCGGCCCGGCCCACGGCTCGTAGCCTTCGGAAATGGAGGCGGCGATGCCGGCACCCCGGGTTTCGGTCATGAAGCGGGTACGGAAGCCGATCAGGCCGCGGGCCGGAACGATGAATTCCATCCGGACCCAACCGGTGCCGTGGTTGGCCATGTTGATCATCCGGCCCTTGCGGGCGGCCATCAACTGGGTCACCGCGCCGAGGTACTCTTCGGGCACGTCGATGGTCATGTGCTCCATCGGTTCGTGGACCTTGCCGTCGATCGTCTTGGTGACCACCTGGGGCTTGCCCACGGTCAGCTCAAAACCTTCGCGGCGCATCTGCTCCACCAGGATGGCCAGCGCCAGCTCGCCGCGGCCCTGGACTTCCCAGGCGTCCGGGCGCTCGGTCGGCAGCACCTTCAGCGAGACGTTGCCCACCAGCTCCTTGTCCAGCCGGTCCTTGACCTGGCGGGCGGTCACCTTGGCACCCTTGACCCTGCCGGCCAGCGGCGAGGTGTTGATACCGATGGTCATCGAGATGGCCGGATCGTCCACCGTAATGAGCGGCAGCGGCTGCGGGTTCTCGGCGTCGGTCAGGGTTTCACCGATGGTGATGTCCTCGATGCCGGCGACGGCGACAATCTCGCCGGGGCCTGCGGATTCCGCCGGAACACGCGAGAGTCCCTTGGTGGCCAGCAGCTCGGAGATCCGAACGTTCTTCAACTGGCCGTCCTGGCGAGCCCAGGCCACGGTCTGCCCCTTCTGCAGGGTGCCGTTGTAGATGCGCAGCAGCGCCAGACGGCCCAGGAACGGGGAAGCGTCAAGGTTGGTCACGTGGGCCTGCAGCACGCCCTCCGGATCATAGGACGGGGCCGGAACGTGTTCCATGATGGTGGCGAACAGCGGCTCCAGGTCCTCGTCTTCCGGCAGGGTGCCGTCGGCGGGCTGGGTCAGCGAGGCGCGGCCGGCCTTGCCGGAGGCATAGACCACGGGAACGTTGAGGACGGCGTCCAGATCCAAATCGGGGACTTCGTCGGCCAGGTCGGAAGCCAGGCCCAGCAGCAGGTCCATCGCCTCGGCAACGACAGCGTCGATGCGTGCGTCCGGACGGTCGGTCTTGTTGACCACCAGAATGACGGGGAGCTTGGCGGCCAGCGCCTTGCGCAACACAAAGCGGGTCTGCGGCAGCGGGCCCTCGGAAGCATCAACCAGCAGGACCACGCCGTCCACCATGGACAGGCCGCGCTCCACCTCGCCGCCGAAGTCGGCGTGGCCCGGGGTGTCGATCACGCTGATGGTGATGGTCTCGCCTTGGGCGGCCGGGCCGGAGTAGAACACAGTGGTGTTCTTGGCCAGGATGGTAATGCCCTTTTCACGTTCCAGTTCACCGGAGTCCATGACTCGCTCTTCGGTTTCGCCGTGGCTGGAGAAGGCTCCTGTGTGCTTCAGCATGGCGTCCACGAGGGTGGTCTTCCCGTGGTCGACGTGGGCTACGATGGCGACGTTGCGAAGGTCGCTGCGAACGGCGCTCTGCGTCGATGCGGTGGTTTCAGACATGCGGGATTACTCTTCCGTGGATTACATGGAACCTGGGCCTAATATCGGACAGCCAGCGCCGTGCCCGGATGCGGGTAGGCACTCCATTGTAATCCGCGGTGCCACTGATGGCCTAACGGAGACCGGATCCGAATCCGACGGCGGTACCCAAAACCCGGCCTCACGCGCCGCGGGTCAGGCGCCGTAGCCGCGCAGGAACAACGCCAAACTCAGCGCCAAGTGCTCGATTTCCCCGGGGTCCACGCTTTCGTTCGGTGCGTGGATGAGCGCGAGCGGCTCCTCCACACCCATCAGGATGATCTCCGCTTCCGGATAGGTATCGGCAAGCACATTGCACAGCGGGATGGACCCTCCCTGCCCGAGCATGGTCATCGGGGTGCCGTACGCCTCCTGCATCGCCGCGCCCATCGCGCCAAACCCCGGTCCGTCGACGGATGCCTCGAACGGAGAGCCGATCGCTTCGGTCCGCACGTCCACATTCACGCCCCAGGGGGCGGTGGCACGCAACTGCGCGACCAACGCGTCGTGGGCCTCGTTAGCATCCGTACCTGGCGGTATCCGGAGGTTGAGCCGAGCGGCCGCCCGCGGCACGATCGCGGCCGAAGAGCCCGTCACTGGAGGGCAGTCGATGCCCAGCACCGTCACGGCGGGCCGCGCCCACAGCATGTCCGAGACCGTTCCGTCGCCGAGCAGTTCCACCCCGTCGAGCACGCCGGCGTCGGTGCGGAACTGCTCGGACGGATATGGCTCGCCCTGCCATGAACGGGTCGCGTCGAGCCCCGCGATCGTCGTGTTGCCCTTCCTGTCGCGGAGGTCGGCGAGCATCTCGACGAGAGCGGCCAGCGCGTCGGGCGCCGGTCCGCCGAACATGCCCGAATGCACCTCGGAGGCGAGTGCCTGCACGGTGACGACGACGTTCGCCATGCCGCGCAGGCTGACGGTTGCCGCGGGTCGCCCGACCGCCGCATTTCCGGTGTCGCAAACCAGGATTGTGTCCGCGCGCAGGACATCGGGGTTGGCTTCCACGAACGATTCAAGGCCTCCGGTGCCCTGTTCCTCGGAACCTTCAACGACGAGTTTCAGGTTCACCGGTATGTCGTCTCCGAGCGCTCTCAGCGCCAGCAGGTGCATCACAATGTTGCCTTTGCAGTCTGCTGCCCCGCGTCCGTACCAGCGGCCGTCAACCTCGGTAAGCTCGAACGGCGGCGTGCGCCACGCGGACTCATCGAGCGGCGGTTGCACATCATAGTGCGCGTAGAGCAACACCGTCGGGGCGGCCGGGTCTGCGGCGATGCGCCGCCCGACGACGGCGTGGCTCCCGTCCGGGGTGAGTTCAAGACGCGCATCGGCGAAGCCGAGCGCGGTGAATCTGTCGCGCACCCACTCCGCCGTCCTCATGCATTCCTCGGGCGGGAACTGGCGCGGGTCGGCTACGGACTGCATGGCCACAAGCTCCGAGAGCTCCGCACGCACGGTTGCCATGAGTTCGCTGATCCGGACGCGCAGGTCCATGGTCATCCGTTCGCCGAGTCGGTCGTTTCGAGGCTGTCGACGAACTGCTGGAACTCCTTCAGTTCATCGGGGCAATAGACCTTGATGATCGCTAACTGCCCGCGGAAGAGGGCGTTGTCCACCAAGACCGGGCGGATCCCGGGCCCGCTTGCACCGTTCGTGAGCAGTGCGTAGAGCGTCGAGCGGCTGAGTGCCCGGTTGGGATTGGCACATACGGAGCCGCCGTCGTCGCCGAGCACACGGGCCACGACCTCCGGCGCGGGCGCAGCTGTCGCGCCGGCGTCTTTGAGTACCTGAACGAGTTCGGTGGCCTTCTCCTCGGCCCGCTGACTCTCGCGTGCGGCGCTGAACGCAACCACAGCCCACACGGCGAGGATGACAAGGACCACCGTCACCACCACGTAGATCACCGATCGTTGGCGTGGACTCTGCTGCTCGGTTACAGTACTCATGCCGCGGCCTCCTCCGACTCGCTGGCTGCGTCCGGCGACTTCCAGGACGGCTTCCGGAACCGGTAGAACAGCCACGGTATGAGCAGCCCTAGGCCAAGCGCGCCGCCGCCGACGATCACGAAGTAGATCCACGGGTTGCCGCCGCCGAACTGCGACGGCGGAATGAACCCGACGAGCAGCGCGGCGAGCGATGCCGCGAAGCCGACGCCGCACAAACCGACGAGCATCGGGGCGCGGTATCCGCGGGGGTGGTCCGGGTGGCTGCGCCGCAGTCGCACGGCCGCCACGAACATGAGCAGGTACATAATCAGGTAGACCTGCGTGGTGATCACGGAGAAGATCCAGTAGGCGCTCGATACGCTGGGGATGAGCGCGTAGCCAAGAGCGATCACCGTGGTCACGACCCCCTGCGTCACCAGCAGGTTCTGCTGCACGCCGTTCTTGTTCAGCTTCTGCAGGAACGGGGGAAGATACCCCTCCTGCCGAGAGATGAGCAGCAGGCCCTTCGAAGGCCCGGCAAGCCAGGTCAGCATACCGCCGAGCGAGGCAGCTACCAGCGCGATGCCGATGATCGGGGTGAGCCATTGCCAGCTGAACACGGCGAGCACCGCGTCGAACGCCTGCATGACGCCCGCGGTGAGCGAGAGCTGATCGGCCGGAACGATCCAGCTGATGGCCAGGGCCGGCAGGATGAAGATCAGCAGCACCAAGCCCATCGCCAGGAAGATCGCTTTCGGGAACTCCTTATCGGGCTGGCGCAGCGACGACACATGCACCGCGTTCATCTCCATGCCGCTGTAGGACAGGAAGTTGTTGACGATGAGCACCAGACTGGCGAGACCGGCCCACTCCGGGAAGAAGTTGGCGGCCGTCATGGGCGCCGCCGACGGGTTCCCTTGGCCGAGGAAGACGGCGCCGAGGAGCACCAGCAGGGTTCCGGGAATCAGCGTTCCGATGATCAGGCCAGCACCGGCAAGACCGGCGACGCCCTTGGTGCCCCGGGAGGATATGAGTACGCCCGACCAGTAGCAGACCATGATCACCAGCGCGGTCCAGGGGCCGCTGCTCGCGAGGTCGGGGTTGATCACGTAGGCGAGCGTCGAAGCGACGAACCCGAGAAGCGTCGGATAGTAGAAGATCGTCATGGCGAACTGACACCAAACGGCAAGGAAGCCCATGGGCTTCGAAATGCCTGTTGCCACCCAGTTGTACACGCCGCCCTTCCACCCCGACGCCAGTTCCGCCGAGACCAGCGAGGTCGGCAGCAGGAAGACGATCGCCGGCACAAGGTACAGGAAAACCGCAGCCAGCCCATACACCGCCATGGTCGGCGACGGCCTCAGACTCGCCACCGAAGCGGTGGTCATGAGTGCCAGCGCCACCCACGAGATATAGGCGACGGCGGGAGGGTTGGTGCCGCGCGTGCCCGAAGCGCCGGCACGGCCGGCGGAGGAGTCGGCGGTGCTCATCAAGACCTCCTCGGCCGGGGCATCGCTGTCCGCAGCCTTGCGATCGCGTGGGACGGTTTGTGCATGGCGTCCACCTCCGGGTAAACCACGTCGACGCTGCCCCACGCTCACTCGCCTGTACCAGCGGTGACGTCGAGGTACCGATCTGATGCTCTGGATCGTCCCAGAGCCTCCGCCTATCCGGCATCGCCCGAGCAGGGTGATCTCTGCTGCAAGGGAATACCGGCGGAAGGAGACATGGGCTTCGCTCCGGTTGGCCGCCGACCCCCTTAACTCGCCGATGTTGCCTTTTGGGCGGTCCTCGGCGGCGCCACGTCCGCGCTCCGCCCGCCACGGGTCAATGTAGCTGCTCACCCCACTGCGGGTTCTCACCCAATACGGATGATGCTCTACCGAGCGCTCGTGGTCGACTCATGGGGTCAACCCGTTCGGAAGCACCGGGGCGCAAGCTTCAGCCATGATGGGAGTGGCCACGGATGCGGAGGAACGGCAAAGTCAGAGATCGCGGCGCAGCAATGCGGTCATCTGGCTGGGACCGGGCAGTTTCCCCCCGTCTTCGGCCGGCAGATCGGTCGCCGCGCACCGGTCGGCCTGGTGGTCATGGCGCTGCTCACGATCTTTATGGTCATCGCGCTTGATCTGAACAGCATCGCCTCGCTCGGCGGCGCGGTGGCGCTCCTGATCTTCTCGACGATCACGGCAGCCCATTTCAAGACCTACCGGGAAACGCATGCGAGCTTGATTGTGCTCATCGTCGCGGTCGTTGCAGCGTTGGGCACCCTCGTGGTCTTCGCCCTGACCACCTTGGCTGACGAGCCGAAGACCGCGATCGCCTTTGTGGTCATCCTCGCCGCGGCGCTCCTGCTGGAATTCATCTGGAAGAGCGTCAGAAACCGCGGCAGACCGCGTTCCGCATCAAGCGGCCAGCCAGGGTCCCGCTAGTTCTCCGGCGTCGAGGCGCAAGGGCCGCGGTCAGGCCAGCTCGCCGAGTTTGGCCTTCCAGAAGGCCCGCCAGTGATCGAGCTGCTCGACCGACTCCAGCCGTTCGTGCTGTAGGCCGACGGAAGCCTTTCCTGCGGCCTTCTCGTAGATGTGCACATTGACCCGGGAGCCGTCCGCCAAGCCGCAGCGCCAGTAACGCCACTTTGCGGAGTCGCTCAACTCGGGTCCGCGGGTGACCGCTATGCCCGAGAATTCCTCCGCTCCGCCGATCACGGCAATCCACTGATCCCGCGCCTGGTCCATGCTGCCGCGTGCCGTCTTGCTCACCGAGGTCTGGAACTCGCCGTCGCAGTCCTGGCCGGGCTGGCGCCGGCCGATCTGCTGTTCGAAGGCAATGGTCGCCGATTGCGCCCACCAGCCCTCGGCCAAACCGGACTCGTTCAAGGCCAGGGCAATGTCCTTGTGGCTCAGCGTTGTGGCGCCGATGCCGGCCAGGAACTGCTCAACCGTGGACCAGCTGACGCCGATGCCGTTTTCGATCGCCTCGATGTTGATGTTGCGGACCACTGACCCTCCCTGACGTGAACGGTTGCCCGGCCGGTGCGCTCGGCTGAGCGCACCGGCCGGATCGGGCTGAACCTCTGACCGTCATTTCACCATGGGCAGGGGCGCAATACTATGGATGGCGGAATTCGTTGAAGTCAGTCGCCGGCGGCCAGCAGCAGGGCCCGCAGCTCGCGGCGCTCGCGCTGCTTCTCCGGATCGGGCAGTGGCACGGCCGCCAAGAGCCGCTGGGTGTACAGTTCCTGCGGGTTGCGCAGAATCTCGTCCCGGGTGCCCTGCTCAACGATCCGGCCGTGCCGCATGACGCAGATGCGGTCGGCCAGCACGTCGATGACGGCCAAGTCGTGCGTGACGAACAGGCAGGCGAAGCCCAGTTCCTGCTGCAGGTTCTGGAACAGCTCCAGCACCGTGGCCTGGACTGACACGTCCAGTGCGGACGTGGGTTCGTCCGCCACCATCAGCTTGGGCTCCAGCGACAGAGCCCGGGCGATGCCAACGCGCTGCTTCTGGCCGCCGGAGAGTTCGTGCGGATAGCGGTTGCGGTAGGCCCGCGGCAGCTCCACCTGGTCCAGCAGCGCCTCAATCCTCCGCTGCAGCGTGGCACCCTTGGCCACGCCGGCAAGGTACATGGGTTCGCCAATGCTTTCGCCAATCGGCAGCCGGGGGTTCAGCGAGGATGACGGGTCCTGGAACACCATGCCCACCTGACGGCGCAGCGCGTGCAGCTGCTTGGGCCGTGCACCGGCGATTTCCTGCCCGACCACGCGCAACGAGCCCTCCGCGACGGGCAGCAGCCCGACGGCGGCGCGCCCGATGGTGGTTTTGCCCGAGCCGGACTCCCCCACCAGACCAACAACCTGGCCCGGGTAGATGGACAGGTTGGCGCCTTCCACGGCGCGGAAAGCCGGAACGCGCCCTTGCTTGGGGTATTCGATCGCCACATCGGCCAGCTCAAGCACGGCTTCGCCCCTGGCCACGTCATGGAGCGACTGTGCCAGGGCTTCGGCATTCTCGCGTTCGCGCCGTTGCAGCTCGGTCTCGTTGATGCTGAGTGAGGCGCCGGTCGCCGCGGCCAGGGCCGCTGTGATGTCCACTTCGGCGTCGTTTTCCGAGCCTCCGCCCAGGTGCGGCACGGCGGCCAGCAGAGCCTGTGTGTATTCATGCTGCGGATTGTTGAAAATCTCCACGGCGGTTCCGGTCTCCACGATCCGGCCGCGCCGCATCACGGCGATCTTGTCCGCCAGGTCGGCCACCACACCCATGTCGTGCGTGATCAGCACAATGGCGCTGTCCAGCTTGTTGCGCAGGTTGCGCATCAGATCCAGGATTTCGGCCTGGACGGTGACGTCCAGCGCGGTGGTGGGCTCATCGGCGATCAGCAGCTTGGGATCGCAGGACAGCGACTGGGCGATCATGGCGCGCTGCCGCTGGCCACCGGAAAGCTGGTGCGGGTAGGACCGGAAGGCCTTTTCCGGGTCGGGCAGCTCGACCAGTTCCAGCATCCGCAGCGCCCGCTGTTTGGCGTCCTCCGGCGAGATGGCATTGTGCAGCCGCAGCGTTTCCACGATCTGGAACCCGATGGTGTACACGGGGTTCATCGCCGTCATGGGCTCCTGGAAAATCACTGCAACATCGTTGCCGCGGACTTGCCGGAGCTTGGCGCTGCTCAGGCCCAGGATTTCCCGACCGTTGAGCCTGACGCTCCCCGTCGCACGGCTGTTGGACGGCAACAGGCCCAGCAGCGCCATGGAACTGGCGCTCTTGCCGGAACCGGATTCGCCCACGATGGCGAGGACTTCGCCTGCCTTGACGTCGTAGGTGAGGTTGATCGCGGCAGGCACCCATTCCTTGTCCACGCCGAAATCGACGCTGAGGTTGGTCACCTCCAGGACGGGTGCTGAGCTGCGAGCCGTCTCCACGCTTCCTACCGGCAGAGTCGGATCGATGATTTCAGTCATAGCTGGTCTTTCCCTTCCAACCTGTCGCAGTTGGTTGATGCTAGTGGAGAACTGGTGGCCAGTCCTGAAACTATGGGGGCATGACAACGTCTGCTGCTGCCAGTTCCACGATCTTCCGTCCGCGCTCCGCAATCTGGTTCACCGGAGTCGTCTGGGCGATCGTGGCAATCAGCCTGGCGTCCTCGGTGCTGACGCACGGGACGGACAGCCTGCTCGGCGCCTGGCCGCTGCTGACGATCGCTTACGTGACGTGGTGGCTGGCCTGGTACCCCGCGGTGGTTATCGGCGACCACGGGGTGGTGCTGCGCAACCCGGTCCGGACCGTCTCCGTGCCCTGGAACGCCCTGGTGACCGTTGACACCAAGTACGCACTGACCCTGGTGACCCCTCGCGGCAAGTACAGCTCGTGGGCCGCACCCGCTCCCGGAATGTTCGGTGTCCACCGTGCCCGCACCGATCACGTCCAAGGGCTTCCGGAGACCACCTACGGCCCGGCGCAGTCGATCCGCCCGGGCGATCTGGCGAACTCGGATTCCGGCGCAGCAGCCTACCAGGTCCGGAAACGCTGGGCGGAGCTTCTGGCCGCGGACAGGATCAGCATCGGCGAGGCGGACCGCGTCCCGGTGAGCCGTAAGCCGAATTGGGTTTTGCTTGCCGCCGGAACCGCGCTGGTGGTTCTCAGTGCGGTGACGCTGGCCAACTGAGCCTGGCCGCGTCCGGCCGGGGAGACGTCGGGTACGCATCTTAGACGCCCGTCGTCTGGGTGGTTCCGGTCTCAGGGTGGGCGGAAACCGCCGCGGCCTTCGCTCTCTTGGCATTGAACTTCTTCTGCCGGGGGTCGAAGGCATCGCGCAGCCCATCGCCGATGAAGTTGATGCAGAGGCAGATCGCCACGATGAACAGGCCAGGCCACCAAAACAGCCACGGACGGGTTTGGAACGCTTCCTGGTTCTGGCTGATCAGCGAGCCCAGCGACACATCCGGCGCCTTAACCCCCATCCCGATGTAGGACAGGCTGGTCTCCAGCAGGATCGCCGCAGACATGCTCAGGGTCACCGAGACGATGATGACGCCCACGGCGTTCGGCAGGATGTGCTTGAAGATAATGCGGGCGTTGGACGCGCCAGCGATCCGTGCAGCGTCGACGAATTCCCGCTCACGCAGGGACAGGAATTCGGCGCGCACCAAGCGTGCCAGTCCGGTCCAGACCACGGCGCCCACGAACAGGCCGAGGAAGTATGGCTGGACATCCGCGCCTACGGCGCGACCAGCCACCTGGCCCATCACGGCCGCAATGATGATCAGCGGGATCACGATCACGACGTCGGTCAACCGCATCAGCACGGTCTCAATCCAGCCGCGGAAGTAGCCCGACATTGCACCGATCACAACACCGATGGCCCCGCCTACCAAGCCGATGAGGAACATGACCGCCACCGAGATCTGGACCCCGCGCATGGTCTGGGCAAAAGTGTCACGGCCCAACCGGTCCTGGCCGAACGGGTGCTCGCCCAGGCCCAAGGGGAACAGTTGCAGGGTGGGCCGGCCGCCATTGACCAAGTCGTTGACGCCGTTGTGCGTGTATTTCCACCATCCGGGCAGCCCGAACATTCCGCTCGATGAATAGGCGATCAGCAGGATCAGGGCGAAAACCACCAGGCTGATCACGGCGGCGGTGTTGCCGAGGAAGCGCCGACGGACAATCTGGCCCTGGCTGAGGCCTGCTTTGTTCTCGTCAGTTGCGGCAACGGGTTTCGTTGACGTGGTGCTCATGCCTTTACCCTCACTCGCGGATCAAGCGCGGAGTAGACCAGATCCGCGACTAGGTTGAACACCAAGGCAAGAATGCCGGTGATCAGGAAAACGCCCATCACAGGATTGGGATCGACTCGGTCCAAGGACTGAATGAACAGCTGGCCCATACCGGCAAACGCGAACACCTGCTCGGTAATCACGGCACCGCCAATCAAACCGCCGATGTCGAAAGCAACAATCGTGGCGATGGGGATCAATGCGTTGCGGAAGGCGTGGCGCATGACCACTGTCCTTTCGCTCAAGCCCTTGGCCCTGGCCGTACGGATGTAGTCCATGTTCATGATTTCCAGCATGGACGAGCGTGCGTAGCGGCTGTAGGACGCCAACGAGATGAGCAGCAGGGCAACGGTTGGCAGCAGCAGGTGGGTGAAGGTATCCAGCCCGTGGACCCAGAAGTCCCCCTGCAGGTTCGGCGTCTCGGACCCGATGGTGGCGATGGGCCGCCCGTTGATTCTGCCGTTGTTGAAGTACGCGGGCCAGGCCTGCATGTATCGGTCCAGCAGGATGAGGCCGCCGACCAGGAAAGCGGTCATGGCGGCGGCGTTCATGTTCTGCCGCCGGTCGTAGCCGCCCATCAGCCAGCCCACGGCCAAGCCGACCAGGACGGTGGCAAGGGCCAGCAGGAAGATCATCAGCCCAGTGGCTTGCGCCAAGAGTTGTTGGATGGGGAAGTAAATGACGGTGCCGATGCCCACGGTGATCAGCGCGGCATAAAGGGCCCTGCGGTTCTTCAGGCCGGCAGCCAGCAAAGTGATGCCGAAGGCGATCGCAACGCCGCAGATAACAATGACGACCAAGCCAAGGCCCGGTGTCTTGAACCATTGGGTCACCGACAGGCCCCATACGACCGCGGCGGCCAGCAGGAAGCCGATGCCTGCCATCCCGAGTTTCCTCAGGTAAGTTCCCTTGGCACAGACGAACCACACCGCGGCACTGGCTACTCCGATGATCAGAATCGACGAAACCGGGATACTCGGATCCCGGAGAAAATTGTTGAACCCGATGGCACCGAATTCCTTCAGCAGCACGGCAACCCAAAAGACCGGAAGCGAAAAGAAGAGGAACGCCATGAAAGTCACGCCGTAGTCCAGCCCGCTGTATTGGCGCAGCGCCGTGACAATACCGAGTGAAACGCCGATGACGATGGCGAGTACCGCCGCAGCAGTCACCAGCAGAATCGTCATTCCCATGGCGCGGCCCAGAGCTTCGGTGACCGGTTGGCCGTTCAGCGCATAACCCAAATCGCACTGGCCGACGAAGGGAACAACGCACTTGGCCGCGCCGGCCAGCCAGCCGAAGTACCGGATCGGGGCGGGCGTCCCGAGGTCCAAGAGCGCGATCCGCTGCTGGATCAACTGCTCTTTATTGGGCGAATTACTTTCGCGCAGGTCGTGGAGGGGGTCACCTGACAGGGCTGTCAATTGGTAGACCAGGAAGGAGGCACCCAGGAGAATAAGCACGGCGGTAAAAAGCCGCCGCACAATGTAGGTCACCATAGCGTTTTTCAACCTCGCTGATGTGGTTCTGGAAGTCTTGTTGATCCCTCGGTGTCACAAATGAGCGTAATGCAGTCGAAGGCTGACGACTATTGGGAAAACCCAACTACTTGTGGCAGGAAATGGATCATAAAAGCTGCAAGACGTCGGGACCGAGGTATTCAGGGTCCCGACGCCTTGCACGCTCTTGCCTAGGATCAGGCTTGAAGGTTACTTAACCTTCCACTCCCAGAAGTTCCAGAAGACGCCTGTCTGGTTCGGCTGGTACTTCACACCCTCGATGCGGTCGCTGTTGTAGGCATCAAGGCCCACGGACTGGAACAGCGGGAGTCCGTAGAAGGAATCCCAGACATGCTTGTCGATCTGGGTGACGAGCTTGTCCTGTTCGGCCGAGTCGGTGGTCACGATCAGCTCGTCCATCAGCTTGTCGGCTGCCGGTTCCGAGAAGCCGTTGAAGTTGGAGCCGGCATCGGTCTTGAAGATCTGCGGTACGCCGGATACACCCACGCCAGGCGAGGTCCAGCCGAAGATCGTCGCGTCGTAGGTTCCGTTGCCCAGCGCAGCACCCCAGTCGGAGGCGCCCAAGCCGCCGTCGACAATCTTGAAGCCTGCCTTCTCAGCGGACTCCTGGATCAGCGCGTAGGCGTCGGCACGGTTGGGGTTGTCCTTGTTGTACATGATCCGGACTTCCGGCGTGGCGCCGGCAAGGAGCTCCTTGGCACCCTCAACGTCCGCTTCCTTGTAGTCCCCGGAGCCGTTGCTGGCCGCGGAGGCCTCGTAGGCATCCTGGGCCGGCACGAAGAACTGCGAGTCCAGCGGCGCGGCGTCGGCCTTGAGCGGCTTCACAATCCGGTCAACAATTGCTTGGCGGGGAATGACCTTCATGAAGGCTTCGCGGACGTTGTCGTCCTTGAACACACCGGTGTAGTTCAGGTCGATGTGGTCGTAGGCGAGCTGGTCCTCGACATCTACGGTGACGCCCTCGATGCCTTGCAGCAGTTCAACGGTGTCGGCCGAAGGCTGCGGGGCAATAATGTCCACCTCGCCGTTCTTCAGGGCGCTGACCTGGTCCGGGGCAGCACCGATGAAGCGGATGGTCACTTCATCAACGGCCGGCTGCGGTCCGAAGGTGTAGGACTCGTTGCGGACCAGGGTGATCGACTGATCCGGAGTGATCGAATCGACGACGAACGGACCGCTGGAGAGGTACAGCGACTCATCGGTCGGCAGCGACTTCGTGTCGAAGCCCGTGTTCCAGAAATCGGCGACGGCCTTCAGGTCCTTGTTCTCCTTGGCCGGCTCATCGGGGTTTCCTCGCTTCAGGCCCTGGATGATGTCGACGAGCGCCTGCTCATCGGCCAAGCCGGCCTTTTCGGCCAGAACGTGGGCCGGCAGGCCGATGCCGCCGTCATTGAGCCCGCCGAAAGCGATCTCCCAGTCGGCGAACGGCTTGGAGTACGTCAGGGTGATCGAACGGCCGTCATCGCCGACCTCGGGAATCTCGGTCAGACCCAGCCCGCTGGTGTCGCCGGCGAAGTCGAAGTAGCTCGTTCCGCTGGTGACGTTGCCTTCCTCGTCCGTCTTGGCGTCATTGGCGTAGCCCGATTCGACCAGCCAGTTCAGCAGCAGGTCGCCGGCGTCAACGGCATTGCCGTCCGACCACTTAGCGCCTTCGTTCACGGTGTACTTCACCACGAGCGGGTCATCCGAGACCTTCTCGTAGGTGCCGAATTCTTCGTTCCGTACCACCTTGAGCTGATTGTCAACGTAGTAGAAACCGCCGTGCGTCATGTAGGCGATCTTGCCGTTAATGTCGACATTGCCAGTGGCGGAATCCGAGTTGAATGAGCTGAAAGCGTTGGTCTCAGCGACGCTGATTGAACCGCCGGCTGCGGCCGCGGTGGACTCGCCCGTGCCTTCAGGGGAATTTCCGCCGCCCGAAGTCGCGCAGGCGCTCAGGGCCAGGGCTGCAACAGCCGCGACACCAATAGCTTTGGAAGTACGTCCGAAACGCATTCCGCCTCCTTGTTTCTGTCTCTGAAAGGTCCCCGGCAGTGCTGCAGAGGACGGACATACACCCCGTCGCCTGAAGTTCAACGAGCTTCCCGCCGAACGTGGCATGTCTCACACGCATTAGAGCGTAAACCGGAACCACCCGGGTTGGGTATAAAAACTTCGCTTCAGATCCGGTTGTTACCGAGATGCAACCTTAAAGCCTCGGCCCGTCTCCGCGGGAAACATGGCCGTCATCGTGACGCAACGCCGGAAATAGCCCGGAAACACAGGGGAAGAGGGCGCTCCGGCCCGCGACGTGGGGCCGGGAAGACAGTTGCCTGAGACAAACTTTAGTTATCGGCTGCTAACTGAACGCACCGGCTGCGACGGCCTTCGACCGGTTGCCTGCCGCCTATCCCGGGGCTGGACGGACGAGGGCGCGGTGGCCGGAGTCGAGGCGCCGGGTCCATCCCAGTCCGTCGAGGTGTTCGAGCAGCGGGACGGCAACGCGCCTGGTGGTACCCAAGCGTTGGCGTGCCTCACTGGTGGTAAAGGGCTGCGGCAGGCGGGCCAATTCACGCATCGCCATGGCCGGTGCGTGCGGAAGCAGGACCACGCCGCCGGCCAGCCGCAGCAGGCGGCCGCTTCGCTCGGCTGCCGCCAGTTCCCGGTCGCCTAGTCCCAGATCCTTCAGGTCGTGAGCCTCCGGCGCGGCGAATGGATGCGTGCTCAGGCCTCTTTCCACCGCGCGCACGGCCGCCTCTGCCGGGCCGAGGTCGCCGCGGGGTCCCGGGAGGCGGATGAATCCGCCGTCGTGCTCCAGACCTGATTCCCGCACCACCGTGTCCAAAAGTGCTTCGCCTTCGGGGCCCAGCAGCTCCCGGGCAGCCCCGCGGGACAGGCCGGCCGACAGCGGGTCCTTCTGCGCGAGTTCCTGGACCGCGAGGCGCAGCTGCCGCTGCCAGGCTTCGAAGACGGGCTGATGTACCCACCAGTCACCAAACGCCTGCACCTGGTCGGGGACCTTTCCGAGGGAAGCAACACCCATGCGCTGCAAGTGGCTTACGCGGACCGCACCGCGGCGGGCGACTTCGATCAGCGCGTCTCCCTCTGGAGGCATGACCGCGAGGCGTTGCGCCCGCTGAGCGCTGTCGCCGCGGCGTTTGAGGGCCGGAGGATCGACGTCAAGGACTTGCACTCCCGCCAACACCGAACGGCTGTCCGTTGTCCGGAGCACCAGGCGATCCCCGAGCTCAAGCGGCAGTCGCCGATCGAAGGCGAGCCGGGCATGATCGCCGTCGAACGGACGCAGCCGGCACGGCACGGCGGCGGTGCCGATATGCGCGATCAGTTCCCGCGGAACCTCGCCGAACGGCGTCCCCATGCTCCGGCGCACATCGATCGTGTCCACCATCGGCCAGCTGTCTTCAGAGACCAAGACGTCGCCGCGGTGCACGGACTCAGCGGGCACACCGGAGCGCAGGTTGACGGCCACCCGGTTGGTTGGACCGATAGAGGGAACCGCTTGATTGCGGCTGTGCAGGGCCCGCACCGACACCGTCCTGACGTCCCGATGGCCGTACATCCGCAAACGGTCTCCCTGGTTCAAGGTGCCCGCCGCAAGGGTCCCGGTGACCACGGTCCCGGCGCCGCTGATGCTGAACGAACGGTCAATCCAGAGGCGCACCCGGGCCATCGGGTCGGGACGCGGCAGGGATTCCAACATCTCGTCCAGGACACGGCGCAGTTCTTCGAGTCCGGTCCCGGCAACCGCGGAGACGGTGACCGCCGGTGCGTCGGACAGCGCGGTGCCGGCCAGCTCAGCACGCACCCGCGCAAGAACCTCGTCGGACCGGTCCGGCGCGCGGTCGCCGCGGGTCAGCACCACCACCCCATGGCTGATGCCAAAGGCGGCGATGGCGTCGCGGTGGTCGCTGGATTGCGCCTGCCACCCCTCGTCGACGGCGACAACGAAACACACCGCCGGGACGGGCCCGAGGCCAGCCAGCATGTTTCCGAGGAACCGCTCGTGGCCGGGAACATCCACGAACGCCACGTCCCTGCCGGATGGAAGCCGCGTCCAGGCGAAACCGAGGTCAATGGTCAGGCCCCGGCGCCTTTCTTCGGCCCAACGGTCGGTCTCCATTCCGGTGAGAGCCCGCACGAGGGTGCTCTTACCGTGGTCGACGTGTCCGGCGGTGGCCACCACGAACATCTCAGGAGCCTGCGGCTCTCGGCCCGCCATCAACGTGGGCAAGGGCAGCGCGGACGGCGGCAGCCAGCCGCTCGTCGTCGGCCTCTGGGACGCAGCGCAGGTCGATCAGACAGGCACCGCCATGGACCCGTGGCAACACCACCGGGTCCCCCGTGCGCAGCGGCCGGGCGACACGTTCGGAGAGTTGGACTGCCCAGCCCGGCAGCGGAACCCCGGGCGCTCCGCCGCCCCCGACCCTGCCGTCATGCTCGACCGCCCGGCCCCCGGTGGCGGCCGCCAAGCGTTCCGCGCGCTCCCGGAGCCGGGTGGGGTCGGCGTGCAGCGCGGCCGTCACCGGCGTCGGTCCGCCGCAGATGGTCGCTTCCAATGCGGCCAGCGTGAGCTTGTCCGCCCGCACCGCCCGCGCCAATGGATGGCGGGTCAGCCGGGCCATCGCCTCGGAACGGCCCAAGGCCAGTCCTGCCTGGGGGCCGCCCAAAAGTTTGTCCCCGCTGGCGATGACGACGTCGGCACCTGCGGCCAGCGCGCCCGAGATGTCCGGTTCCCCGGGCAGCATCGGGTCCGGTGCGAGCAGGCCGCTGCCGAGATCCACCACCAGGGGAACCCGATGTTCGTCGGCCAGGGCGCGCAGTTGGCCAATGCCGACGCCAGAGGTGAACCCGCTGACCCGGAAATTGCTGGGGTGCACCTTGAGCAGGCAGCCGGTTTGCGGGCCGATCGCCGCAGCGTAATCCGCCAGGTGCGTCCGGTTGGTGGTCCCTACTTCGCGCAAGCGGGCACCGGTCGATTCAATCAGTTCGGGAAGCCTGAACCCGGCCCCGATCTCCACGAGCTCACCGCGGCTGATCACCACTTCGCCGGCGCCGGCGAGCGCGGTGGTGGCCAGTACCAGGGCCGCCGCGCCGTTGTTCACCACCAGGGCTTCTTCGGCAGCCGGACAGGCCTCCAGCAAAGCTTGCCTTGCGCCGTCCCCGCGCCGTGATCGCCCGCCGCTGGGCAAGTCCATTTCGACGTCCACATAACCTGCCGCCGAGAGAAGAGCCTGCCGGGCGGAACCGGAGAGCGGAGCGCGTCCCAGATTCGTATGCACGATGACCCCGGTGGCGTTGAGTACGGGCCTGAGCGAGGAGGCTGCGCGGGATGCTACCGCGGACAAGAGCCTCGCTTCTACGTCGCCCGGGGCAAGGTCGCCGCGGCGCGCCTGTTCCTGAACGTCGCGCACCGTAGAACGGATCACGTCGTCGCCGAGCCGGCTGCGTGCGAGGCGAAGTTCCGGATGGGCGAGCAGTTGGTCGGTGCGCGGAATCTGCCGGCGCGGGTCGTTCTGGCCCACGGCCCCTCCTTCCCCGCGTCACCAACAACTGCAGCAGCTGGCGGAAGCGGACGGGAATCGAACCCGCCAGACCGAGGTACTCGGTCTCACCGGTTTTGAAGACCGGGGGGCCCACCAGGACCCGGACGCCTCCAAGTGCATGCTAACACCGGCCACCGCTCCTATGCTGGACCCATGAACGCGATCACCGGCGCGATGGAAGAACCTGCGGAAGCCGTCCGGCTCACAACGTACGCGCACGGCGGAGGCTGTGCTTGCAAGATTCCGCCCGGTGAACTCGAGGACGTGGTCCGCGGCCTGACCGGCCAGACCGACCCTGGAGTCCTCGTCGGGCTGGACGATGGCGACGATGCATCCGCCGTGCAGGTGGGCAAGGATCTTGCGGTGCTTTCGACGGCGGACTTCTTCACTCCCGTGGTGGATGATGCCTATGACTGGGGCCGGATCGCGGCGGCGAACGCCCTCTCGGATATCTATGCCATGGGCGGGCGTCCGATCAGCGCGATCAACCTGGTCGGTTGGCCCCGCGGCGTCCTGCCGATGGAACTACTGACCGAAGTGCTGCGAGGCGGGCTGGATGTGGCCTCGGAGGCAGCGTGTCCGGTGACCGGCGGGCACTCGGTCGACGACCCGGAACCGAAGTACGGGATGGCGGTGACCGGAATCGCCGCACCCGGACAGCTCCTGCGCAACGACGCCGCCGAGCCCGGGCTGCCGATCACGCTGACCAAGCCGATCGGCCTGGGCCTGCTGAACAACCGGCACAAGCAGACCGGTGAGGTCTTCGACGAGGCGATCGCCGTGATGACCCAGCTGAACCGGGATGCCGCAGACGCGGCGCTGCGCAGTGGGGTCCGCGCGGCAACCGACGTCACCGGGTTCGGCCTGCTCGGCCACCTCTACAAGATGTGCCGCGCGTCAAGCGTGGGGGCGGTGATCGACCGCGCTGCGGTGCCCCTCGTCGCCGGGGCACGGGAAGCGCTCCGGGATGGCTACATCTCCGGAGGCACCCGGCGCAACCTCGACTGGGTGCGCCCGCATCTGCGCACGGGAGTAGGCATCACCGAAGAGGACCTGCTGATGCTGGCCGATGCACAGACCTCCGGCGGCCTGCTCGTGGTCGGCGAGCTGCCCGGGCACCCCGTCATCGGGCAGACCGTTGCCGGCTCGGGGATCGACGTACGGTAGCCGTCCCGGCTCATCAGGCGGTCGTGATCGAATCGCCGACGACGCCGGCTTTCCGCCGCTCCGCGAGCCGCCTCTTCTGTGGTTCGATCGTGTACCGGGGGTCCTCGGTCGAACGGATACCGGCACGCAGAACTCCGAACCGGGTCAGCGCCGAGGCGCTCAGCAGCGCCATGCCGCAGGCCGCCGCCGCCGGCCGGTGCCGGCCGGCAGCCAGGACGCCGATGCCACCGGCCACGGCCAACCGCTGACTCCACGCAAGCATTCGCCCGGGAGCACCCTCACGAAGGGGTTCTGCGGCCACCGGGTCCATCCGGCTCTCCATCACCCGGAAGGCGATCACATCAGCGGCTACGCCCAGGACCGCGAGCGCGCGGGCTGGCCCCGCTTCGCGGACGGGCGTGGTGACCATGGCAAGACCGGCCGCGGCAAGGCTGGCGGAACCCACGAAGACGAAGGGCAGATCTTCGCGCGCCGCGTTCCACGTCGGGTTGGCGGTGTCCGACAACAGGACGGCGGTGTACGCGGAAAGCGGGGTCGCAAACAACGCCGCCTCCAACCCCGCCGGCCCCTCCATCGCGCGCAGCAGCCTGCGCAGCGGGCCCAGCGGGAGCCGTGATCCGGTTAGGCGGTCGATTTCGGATGCCGCCGAGATTCCCACACCGGTGCTGAACGCCGCGAGGATCCAGGAGCCAAGGCTCATCGGAGACGTGGGCTTGATGGTGCGCAGCATGTTGAGGAAGCGTTCCGGCCGGCCCAAATCGGCTACCAACGCGGCAGCACCAATCCCCACGGACGCAAGGGCGGCCAGCCGGCTGTTGCGGCACAGCACCGGCCGGCCCGTGAGCTGCCCACCGAGTCCCAGCAGCGCCGAGCCGCCGGCCACTCCGCCCAGAAAGAGGTAGGCGCCGATCGGGTCGCCCCACGGCGGCGGTTTGACCACTGGCCGGCCGTAGTAGGAGGCGAACTCCGGCTCCGGCACCATCGGCATTTCGCCTGAGCCATCCCCTGTTCCAGCGCGCCGGCGCTTGCCTCCGCGCCTGGACCGGCGTGGCGGTTCGGGCGGCCGGTAGTTGTCGAAGTCGGAGACGGTCAAGAGCGGCCTCCAGCCACGAAGGCCGCAGCGGCCGCCGCCAGCATGCCGGCCGCAGCGAGTCCCGCCCGCTTGAACATCCGAGGCAAGTCCGCGGTGGGAACGCGCGGGTCTGGCGGCAGACCGTACACCTCCGGCTCATCCAGCAGCAGGAACACGGAACCAGTGCCACCGACTCCATCGGCGTCGTTGGCCCCGTAGAGGCGCGCCTCGGTCAGTCCCTGTGCATGCAGTTCGGCAACCCGCTGTTTCGCAGTGCTCACCATCTCCTCGCGCTCGCCGTACTTGATCGACGTCGTCGGGCATGCCTGGGCACACGCCGGCGTCTGGCCATCAACCATCCGGTCGTAGCACAGGGTGCATTTCTGGGCGACGCCTACGTTGCGGGTCGGTGCCTGCTCCCCCGGGGTGAAGTCGCGCTGCCCCTTTACGCCCGCGGTTCCATCGCTGCGCCGCTCGATGACGCCGAACGGGCACCCGGCCACGCAGGTGCCGCACCCGTTGCAGACATCGTCCTGCACCACAACAGTGCCGTGCTCGGTGCGGAACAGCGCACCGGTCGGGCACACGTCGAGGCACCCGGCGTTGGTGCAGTGCTTGCACACATCGGAGGACATCAGCCACCTGAAGTCGGGCGTATCGGGGTGCCTCGTGTCGGGCGGCGTCGCATCCGGGACGGACGGCTTCCCCGCGGCACCGGAGTTTCCCGGCGGTCCGAGGCCCGGCATGCCGAGGCTGACGAGCGCCCGTCCGGAGGCGCGCGCCTGTTCGATGTGCTCGCGGTCCTGCTCGATGAAGGCGACATGGCGCCAGGTGTCGGCTCCCAGCGCGCCGGTGTTGTCATAGGAGGACTCGAGGAGTTCGTACTCCGAATCGTGGGGGTTGCGGTTCCATTCCTTGCAGGCCACTTCGCACGCTTTGCAGCCGATGCAGATCGAGGTGTCGGTGAAGAAGCCCTTGCGCGGGTGTCCCGTGTGCGGAATGTGTCCGGGAGCTTCGGTCAGCTTGTTCATTTAGCCTTCCCTCGTCGAGTCGTCGCCCAACGCGCGGTTGGGGTCGGTGACCTTGTCGCTGCCGGTCTCGGTCGTTACCCCGGCGCGGGCTTGATAGTCCGCAACCAAGGAGAGCAGTTCCGGTCCCTGCGGCCGCCGGCCCGGACGGATGTCGCATGATCCGGCCTTGGACTCCTGGATCTGCACATTCGGATCCAAGGTCACCCCCAGCAGGTCGTTGGCAGCGTCGCCGCTGACGACGGCGTCACCGCCGACTCCCCAGTGGTAAGGAAGCCCGATCTGGTGCATCGTGCGACCGCCCACCACCAACGGCCGCATCCGCTCGGTGACCAACACCTTGGCCTCAATGGCGGCCCGGGGGGAGATGATGGTTGCCCATCCGTAGGGTTCCAATCCACGTTCGGCCGCCAATTCCGGCGACACCTCGCAGAACATCTCCGGCTGAAGCTCGGAGAGGTACGGCAGCCACCGGCTCATCCCGCCGGCTGTGTGGTGTTCGGTCAAGCGGTACGTGGTGAAGACGTACGGGTAGATGTCCCACCCGGGTGTGCCCGCGCTGGGCGCACTGAGGTTGTCTTCGCGCGGATAGATCAGTCGCGCGGGGTTCTGCTGCTGCCGGTAGAGCGGGTTCGCCACCGGGGACTCCTGCGGCTCATAGTGCGTCGGCAGCGGGCCGTCCACCATGCCCTTCGGCGCGAACAGCCATCCCTTACCGTCGGCCTGCATGATGAACGGGTCATCCCCGGCCAGCGCGGCCGCGCCGCCCAGGGATAGATCCGGACGGCTCCCCGGAGCGCGGTCCACGGGGAAATCGGGGACGTCCTCGCCGGTCCACCGGTTCTGCTCCTGATCCCACCAGATGTACTTCTTGCGTTCGCTCCAGGGCTTGCCCTCGGGGTCCGCCGAGGCACGGTTGTAAAGGATGCGCCGGTTGGCCGGCCAGGCCCAGCCCCATTCGGCGGCGACCGGCCCTTGTTCCTGACCCGGCTTCCGGTCCGCGGCGTGGTTGATGCCGTCCGCGTAGACGCCGGTGTAGATCCAGCATCCGCCCGACGTCGAGCCGTCGGGCCGCATCTCGGTGTACGACGAAAGGGGCTGGCCTGCTTTGGGACCTGTGAGATGCCGGCCGTTGATCTCGGCGAGCACCGCCTCGCCGTCAGGTTCGCCATTCTCATCGGTGGGATAGTCCCAGGTCAGATCCAGCAGCGGCCGGTCCCGTTCATCGGTCGAATCCGCCAGCTTGGCCCGGAGCCGCTTGCCCAGCTCGTAGAAGAACTGCAGTTCGCTCTGGCAGTCCCCCGGCGGCCGGACCGCCTGGTGCCGCCATTGCAGCAGCCGCTGGGTCTGCGTGAAGGAGCCGGCCTTTTCCACATGGGTCGCGGCCGGCAAGAAGAAGACCTCGGTGCCGATGTCCTCGGTGCGCAGCTCGCCCGAGGCGATCTCCGGACCGTCCTTCCACCAGGTGGCCGACTCGATCAGGTTGAGGTCGCGCACCACCAGCCATTTCAGGTGGGACATGCCCAGGCGCTGCATCCTGCCGTTGGCGGACCCGATGGCGGGATTCTGGCCAAAGATGAAGTAGCCCTCCACCTCGTCATCGAGCATGCTCATCACGGTCTGGTACGTCCCGTGCGGGCCATTGATCCGGGGCAGGTAGCCGTAGCCCCAGTCCGAGTCTTCGTTGGCCGCGTCGCCCCACCAGGCCTTGAGCAAGCTGATGGTGTAGGCGTCCGCGTCTGCCCAGAAGCCCTTCTGCTCCGGGGACGCGATGCCTTCGCAGTATTCGCGCAGCGTCTCAATGCCGGCCTTCGGCATCGGGAGGTATCCGGGTAGCAGGTTGAACAGCGTGGGGATGTCGGTGGAACCTTGGATGCTGGCATGGCCGCGCAGCGCCATGATTCCACCGCCTGGCCGCCCCACGTTGCCCAACAACAGCTGCAGGATCGCCGCGGTCCGGATGAACTGAGCGCCCACCGTGTGCTGGGTCCAGCCGACGGCATACGCAAAGCAGGTGGTCCGGTCGCGGCCGGAGTTCTCCGTGACGGCCCGCGCGAGGTAGTCGAAATCCTCGAGGGAGAAGCCGCAGGCGTCCCGGACCATTTCCGGGGTGTAGCGCGAGTAATGGCGTTTCAGGATCTGGAACACCGTGCGCGGATGCTCAAGGGTCAGATCCTGCTCGAAATCCGGGCGCCCCAGGGGCGGGCCGCCGCTGCCGTATTGATCGCCGGCGGCCCGGGCGGCGGTATCGGCGCCATGTTCGTGTCCGAGTTCTGCCGCTTCTTCTGCCTCTGGCTTCCGCTCGTAAGCCCAGGAAGCCAGGTTGTAGTGGCCCGTCTCCGGATCGAATCCGGAGAACAGCCCTTCCAAGTCCTCGGTGTCACGGAAGTCTTCGCCCACCAGCGTTGCCGCGTTCGTATAGGCAAGAACGTATTCCTTGAACCACAGATCATTGCTGATCACATGGTTGATCAGGGCACCCAGAAGGACGATGTCCGATCCGGCGCGGATCGGGACGTGTTTGTCGGCCACCGCACTGGTCCGGGTGAACCGCGGATCCACGTGGATGATCTTCGCGCCGCGCGCCTTGGCCTCCGTCACCCACTGGTAGCCGACGGGATGGCACTCGGCCATGTTAGAGCCCTGGATAACAATGCAGTCGGCATTGGCCATGTCCTGGAGCGATTGCGTCGCTCCCCCGCGCCCAAAGGAGGTTCCCAAACTGGGAACCGTGGCGGAGTGTCAAATGCGTGCTTGGTTTTCGAGCTGAATGGCCCCCGCTGCGGTGAAGAGCTTCTTGATCAGATAGTTCTCTTCGTTGTCCAGGGTTGCCCCGCCCAGGCCCGCGATGCCCATGGTCCGCCGGAGCGGCCGGCCGTGCTCATCGTTTTGCTGCCAGTGGTTCCGGCGTGCGGCGAGGAACCTCTCGGCCACCATCTCGACGGCGGTGTCCAGGTCAAGGTGCTGCCAATCCTTGGCATGGGGCGCCCGATACAGCACCTGCGTCTGCCTGCTCGGTGCATTGACCAACTGCTCGCTGGCGGATCCCTTGGGGCAGAGCCGGCCCCGGGAGATCGGCGAATCCGGGTCGCCTTCAATCTGGACAACCTTCTCGTCCTTGACGAAAACACGCTGGCCGCATCCCACCGCACAGTAGGGGCACACGCTTTGCACCACGCGGTCAGCGGTGGACGTCCGGGGAGCGATGTCGCGGGTTCGTGGCGACGTGACAGCCTCGCCCCGCCCGAGTGAATCACTCGACCGGAGCTGCCGTACAACGGGCCACTCCAAGTAGCTGAACCGCGACATGCGCCCACCCTAACCCAAACGATGCACGGACAACAGGGGTACGACGGCGGGAAGCCGACCGGCGTCGTAGACCCGTCAGCGGGTGCAGGATGAGACGTTCCGGGGAACCTCGGGACGCCGCCGTAAGCACTGCGTGCCTACATCCATAGGACACCGTCGTCCCGGAATTCCCGGATGCGGTAGGCAATCATTCGCCCGAGCAGTTCCGCGGGAACGGGTTGCTTGTAGGGAAGCTGAACCGACCCCTTCCCTGTTCGAAAATCGGTCAGTTCGTCCGCGAACGCCGCTCGGGTGCTCGGCGTGAAAACGAAGTTCGCGTGCTGCCGGTAACCGGCAAAAACAAACATGATGGTGCCGTCGAGAGAGTACGCCGGAGAACCCCATTTCAGGGCCTCTGAGGCTTCGGATACCTGCGTGCGGCTCAGCGCCCGCAGCTCGAGCAGAACCTCACGGGCGTCTTCGGGGAACGCGGCCAGGTATTCGTCTACGGTCTTCGGCTTGCCCACAGTTTGACGCTACCGCCGCCGTGTTCCGGATCCAAGCACGGTTCGGGACCTCCGGCGGGGCGCCGAAAATTTCCACCTGAGGACCGGCAAACTATTCCCTGCGGGCAGTGGGCGGTCCATACTCGAACACGTACAGGGCATCCGCACGGCGGAGCCGCCCCTTGCACAGGGTTCCGGCGGCAGATGCAGGCTCGAACATCGGAGTCCGGCATGTCCATCTGGAGCGGTTCCCAATCAATCCTCAGGCGCAAGCCGATCACAGAGATGGTGGAGGAGAGCGGGGAAAGCCATCTTTCCAAAAGCCTGGGCCTGTGGCAGCTGACCGCGATCGGCGTCGGCGGAATCATCGGCATCGGCATCTTCACACTGGCCGGGCTGGTGGCCAACGGCGGCCCCGACGCGCCGCCGGTCGGCCCGGCGGTGCTCATTTCTTTCCTCATCGCCGGCTTAGCCAGCGCGGCGGCCGCACTCTCATATGCAGAATTTGCGGGCATGATCCCGTTTGCCGGCTCCGCCTACACCTATGGCTATGTTGCCCTCGGGGAGCTCATCGGATGGTTTATCGGCTGGGATCTGTTGCTGGAATATACGGCCATCGTCGCCGTCGTCGCCATCGGCATCTCTGGCTATTTCAGCGCCTTTATGGAGGGCATCGGCGTCACCGTGCCGGCCTGGATGCAGGGCACCGGCGACACGGTCGAGGGCGGCGTGATCAACCTGCCGGCCATTGTGGTCTGCCTATTGATTGCCTGGATCCTCAGCCGCGGGACCCGCACCTTCGGCCGGTTCGAACTGATAGCGGTGGGGCTGAAGATCGCGCTGATCCTCTTCATCATCGGGCTGGGCTTCTTCTATGTGAACCCGGACAACTACACCCCGTTCATGCCCTCCGGATTCGGCCCGGTGCTGGCCGGGGCAGCCACCGTCTTCTTCGCCGTCTTCGGCTATGACGCGATGAGCACGGCGGCGGAGGAATCCGTCGACGGCAAGAAGTACATGCCCAAGGCGATCCTGCTGTCGCTGGGCATCGCGATGACCCTCTATGTGCTGGCCACCCTGGTGCTGACCGGCATGCAGAACTATTCGGATATCAGTCCCACCGCGGGGTTTGCGTCGGCCTTCGAGTCGGTCGGGCTGCCGGCCGTGGCCACGATCATTTCCGCCTTCGCCGTGATCTCGATCCTGACCGTAATGCTCACCTTCCTGCTGGGCGTGACCCGGGTGTGGTTCTCGATGAGCCGCGACGGGCTGCTGCCGTCCTGGTTCGCGGCGACGGACCGGCACGGCACGCCGCAGCGGGTGACCTGGATCGCCGGCATCGCGGCAGCGCTGCTGGCAGGAGTGTTCCCCATCCGGGCCGTGGCGGACCTGACCAACATCGGCATCCTGGCCGCCTTCGTGGTGGTCAGCATCGCCGTGATCGTGCTGCGGCGCACCCGGCCGGACGTGCCGCGGACCTTCCGGCTGCCGCTGATGCCGGTGGTTCCTGCCTTCGGCGTCTTCGCCTCCTTGTTCCTGATGTTCCAACTGCACTGGGAAACCTGGCTGCGCTTTGTGGTCTGGCTGATCATCGGCCTGATTATCTACATGTTCTACAGCCGCAAGCACTCGCTGATGAACCCGGACAGCCCGCGCCACCGGGCCGTGCAGTGAGCCGGTTGCCCGGAACTGCCCTTTGGCTGTGGCTGCCCGGCAGTTCGGCCCATTTGGCCGATCGGTACGGGTAGGGGTCAAAGCCCTCCGTAGTGGACAACGATGGTGCGCTGTTGCGTGTCTCCGTCGGAGTACAGGAGCGTGCTGACCGGAACGCCGTACAGCGCGGAGAGTTCCCTGTCGGTGAGCAACTCTTCCGCCGTCCCGGTTGTCGGCCCGGATCCGCCCATCAGGACGACCCGATCCGCCAGATACAGCGCGTGGTCGGGGTGGTGCGTGCTCAGCAGTACGGTCATGCCGTCGGAGCACAGTTCGCGCAGCAGCGTCAGGATGCGGGCCTGATTCTTCAGGTCCAGCCCGGTGGCGGGCTCGTCGAGGATCAGGACGGGGCAGCCGGTGGCGATGGCGCGGGCGAGCAGGACCAGTTGCTGCTCGCCGCCGCTCAGGGTGGGAAACAGCCGGTCCTGCAGTTCAGCGATGCCGATCCGGTCCATCGCTTCCAGCGCCGCCGCTCGGTCCGCCGGTCCGGGTGAGCGGAAAAAGCGGACCTGCCGGGCCCGCCCCATCAGCACCATTTCCAGTGCGGGGTAGGCGAAAGCGCTCCCATGCGCCTGCGGCACGTAGCCGGCGTCTCCGTCCCGGCGGACGGCGCCCTCCACCGGAGACAGCAAGCCGGCAGCGCAGCGCACCAGTGTCGTCTTTCCGCTGCCGTTAGGCCCCAGCACCGCCGTCGCGGTGCCGGCGTTGACTTGGAAGCTGACGCCGCGGAATGTCCATTCCCGCGGGCTGTAGCCGAACCCTACGCCGTCGAGCTCAAGCACTGTCCCAGATCCTGTCCCGGTTTTGGCGCAGGAGGAGGAAGAACACCGGCGCGCCGATCAGGGCGGTGAGCACTCCGAGCGGAATCTCCCCGGCCGTCAGCGTCCGGGCGATGGTGTCGATCACGATGAGGTAGGTTCCGCCGAGCAGGAACGACACCGGCAGCAGCACCCGGTGGTCGGGCCCCACCCACATCCTGGCCACATGCGGGATCACCAGACCCACCCAACTGACCGCCCCACTGACGGCGACGGCGCCTGCCACCATCAGCGCGACGGCCACCAGCACCACCCAGCGCAGGGTCGCGGGTCGCAGCCCCAGCGCGGCAGCGTCGTCGTCGCCCAGGGAGAGCACGTTGATCCGCCAGCGCAGCACCAACAGCACGGTGGTGCCGAGCAGGACAGGGATCGCCGCCACCAGGACCTTCGCGAAGGTCGCGGATGCAACGCTGCCGAGCAGCCAGAAGACAATCGCGGGCAGTGTGGTGTTCGGATCCGCGATGTAGGTGATGAAGGCGACGAGCGCGGAGAAGAAGGAGCCGATGACTACCCCGCCAAGCACGATCATCAGCAGCGGCGTCCCGCCGCGCCCGGAGGTGATCAGGAAGAGCATGACGAGGGCCAATAGACCAAAGACGAACGCGCCGCTGACAAGCAGCAGTGACCCCAAACCGAGAAGCAGGGCCAGAGCGCCGCCAAAGGATGCGCCGGACGACACCCCGATGATCTCGGGACTGACCAGCGGGTTACGGAAGATAGCCTGGAGGGCAGCGCCGCCGATGGACAGCCCGGCCCCCACCAACAGCGCGAGCAGGACCCGCGGCAGCCGCACCAAGACAACCACGCTTTCTTCCGTGGCGCTGACGTCGGGGCCGGCGGGGAAAAATTGGGCGGCCAGAATCTGCGCCACATGCCAGAGCGGGACGTTGTAGCGGCCCACCGCCAGCGCCACCAGGCAGACGACCGTCAGCAGGCCGGCGGAGACGGCGATCGGGGTGAAGATGGACGGGCCGCCGGGGCGCTCACGCCGGTCCCGGCGGAGCGGGGAACGGCGAGCCGCCTTTCGCCGTTTTTTCGACCGTGGATGGGCCGCCTCATCCAGCATTGAACTGCTGATAGTCGGCGGATTGGCGGTTCTGCTCGGTCCAGAGGATCCGATCGAGGTCCGCGTTGGTGGGCCGGTAGTTGTAGAGCATCCGGTAGTAGTCGGCTACTTTGCCGCGCAAGCCGGACTGCTCCTGCGGGAAGGCGATGCCGCTCAGCCAGTGCCACATGAGCGGCGATTCCTGGCCTGGTGGATCCCAGCGATAGCCGCCGAGCGGTACCTTGTAGACCCGCCGGGACTGGACCGCTGCGACGTTCTTCCAGACCGGATCGTTGTAGACGTCCTGCGGCATGGCGCCGTCGAAATTACCCAGCAGGATGACCTCCGGGTCCCAGCTCAGGACCTGTTCCACGTCCAGTCCCACCATCCCGGTACCAGGCAGGGCGTCCTCGCCGGTGGCGGGATTGCTGCCGCCTACCAGCTTGATGTAGAAGTCGTTGTAGGTCTTGGCGGCCGCGGCTTTGAGTCCGCCCTCAAACCGGTTGAAGTACAGGATGCTGGGGCCGGGGCCGCTGCGCCCGGCCGCGAGTTCCTTGACCTCGGCGAGTTCCCGGTCGCTGTGCTCCTTGATCTCTGTGGCCCGTTCGGGCTTCCCGAGCATGGCGGAAAACATGGCGATCCACGCGTCCACGTCCTCCTGCGTGCCGTTGTTGACCAAACCGACCACTTTCAACCCTGCGTTTTCCAAGGGGGCCACCAGCTGGGCATCGCTCCATTGGATGACGACGTCGGGGTCCAGCGCCCGTACGCTCTCGACGTTGGGCGTGAAATCCTGTGTGGCGATCTCATGTGGAAGCTGAAGGGCCTGGGGGAACATCGTGCCGAGGATGCCGTCGCGCATGGCGACCCAGGATGCGTTGTGCATGGCGGCCAGATGGTCTGCGCCGCCGTCCACCGCCACCAGCAGTGAGGCGGCCGGCATGGGGATGGTCACCACACGGGTGACCGGCCGGTCGAAAGAGATGGTCCGGCCCTGTTGGTCACGGAAGCTGATGCCTGCAGACGTACTGCCTTCGGTCTGTGCCGGTGCCGTGCGGCCGGCACCGCAGCCGGCTAGAAAGGCGACGCCGCCGCCCAGTCCGATGACCTGCAGGATTGACCGGCGGTTGATTTCAGCGTTCATGGGTACGCTCCCCGGATGCTGTCGCCTTGCGCCGTTGCGGGCATCAGGGATGCTGAGGCCGCGGCGCTTCAGTGTAAACAGCATCGCCCTCGGGATCAGGCCTGTCAACGACTCGACGGGGCCCGTCCATGTTCCTTGCCGGTGTGTCAACCCCGGTGCTACCGTCAAAACACGCATCAGCGGAAGGTGGCACATCATGGTCATCGACGGCGCCCAGTTGTTTGTCCGTTACGCTTACCCGCCCAATTCCCGGGGCAGCTGCGGTCCACCGGACAGCGACGCGCTTCTCCACTACGGACAGACGGGTGTGACCGATCAGGGGCTCCGGGAACTCGCGAAAGGTTTCGCCGGCGCCTACCCGTACCTGGAGCTGATCGCCGGAGCGAACGGCATCCCGGATCCATTGGACCGCCGCGTTGTCGAGGCCTATTGGGTGGGCAATGACCTGTTGGATTCCGTGGGGATTCGGAACATGGGCAATTCCATGGAGGACCGCTTCCGCGCTCGGACCGGCCAACAGTTCCCGCACTTGGTGGAAGGGGTCCTCGCCGGCGGCGTTCCCCACCACAGCTTCCATGTCCTCGAGATTTACCCGTGGCTGGGCCTGCTGCGTGACGAGCGGCGGTACGCCACCGCGCTCACCGTGCTGGACCGCTGCCGGATCCGCTGGGGACAGGTCCGCGGCCTTGCGGGCGACGAGGCCGTGGTCAGCTCGCCTCAGCTGGTCTGGAACGGTACGTTTCTCTCCGTCGGCGAACCGGTGGTCGAGACCGCGAAATACGCCGTGGCGGGGACGGGTTTCGTGGAGACGCTCAACGTCGGCGATGTCGTCTCCCTCCATTGGGACTGGGTGTGTGATGTCCTGACCCCGCGAGGTCTGCGGCAACTGCAGCACTTCACCGCCCGGCACCTGGACATCGCCAACAAGGGCGTCGAGCATCGGGGCGCGGCGATCGCGCTCGAACATTAGCTCCCGGGAGCCTTAGCCTCGGGAACGTTGCCCCGGGCGGGCAACCAAGGACTACGGCGCCTGTGGCGCGGCCTCCCCCGAGGCCTCATCGGTGTCGACCCCGCTGGAATCGCGGGGCGTTGACGTGCCCGTCGGGCGTCCGGATGCACCCTGGGTCCCGGTGTCTTCCCGGCCCGGCTCTTTGCCGTCCTGCCCGGCCACTTCTTCGCCGCCGCGGGTCATGCTCGTGCCGACTCCTTCCGGAGCCATCCTGGCGTCGTCGGGAGTCTCCTCCTGGCCGGGTTGCTCCGGTTCTTTCGCCGGAGGTTCGCTACCCCAGGCGCGGGCTGCGCCCTTGTTGTCGTTGCCCTGCCGGTCGGTCTCGTGTTCCCGCTGTTCACCGGTCTCGGACGGGTGGTCCTCTGACATGGTCTCCTCCTCAAATAGTCGGTGCTGGAATGAACAGTGCTGTTCGAATTCCAGCAATCGCGGTCTAGGGCAATCTGCCGCCGGGATCCCGCTCTTGCCCCATCAATTCGAGGCCGTTCATCGCCTCCTCCGCGCCCTCTGCATCCACCCGTTCCAAGGCGAAGCCCATGTGGATCAGGATCCAGCTGCCGACTTCGGGTGGGCCGTCGTCCAGCAGCCCAATGTTGATTTTCCGCTCCGCGCCGGCAACATCCACGAGGGCGAGCTGGCCTCCGTAACCTTCAATGAGCCCGATGACCCGCCCCGGTATTCCTAGGCACATGGCGGTACCTCCTTAGCTGGGATGGGGAACGTTGTCTTCGAGGAGCGTGACGACGACGGCCATCGCCTTCGGCACAGCGGCAGCGACCGCCGGCGAGAGCCCGATGCCTTCCGTCGTATCGGCCGGCACGCAGCCGACGACGTAAGTTGGCGGCAGTGTGCCGCCAAGTGAACGCAGCCGGTTCAACACCGCGGCGGGATCCATGCCATGAGGATCCAGCGGCCCTGCTTCCGCGAGGTCTTCGGCACCGACGCGAAGGACCCGGATGCTTCCCGGTTGTGCATCGTGCGCATCGGGAGGGACGGTATCCACCAGGACCAGCGCGTCCACCCCGGCCAGCAGGTCGTAGGCCAGATGCATCCCCCGGATTCCATAGTCGACCACTTGCACTCCGGGCCGCTGACCGGCCGCGGCTGCGCTCAGGCGCCGGGCGACCTCCGGACCGAAGCCGTCGTCGCGCAGGAACATGTTGCCGACGCCGGCCACCAGGGTCCGTCCGGTGAGGTCCGCGGCGGTGCCGCCGACGGCTGGGCGCGGTTGGAACCGGGTCTTCACATCCGGCTCACCTTCAGGTAGCGCCGGATGTCCGGGAGCGACCGCAGCCCGACGTAGACGAGGCCGAGCGCGACGGCGGATAGCAGGCCCGTGGCCACCATGCCTACAGCTCTCATGATTGGTTGTCCCTTCCGTGCTGGGTTTCGGTCAGTCCGCCGGACGGGGCCGGATCAAGAGGCTCCAGTTCGTCCGGCGCGTAGTAGAAGGAACGGCCGTAGCCCTCGTGCAGGTCGGCTGCGGGGTCCTCTTCGAAGACCAGGCCGACATGAGTGCTGCCGTCGACGTCAAAATGGACGCTGGTGACCCTCGCCGACTGGCCGGCGAAGAAGAGATCCTGCGCATCTGCCCGCCGGCCCGGTTTCACCCGCACCCGGCTGCCGCGGGCGACCGGAACGCTTCCGATCAGCACGGCGTCCTCGTCGGGATGGACGCTGGCGTCCGCCGCGGGATCCCACCACGGGAGGCTCCCGGGTCCGCTGTTGTGCGCGGATCCGGCCGCCGGTTCTTCGGTGAGCGTCGGGAAGGCCGGGGCGTGGGGATCGCGCAGGACGCCGTGCAGCTGCTGCAGTTCCTCGGGCGACATCGCGGCGCAGCGATCGATCACCGCTGCCGCCCGCGGATCGGTGGCGCGGGCCTCTGCCTTTTCCTCGTCCGTCAAGGTCAGCACCCGCAGGGTGAGAATCTCGTCGATCTCCGTCGAGTCATACAGTTCCACCGAGCTTTCCGGCGCGATGGCGGGGTGGTCGTAGAGGATGATGGGCGAGATGAGCAGCACGTCGGTCTGGCCTTCGGGTCCGGCGAGGACCGGCCAGCAGCGGTGCTGCGTGCAGGATTGCGCCGCGGCTGCTGCCGCTTCCGGCGGGTCGAGCAGGGAGAGGAAATCCCCGTCCTGCAGGGTCAGCAGGGCGTGGGTTCCGATGAAGGAGGAGGCGATCGCATCCTGTTTGTCTGCGCCTCCGGGCATGTCCGTAGCAGGACCGAGGTTTTCCGCGGTGACGCGCAGCCGAACGATTCCGTCGCCGTGTGGCGTAGCGGTCAGCCTGACCTCTCCACGGAGCCGACGACGGCGCCGCTCCAGCCGCCCGGCGATCTGCCCCACGCTGTCGGTGAGCAGCTCTGTGTCCCGGCCGGCCGGCACGTCGACCGGCAGCGCCAGCCCGCCTCCCTGCGGGCCGGCCAGATCCGCCAACGTGAACGGGCCCAAGGCAATTTCCTGCTCCACGGCTTCATCCCAGGTCAGCCACTGGGTGGCACCCAGGATGAGCTGTCCGACGGCCCTGAACGCGCCGTCGTCGCACTTTTCCTCCACGGTACGGGTCTGCAGCTGGAGGAAGCGCAAGTGCACCTCCAGCGCTGCGTTCCGGCCGGCCGTGAGCAGGCAGTCCGCGGACAGGTACGGTTCCTCACCGACCCCCGCCGCCGCGGCGCCGGGCGGGCCGAGGATACCGAACTGCCAGCGTGCCTGGTTCTTCCGGGACGATGCGCGGTACGGGTAGAGCAGGTACCCCTCGTAGAGGACTGCATCGGCGACGGCGCGGGCCAGGCTCAGTCCCATGTTCATCGCGGCGGCTCACCCATAACGTCTGCGGTGGCGCCGGCCAGCAGTGCCTGAATGGTTGCCTCCCACGAGGTAAGGCCCCGGACTGCCTTGAAATGGGCCAACGATGCGAGCACCTCGCGGTCCAGCCGGAGCCAGCCGGTGTTGGGGAAGTGCAGGTCCATGAGCCGGCGCCAGGCCTCCACCGGCAGCTGGTGGGAGGCCTCGAGGTCCCACGGAACCTGTTCCACCGTGAACCCGGTTTGGCCCTTGGTGAAGACGGTGCCGGAGAACAGCAATTCCAGCGGGATCATGCCCTCCTGCAGGGCGTTCAGGTATTTGGACGCCGCGACCTCGAAATCGAAGGTGCAAGGAAGCGGCAGCTCAACCTCGGTGCTGTCGGTAAAGCCCTGCACGAGGGCGCTGCACTGCAGCCACAGGAAAGACTTAAGCGTCGAGGGCCAGCGGCCGCGCTCGCCGAAGAGATCCAGCAGCCCCGGTTCCTCGCCCGGGCCGTAGCCGCGCCGCTGCGGCAGAATGCGGACCTGGCAGCGCAGCGCGATCGCATGGACGACGGCGCCGCTGGACTCGGTGACCCGCAGCCGGGCCGTCAGCTGGGGTGCCGCCGAGTAGGGCTCGGGCTGGATATCGAGGACCGTGAAGGACAAGTCGGTCACGGCAACTCCCCCGGCCCGGCGCCGCCCCGGTCCTCCTCGCGCACCGGCCGGCACCGGCTCTGGACCTGCTCGAAGAACATCCTGAGCTGCTCTCGGGACTGCTGGCCGCCGTCGAACCCGCGCCACACACGGCGCAGCTGGCCCACCAGTTCGTAGCAGGCGTCCACCGGAACCAGATAGCACTCCGCCTGTGCCCGCTCGGGTCCCGGACCGCGGATCAGCAGCGCCTCCGTATCAGCGGCCGCGACGGACAGGTGCGGATTGCGCGCTAACACCGCTCCCCATGCCTCCAGCGAAAGTTCTGATTCGGTGGCTCCCGCGGGGCCCGGATAGAACGCGACCGTGCGCTCCAACTTGGAACTGTGGAAGAAGAAGGCCAGACCCACCGGGATTTCGAGCTCCTCCCACTGGCCGGGGCCGAGCTCGAAGTCGGGGAAGGAAAGGTAGCGGTCGGGGACGGCGCGGTAGCGGAGCCAGGCGGAGGCGTCAGTGAAGAGCAGGTAGCACGGGCGGCAGGTGCACAGCATGCCGCGGCTTTCCACATCGACCACATGCTGGTGTTGCTCCGCGATGGGCTCGCCGCACATTTCGCAGCGCGCACCGGGCTCGGTCCGTTTGGTGGCCGCGATCTTGCGCAGCAGCGCAATATCCATCTCAGCCCCCGTGACCGGCGGACACCGGGACGGCCACGCACATCACGCCGCCGCGGCTCAGCAGCGGCAGCGGATCCAGATGCATGGCCTTGTCCTCCAGACAGGCGCCGGCCTGCCGCACGTCGAAGTGGCTGCGGCAGGACGGGCAGCGCAGCAGGCCGCCGCCGACCGGTGCCGCGAGTGCCCGCTGCAGCGTAGCGCCTTCCAGCGAGCGGGTGCAGCGCGGGCAGTAGTCGCGGTAGGCGTACACGTCCTGCCCGGTCCGGCAGGCCAGCAGGGAATAGCCGCCGATCTGGAAGCCCGCCACCTCCCCGGGTTCAAGCTCGGCCAGTTGGGGCAACGGTTCCCAGGAGCCCGCCGGCTGGTCGCCGGAACCATCGGGTTCCCGGTTCAGCCGGACCAGCAGTGCGTCCACGGGGATCACGGCCGGCGAGGCGGCGGCCCTTTCGGCCTCGACCACCTCGATCGCGGCCACTTCCGGGGCGGCGGCTTCAATCGCGTCCTCCACCGCGTACTTGAGGGTAACGGACGACGACGGGCAGCCCTGGCAGGTGCCCAGCAGGCGCAGCCGCACCACGCCGTCGTCGTTGATTTCCAGCAGTTCCACGTCGCCGCCGTGTGAGCCGAGGTAGGGCCGGACGCTGTCCAATGCGGCGGCAACCCGGGTCTGCAGATCCTGCGGGTGCAGCCCGTGGATGAGCAGCACAGCGGACACCAGCTCATCCGCGGTCAGCGCCTGCATGGTGGCGGGATCAAGCACGCCGCGCTCCCTGAGGATTTCCAGCAGCCGTTCCAGCCCCGCCCCGTACAGGTCAGCCACCTCGCGGACCAGATCCTCCGCGCGCCCGCGGGCGACGGCGCCGCCGGCCCCGAGCGCGTCCAGCAGAGTCCCGATGCGGTCACCGATCTGGCGTGTCTCCCCGGCTGGCATGGCGGGTCACTCGCCGGTCATCGTCTGGGTTGGCGAGTGCAGTTTGTCCAGGGTCTGTCCCTTGCCCAGGTACATGTGGACACCGCAGGGCAGGCACGGGTCGAAGCTACGCACCGTGCGCATGATGTCGATCCCCTTGAAATGCTCGCGGTCGTTCTCCTCGAAGATGGGCTGCCCCTGGACCGCGTCCTCGTACGGCCCGGAAATGCCCTGGGAATCCGTGGGGCTCGCGTTCCACGGGGTCGGCGGGTACGGGTGGTAGTTGGCGATCTTGCCGTCGCGGATCACCATGTGGTGCGACAGCACGCCGCGCACGGCCTCGGTGAAGCCGCAACTGAAGGCCTCGTCCGGGACTTCGAAGGTTTCCCAGGTCTTGGTCCTGCCGGCGCGGATCTCTTCGAGCGCCTGCTCGGCGAAATGCAGTGCGGCTGCGGCGGCGTAGGCCTGGAAGTATGTCCGGGCCCGGTTGCGCTCCAGCGTGTTGCTCCACTGCGGGGTGTGCCACTCGAAGGATACCGGCCCCTTCAGCGCGGTCTTGGGCAGGTTGATCTGCACGCTGTGGCCGGTGGCCTTGATGTAGCCGATGTCGACCAGCCCTGCGAGCGCCGTCGACCAGAGCCGGGCCAGCGGGCCGCCGCCGGTGTCCAGGGCGAGGTTGTCCGTGCCGTCGAACCAGCGCGGGGACATGACCCAGCTGTACTTCTCCGACAGGTCGCGCTTCTGCGGCTTCGGGTTGGTGTGCTGGTTCCATGGGTGCCGGCGGTCCACCGGGTTTCCCAGCGGATCCCGCGTCACGAACATCTCCTGGCCCTCCCAGTCCTCGTAGTACGAGGAACCGAGCATGATCCGTATTCCGAGGTTGATCCGCACGAGATCGGTGGTTACCAGATTTCCGTCCACCACGACGCCGGGAGTCACGAACATCTTCCGGCCCCAGTCGGTCATGTCCTTGTACTCGAAATTGCAGACCTCCGGGTCCTGGAAGGCACCCCAGCAGCCGAGCAGGGTGCGCCGCAGGCCCACCTGCTCGTAGCCCGGCAGGGCCTCGTAGAAGAAGTCGAAGAGGTCGTCATGCATCGGCACAACCTTCTTCATGAACTCGACGTAGCGCATCAGCCGGGTGATGTAGTCGGTCATGAGTTGGATGGTCGCCACCGTGCCGACGCCACCTGGGTACAGCGTCGACGGGTGGACGTGGCGTCCCTCCATCAGGCAGAACATTTCACGCGTGAGCCGGCTGACCTGCAGGGCCTCCCGGTAGAACTCGCCGGTGAACGGGTTCAAGGAGCGCATGATGTCCGCGATCGTCCGGTAGCCATGGTCGGCTTCGTGCGGGGCGCGGGTGTTCTCCGCCTTCGCCAGCACGCCGGGGTTGGTTTCGGAGACCATCTTTTCGCAGTAGTCCACGCCGACGAGGTTCTCCTGGAAGATGTTGTGGTCGAACATGTACTCGGCAGCTTCGCCGAGGTTCACGATCCACTCGCCCAGATTCGGAGGTTTGACCCCGTAGGCCATGTTCTGGGCATAGCAGGAGCAGGTGGCATGGTTGTCGCCGCAGATGCCGCAGATCCGGCTGGTGATGAAGTGGGCGTCGCGGGGATCCTTGCCTTTCATGAACAACGAGTAGCCGCGGAAGATCGAGGACGTGCTGCGGCACTCGACAACCTGGTTGTTCTCGAAATCAATCTTGGTGTAGATGCCGAGGCTGCCGACGATCCGGGTGATGGGGTCCCATGCCATCTCCACAAGGTTGTTGCCGCCGGTGCTGCTTGGGGAAGGCGTTGGAATTGTGGAGGTCATTGTGCTTCGCCTTGTCTGGAAGTAGCCGTTCGGTTACCAGGTGCGCCGGGCACCGGTCAGAAGTTCACGTCCGGGCCTGCGCCACTTGGGTTCCTTGTCCAGTGTGTTGGCCGTAATGCCGCGCAAGGCCTTGATCGCCGAACCGTACGGGCGGACGGCATTGGTTGACAGCTTGCCGCCGGGAGGTTCGTCCATGAACGGCATGAACTTGTCCGGGAATCCCGGCATCGTGCAGCCGATGCAGATACCGCCGACGTTGGGGCAGCCGCCGAGACCGTTCATCCAGCCCCGCTTCGGGACATTGCACTTGACCACTGGGCCCCAGCAGCCGAGCTTGACGATGCACTTCGGCGACCCGTACTCGGTGGCGAAATCGGCCTGCTCGTAGTAACCGGCGCGGTCGCAGCCTTCATGGACGGTCTTGCCGAACAGCCAGGTGGGGCGCAGCGACTCGTCCAGCGGAATCGGGGGTGCCTGCCCCGTGGCTTGGTAGAGCAGATACGTGATGGTTTCCGAAAGGTTGTCCGGCTGGATGGGACAACCCGGGACGCAAACGATCGGGATGCCTGCTTTGGAATTCCAGTCGTACCCCAGATAGTCGGGTACTCCCATGGCACCGGTCGGGTTGCCGGCCATCGCATGGATGCCGCCGTACGTGGCGCAGGTGCCGGCCGCAATGATCGCGGTGGCTTTCGGTGCCAGCCGGTCCAGCCATTCGCTGGTGGTGATCGGCTGTCCGGTCTCCAAGTCATTGCCGAAGCCGCACCAGTAGCCGCCCGGATCGTGGAGCTGCTCGTTCGGGATGGAGCCCTCGACCACCAGGACGAACGGCTCCAGTTCGCCGCGGTCCGCCTTCCGGAACCACTCGAGGAAGTCGTCGGCCCCTTCCTGGGGCCCGCACTCGAAGTCGATCAGCGGCCAGTGCATGGCGATCCTCGGCAACCCGGGCAGCGCCCCGAGCGCGATCTCCTCGACGCTGGGCTGGGTGGCCGCCGTCAGCGCGACCGAATCTCCGTCGCAACTGAGCCCCGCGTTGATCCACAGCACGTGGATGAGAGCTTCTTCGGCCTGCAAGGAAGTTTCGGTAGGCATCAGTGCCTCCTTCAGAGCCCTTGAAGGACTCAGTGAGCGTCGGTAGTCAGTGACCCGGTCAGGGTTTCCGGCTCGGGTGAGTCGCCTTCGAGCCACTCATACCAGCGGGGCAGCCCCTCGCCGGTGGTGGCCGAAACGACCATGAATTCTGTCCGCGGATTGAGCTGGCGGATGCGCTCCAGGCACGCACCGGTATCGAAATCCACGTAAGGCAACAAGTCCGACTTATTGACGATCACCAAGTCGGCCGCCATGAACATGTGCGGGTACTTCTGGGGTTTGTCATCACCTTCCGTCACCGAAATGATCACCACCTTGGCTGCTTCGCCTAGGTCGAAGAGCGCCGGACACACGAGGTTGCCGACGTTTTCGATGAACACCGTCGAATCCGTGGCCGGGTTTAGGGCATCGAGTCCTCGGCGGAGCATGTCGGCATCGAGGTGGCAACCGGCCCCCGTGTTGATCTGGATGACAGGCCGTCCCAGTGCACGGATGCGGTCGGCATCCAGCGACGTTTCCTGGTCGCCTTCGATAACGCCGGCCCGCAGCCGGTCGCCCAGTTCCTGCAGAGTCCTGACCAGCAGCGTGGTCTTGCCGGCGCCGGGCGAGCTCATCACGTTGAGGGCGCGGATGCTCCGGCCCTCCAGCCAGCCGCGGTTCCGGGCTGCGAGCAGGTCGTTTTTGGCGAGCAGGTCCTGCTCAAGCACAAGGGTTTGCGCGCCGTTGGGAGCATGCCCGTGGTCGTGTTCATGGGCATGCCCGTGGGCATGGGCATGGTCATGGGCATGGTCATGGGGATGACTGGGATCATGTGGATGGTCGTGGCCGGCCGGCGCAATCTCGAGGCCCGACACCCTCGTATTTTCGGCGTCTCCACAGCCACAGGTGGTACACATCTATGCCACCTCCACCGACGTCACCGTCAGTTCACGGCCGCCGAGGACTTCCACGTCGGCACTGCCGCAGGGGCACAGCAGAATCACGTCTTCCAACACGAAATCACGCTTGCAATTGCGACACCGGCCCAGGCCGCGGGGCTCATCGATATTCAGCTGCGCCCCGGCCAGCGCCGTCCCGGCGGAGGCGACTTCGAAGCAAAAGCGCATGGCATCCGGCAACACACCTGAGAGCGCCCCAATGCGAAGATTCACGAGGGTAACCTGCCGATCACCTGTTCTTTCCAGGACGGCGTCGATAAGGCTTTCCGTCAGTGAGAGCTCATGCATGGTCTGCCACCTCGTGAACTCCAAGATAGGCGTGTGCGGGACAATGCGCAACCATAAGCCTTGACGCATCGAAGGTTGCCGCGTATGGGCCCCAGCCTGTCATTCAGGCGCTCAGTCGTGAAGCGGACCAGCCGTCCAAGTCCAGCAGGAACTGTCGAGGAGCGAACCGTAGGTGCCGTCGAGATCGTGTCCCGGATGCCGCCAGCGCCGCGTGAAGCGATCGCGTTGTCCCGGGTGCTGCGCGGTGGCACCCGGTTTGGACAGTTAGTCGGGCAGTGAATAGCGGGCCTCGACTTTGCCCAGTTTCCAGTACGCGACCGCCGCCAGCCAGGTTGCGGCAAACAGCCCGCAGATCAAAAAGCCGAAGTTCTCCAGGTTCACGGAAGCCACCCAGGCAACGGGACCGCTATCTACCTGCATTCTCTCGGCCACCAGCCCCAACAGGCCTACTCCCCCGACGAGGAAAGCCACGATGACGGATGTGCCGGTCACCATGAGGTTGTAGTACACCTTCCGGACCGGGCGCGCGTAGGCCCACTGATAGGCCCGGTGCATGAAGACGCCGTCGAGTGTGTCGAACAACGTCATGCCCGCGGTGAACAAGATCGGTAGGACAAGAACCACATACCAGGGAGCGGTCAGGGCGGCGCTGCCGCCGATGACAAACAACCCAATCGTCGTTGCCGTATCGAACCCCAATCCGAACAGCACTCCGATGGGGTACATCTTCCACGGTCGGTCGATCTGTCGGGCCAGCGGTGCCAAGACCCGGTTAAGGACGCCGCGCTTTTGCAGCAGGTCCTCGATTTCAGCTTCGTTGTATTCGCCGCTCCTCAACTGGCGGAATACGCGGGCGATCCCGATAAGCGAATAGAGATTCAGTGAACCGATCAGGAGCAGGAACAGTCCCGAGACGATGACACCCCACACTCCGGTGAGGGAAGCCAGCAATGAATCGCCGTCGGAAATCTGGTCCGCCAACCTATTCAGCCCGGCGGCCAGCAGCGTGACAGCAACGATCACGACGGTCGAATGTCCCAGGGCGAACCAGAACCCCGCGGACACCGGCCGGCGACCCTCCCCCACCAGCTTGCGTGTTGTGTTGTCCACCGCCGCAATGTGGTCGGCGTCAAACGCGTGCCGCGCGCCCAGGATGAATGCCGTGAATGCCAGTCCCAGGCCGAACGGCGCCCGGTCGGCCACTTCGTACTGTCCCGGTAAGACGACGGCGAAGAACATGCCCCACCCGACGACCAAAAGGAACACAATCACCGAGGCCATGCCCAAGATACTGCGCCGGCTACTTGCCGCCCGTCGTTGGAGGTGACGTTTCACGGTTTCCTGCCACTCTGGCCGCATGACTGCTTCGCCTGTGGAATATCGATGGAGCACCTCCGCCCAGAATGCAGAGCACGCATCTGGCTGTCAAGAGTCCACGTTGGCTCATCAAAGATGCCGTCCGCCGAGCACTCCTCACACCTCAGCCGGCGCTTGAGGCGCTACGGATCGATGAGGTGGAAGAGGCACGATCCGTCAACCGGACTGTGGGTCCACGGAATACTCCTTGACGAGCTCGGCGCCTCCAGTATCGTGTTGGCAATCGGCAAGCACTCATGACTCGGAGTAACGATGGCTGTTCGCGTTGACCTCAACATCTCGCTCGACGGATTTGCGACGACAACGGATCAAACCCCGGAGAAACCCTTCGGCGAAGACTGGCCTCGCCTGGTTGGCGCATATGCCGCGACCCGGACCTTCCGCGAGCGCGTCCTACACGACACCTCGGGTGAGGGAACTACCGGAGTGGACGACGAGTATGCGAAGGCGTACTTCGCTGACACCGGAGCAGAGATCATGGGCGCGGGCATGTTCGGCCTGCACAACTTCCCCGACGATCCGGACTGGCGAGGATGGTGGGGCGACGAGCCCCCTTTTCGAATCCCGGTTTTCGTGCTCACGCACCGCGTCCCTCGGCCCTCGATCGAGATGAACGGCGGCACCACATTCCACTTCCTCTCCGCAACGCCGCGCGAGGCGCTCGATCGCGCGCGGGAAGCTGCCGGAGGCAAGGACATCCGTGTTGGCGGCGGAGCGAGCGTCGTCCGCGATTTCCTGAAGGCCGGGCTCGTCGACCAACTCCACGTGGCGATCGCTCCGATCATCCTGGGTAGCGGCACTCGTCTCTGGGACGGCCTGCGCGGCTTGGAGTCCGACTACGACATCACCGCCGAGACGGCCGAGACCGGCACGGTCCACCTGACATTCCGGCGCTAGGACTCAATCGGCCGCACCCCGTTCGTCGTCGGGAATGACGAAGCGTGCGCCACCCGGGCAGTGATCCGATGGCCGATCCTCTGCCGCTTCAGACGTCGGCTAGGGGGCTTCGGTCGGCGCCACGGCCAAGGCCCACATGCCCTGGGCCTCGGCACCTTCGACTGCAATCATGACCTTGCTGGCGGGCAACTCCATAGTGGTGGTCACTTCGGATCCGCAGTCCGTGCTGCCGGTGCCGAGTGCCTCGCCGCTGGCTGTGGCGGTTACAGTCATGGAGCTTGCGCCCTCGCACACCATCCCGATGCGGTACCAACCCGGCTTCGCCGGTGTGAACTCCAATCCTGTTTCGTCGCCAGGGCCGCCGATGCCGCCGCCTGCACGATAGACGCCGGGCGGCCCCCACTTCCCTCCGCTGAACTGCTGGTTCACCCACTCATCCGGGTCGCGCTGGACTTGGGTATTCGCTGTCTCCGGAGTCACGCCCAGGGGGCCACAAGCCGTCACGGAGAGGAGCAGGGCGGCGGCCAAGGCGCCGAAAACTGGACGCAACGTCATGCCCGCAGCCTACCCGAGGGGACGGGCCGCCACTGTCCGTTTTGCCCTGCTGCTGCCTCAGGGCTACCGCCTGCCCTCGCCGACCGTCGCTACCGCCAAGGCGGTCATGACCTGGACGGCGTCCCGATTAGAAAGCCCGTTGTCGAGGCAGAGCGACCGCCACGTCCAGAAGGAGACAGCATGGCCGACGACGGCGCGCAGCTGATCGCGCCTGCGGGAGACCGGAAACGGCTCGAGCAGGGCATCGCGGAAAAACGTGTTGCGCTCCTTGAGCTCTCTGCGGCGTTTGTCCGGGAGTGCTTCCCAATCCGCATAGATGCGCGCGAGCATCGACTCGCCACCGCGATAAAACCGGTAGAGATCCGTTAGTCCAGCGTGCAGGCGTTCCAGAGGATCCGGAAGCTCTGCCCAAGCAGCTGGATTCGGAAGCTGTTGCTGTGACAGCCAATGCGAGGAACAGGCAGCGAACAGCGCCTCGTCGTCGGAAAAATGCCGGTAGACCGTCAGACGGGTCACGCCGGCCCGCTCGGCGACGCCGGCGATCGTCGTGCGGGCTGGGCCTACCGAACCGTGCAGGGCCACCGCCGCGTCGACGATGCGCTGACGCGTGGTGTCCACCTGCTCGGCGCGCTTAACCATTTGATACGGCCGCGATGTGGTTGAACGTTGCTGTTCGCTCAAAGTATTGACGCCGATCCCTTTGCGGTTGGACAATTCGATATACACAAGTGTATATCGAATTAGAAGGGGTGGCCGGTCATGGGCGCTGAGGAGGCTCCGCGGCTCACCGTCGTGCAGCCAGGCGAAGGACGCCAAGGCAGTCTCGGGAGTATCGGGGTTGTCTTCAAACTGTTCGGCGAACACACCAACGAGCAGATCTCGATCGTGGAGCATCCGTTCCCGGTTGGGGCTTTGGTTCCGCCGCACCTGCACACCCGCGAGGACGAGTATTCGATCGTCCTTGAAGGCGAGATCGGGTTCCGCTCCGGCGAGCGCGAGGCGGTGCTGGGCGCCGGGGGTTACATCACGAAGCCGCGCGGCGAACTGCACACCATGTGGAACGCAGGCAAGACTCCCGCGAGGATGATCGAAGTGATCAGCCCCGCCGGTTTCGAGCACTTCTTCTGGGGTGTGGCCGATCAACTCGAAGCCGGGGAACCAACCGACCCCGAAGCCATCGCCAAGCTGGCAGCCGAGTACGGACTCCAGTTCGGCGAGGCCCCGTGGCTCCCGGACATCATCGCACGGTACGGCCTCACTCCTCCGATGGGCTGACGGGATATGGTTCGCGCCCCCGCCTGCATCCGGATGGGCAAATCGGCGGTCAGCTTTTCTTCAGTTCCTCAGCGAGCATCACGATGATGCCGCTGGGGCCGCGGACGTACGTGAGCCTGTAGACGTCCGCATAAGTCGCCACACCGCGAAGCGGACGGCAGCCGTGGGTCTCAGCAATCTCCAGGGCCTTGTCCAAATCATCGACCGAGAAAGCGACGCGGTGCATGCCGATCTCGTTGGGGCGGGTCGGCATCGACTCGATCGCTTCGGGGTGGATGTATTCGAAAAGCTCGAGCCGGCCGTGGCCGTCCGGGGTCTGCAGCATCGCGATCTTGGCGTGGTTGCCATCAAGTCCGACGGCGGTGTCCGTCCACTCACCACTGACCGTGTCACGGCCGATAACCGTCAGACCGAGGTCGGTGAAAAAGGCGATCGTTGCTTCGAGGTCGCGAACGGCGATGCCGACGTTCTCAAGTTTGATGGCCATGCGCCACATGCTAACGAGCTGAGAGTCCAGACAGAAGCCCTCTACCAGCCACCGGTGGCCGGCGACGCGCGAATGGCTGAAGGGGCCGGTCGTCACCCGCTGGCCGATGAGTGGTCAACCCGCGGCCTGACCCTCGCGGGCCACCTCCTCCAGAATCCTGGCTGTCGGCGATCCCGACATCAGTTGCCCTATCACCTCCGGTTTGTCCCACACCTGGCTGCGCAGCCGTTCCAAAAAGGCGGTCGCGGCGTCCCTGGTATCGAAGTCGAGGAGCACGGCCACGTTGTTTTGGTCGTCTGTGTCCCGGAATACCCGGACAGACCGGGCGCCCGAGGCGGCGCGGCCTGCGGGATCGCTGTCGAAAACTTTCTTCCATTCCGCGTAATCCCGGACCGGATAGCCAATCTGTAAGGTGAACATCCTCGTTCCTTTCCCTCCGCTTGGGTAAGGACAACGTTAGGCCAACGAGTATCCTCCGGGTAGGGCTCAAGGCTGGTGTTGATCCGGTGCTGCTTCCAGCAGGCCCTGATCGAGGCAACCGCTTCGGTGCTGCGGGACAATGATCCTGTGGACGACCTGCATGTGCCCCCGGGACCCGGCGCGCCCCGCGGCCTACGGGTCCCGGCGGGAGAACTGCTCGAGCAGTTCTCCCGAGCCTCCGGACCGGGCGGACAGAGCGTCAACACCGCCGACTCACGTGTACAACTCAGTCTCGATCTCGGCACGACAACCGCGCTGAGCGAGGTCCAGCGCGAACGCGCCCTCGAGCGGCTCTCGGCGAGGATTTCGGGCACGGTGCTCACCATCAGCGCTTCCGAGCACCGCTCCCAGCGGCTAAACAGGACTGCGGCCAGGCAACGCCTCGCCGCCGCCCTGAGAGACGCAGTGGCTCCAGCTGTCGTTCGGCGGCCTAGCCGGCCGACGAGTGGCTCGCGGCGTCGTCGGCTCGAAGGAAAACGGTTGCGCTCCGAAACCAAACGCAACCGACGACGCCCCAACCCCGAATGACCTGACTGCTAGCGCGATGGCCGGGCTCTCAGACTGCCGCCCGCTCGTTCAGTGGGCGGTCCAGCCGCTGTCCACTCGGTACACCGCGTCAAAAGCTGAGGCTTCGAGAGGCCCTCGTCATCCCGCCCGATGCTTCCACACACGCTTTGCCACTGCCGGATCCCACCGCTGCGCGGATTCTCGCCGGTGGGGCCCCTTTTTTACTGCAAGGCCAGAATCTGCCGGCTCAGTGCATATTCAAAGGTGACGACCAGCCGGCATCACGTCCGGTGCTCAGCGGTTGCGCTCGGGTTCGACCAGAACCAGGATCGTGTCGGGGCGTACGCCGTCGAATTTCATGGCATCGGCCGCGGCTTCGGACTCCATCATCCGCTGGAACGTGGCCGTGTCCGGGACTTCGACGATCAGCCCGACGCGGTTGGTTTTCTCCTGGTCTACAAAGGTCCGAACAGTCATGCCCAGCGGACCGAAGAGTTCTTGACGCCGCCGCGAGCTGAGCCAGTGGTCAACGTCGTCGACCTCGTGAAAGATCAATAGGGTTGCCATCGTCGCCTCTGCTTTCGAAAGGCGGTATTAGGAGCCGAATCGGGAGGCAATCGCGTGAGGACTCCTAACCCATGCAGCAATTACCACAGCCGCGTTATTTTCGATAGGCAGTCAAAAGACCGTCCAGATCGACCAGGGTGACCTGTCATCGTCAGCCTTGTTTAGGGGTGGCTAAGAGTGTGCGCGTGCCCGGTCCACGGCTCGCTTGCTTGCCCCGTCATCAGTGAAGTCAGGTGCTGACCACCCCGGGGCCCCGGTTGGGCTCGTCGTCGTCGCCTTCTTCGGGCAGCAGTCCGCGCTGGTCGAGCACGTACAACAAGATGAAGGCCGGGACGATCAACAGCACAGCGAGACCGGCCGCGACCAACACGGCCGTGATCGTGCCTGACGGCGCTGCGGCCGCCGAGACCGTGAGGGTTTCGGGCAGCAGGTAGTTCCACTGCGCGACCCCCCAGGCCAGCACGAGGGCGCCGGCCGCGGCGACCGCAGCCAGCCGCCCTCCGCGGTGGGGTCGGCCTCGGAGCAGGAAAAGCGCGCCGAGGCCGGCGACCGCCGAGATGATCACCAGCGGCAGGGCGCGTGAGGTGAGTCCCTCGAAGACGTAGCTGGCTTCGCTGCGCACAACAAAGAGCCCGACCAGCGCGACGGCTCCGGCCACAGCCCCAGCCGCCACGGCGCGGACGCGGAAGTAGCCGACCATGGCCTCGTCGGAGAGACGATGGGCATCCCAGGTGAGCAGTACCGCGGCGACGTAGGCCGTCACGAATACGGCCAGCAGACCCATGACGACCGATGTCGGGTTGACCCAGCTGTGCAGCGGATCGCCTGCCCGGCCGCCGGCCGGGACCTGGCCGGATGCGATGCCTCCGGCGATCGCGCCGAAGCAGTAGGGCACCAGCACCGAGGAGACGGCGAAGATGGCGCCGAAGCTGCGGCGGGCTCGCTGCCGAAACACCGCCTTCCCGAAGGCGAAGCTGGCGCCGCGCAGGACGATGCCGAGGGCCGCCAGGGTGAGGGGCACGAACATGGTCAAGGTGATCGACGCGTAGGCCTCGGGGAAACACGTCCAGAGCACCACGAAGATGAAAATCAGCCACACGTGGTTTGCTTCCCACACGGGCCCGATCGAGTGATCGATCACCTCGCGCGGCCGCTGCCCACGCTGCGCGCCACCGGCGGTCAGGTCCCAGAAGCCGGCACCGAAGTCAGCGCCGCCGAAAATCGCGTAGATGGTGATGGCAGCGAACAAGAGCAGGGCTGCGGCGGTAACCATGGGGACCCCTAGGTCTCTTCCACCGGCTTGCGCGGGCCGTATGGGGAGTCTGTCTCCTCGAATTGTCGTGCCTCCCGGTAGCGCCGACTCATCCCGCGCAGGACGAGGATTGTGGTGATGCCCAGCCCTATATAGAGGAGCGTGACCGCGATGAAGGTGATCCACACTCCGGTGTTGGTGGTCGCGGCGTCCTCGACCCGCATCTTGTTGTAGACGATCCATGGCTGACGGCCGACCTCGCTCACGGTCCAGCCCGCCTCCAACGTCAGGACGGCGAGGGGTCCGGCGGCGACGGCGCAGCGCAGGAACCACTTGCTGCGGGGCATGTCTCGTCGGAAGATCCACGATGCCCAGTACCACAGCGTCAGCAGGAACAGGGCAGTGCCGACGCCGACCATGATGTCCCAAGCGAGATGGACGACGTTCACCTGGCGGTTCGTCGGTCGCTCGTCGGCGGGTACTGTGTCGAGTCCCTGCACCACGGTCGCCCGGCCGGTACTGGGGTCCGACAACCACGAGGCGAGCCCGGGGATGGGGACGCCGCCCACCACTTCTCCCTCTGAGTTGAGATGGCCGAGCAGCGTCTCGGGCACGTCGCTGCCGGTCGTCGGCACCATCTCGATGGCGGCGAACTTGACGGGCTGGTTGTTATAGACCCAGCGAGCTAGACCGTCACCGACCCCCATCTGCACCGGGACCGCGCTGGCGGCCACAGTGAAGGCGATTAGAAAGCCAAGCCTGTGGTAGTGGTCCCGCCGCCCGCGCAGCATCGCCGTCGCGTAGACCATGGCCACCAGGAAGCCGCCGACCAGGTAGGCGGCAATCACCATGTGCGCCGCCATCAGCGGCATCGCCCGGTTGAAGATGACCCCGAGCGGGTCTACCGCCACGACGTTCCCGGCCGTGTCCAGAGTGACCCCTTCCGGGGAGTTCATCCACGCGTTGGCGGCCACCACTGAAACACTGCCGAAGATGCCTGCGACGGCGATCGGGGCCCCTGTCCAGAAGTGTGTCCAGGGCTTGAGCCGCCGCCAGCCGAAGATGTAGATCGAGATGAAAACAGCCTCAAGAAAGAAGAAGAGACCCTCAAACGCGAAGGGCACGCCGAACGCCTCGCCCCATTGACCCATGAACTGGGGCCACAGCAGGCCGAACTCGAAGGAAAGAACAGTTCCGGTGACGGCGCCGACTGCGAAGGTGACCGCCATGTACTTCGACCAGCGCTGCGCGAGCCGGATGGCGTCAGCATCGGCCCGCCTGATGCCTCGATAGTTGGCGATCAGCGCCATCACTGACCAGGACACGCCCAGTGGCACCAAGACGATGTGGAAGGCCAGCGTGAACGCCATCTGTGCTCGAGCCCACGGAACCGGGTTCACCTCCATCATGGGGATCAGGACGTCCGCGAACGCCATGTCGCACCCCTTCCGGCTAGATTGACGGCTGCCATGGCGACCCGGGGACTAGCCAAGGCGTTCGGCGAGGTGATCTCCCACCCGCAGGGCATTGGCGATCACGGTCAGGGACGGGTTCACGGCGCCGATGCTGGGGAAGAAGCTGGTGTCGACGACGTACAGGTTGTCCAGGTGCGCGCTGGCATGACCTTCGCTCGGGTCCTCGCCGTGCTGACCGTGCACCAGGTAGAGATGTTCGGCTTGAGTGTAGTAGGGCTCCAAGTCGTCGTAGGAGATCGGCCAGGCCGGTGAGATTCCGCCATGGTGGCGCAGCTCGCCAAAGTCCTCCGGACGGAGGCGGAACAGTGCGGCGCCATAGAACTTGGTGTTGCCGCCGACGTAATAGTTGACCTCGGGCTGGAACTCGCGGCCGTGCCGGTCGTACCACAGCTCTTTCGCAAGGTACTTTCCGCGGACGAACACCTCCTCGGTCTGCCAGTTGTCGCGCTCGCGCGGCAGGAACGGACCTCGCTCCAGCCAGAGCACCTTCGCCCCGTTCGTAGCAAGCCGGTGGCCGAGCGTCCCGCCCCCGGCTCCGGTCCCGATGATGACAACGTCATAGTGCTGGTTGTCTGTCACGCCGAAGCCTCCTGGAGCGGGTAATCGGATCTACCGATGCTGCCTCTAGGCACTGATCCTGTCCCCCGGGCCGGACGGCGTCATCACCCAAAATGGGTGATGACGGGGACAGGAAGGCGGTGGTTGGCTCTGATAGGAGCCGGCCTGCGTCAATTCCGGCACGGAGGCCACCGGCAGGTTCCTTTAGCCGGTTGAAGCCCGATCACGTCGAGGAGATGCCATGACAGCGAGGACGGATAGCCCAAACGCGGCCGGTCGCGGCCAGCCGGCTGGCGCAGGTCAATGTTCCGCCGATGCGTTCGTGGTCTTCGGGATCACCGGAGACCTGGCCAAGGTGATGACGTTCAGATCGTTGTACCGGCTGGAGCAGCGGGGTCTGTTGCAGTGTCCGATCGTCGGGGTGGCCGTCGATGATTGGACGGTTGACCAGTTGGTGGAACGGGCCAGGGTGTCCATCGAGGGCACTGGGGAGGTGATCGATGCCGCCGTCTTCGGCCGCTTCGCAGCCCGGCTGTCCTATGTGCAGGGCGATTTCGGCGACGCAGCGACCTATGGCCGGGTCGCCGAGTCGATTAAGGGTGCCGACAGTCCTGTGTTCTACCTCGAAATACCGCCCTTCCTGTTCGGCACAGTCGTCAAGGGCTTAGCCGGGGCCGGGCTGACCGCGACGGCGCGGGTAGTGGTGGAAAAGCCGTTCGGGAGGGACCGAGCCTCGGCTCGCGCCCTGGCCGAAGAGTTGCACCAGTTCCTCGACGAGTCGCAGTTGTACCGGATCGACCACTACCTGGGGAAGATGGGCCTGGAGGAGATCATCTATCTGCGGTTCGCCAACACGATGCTTGAACCGATCTGGAACCGAAACTACGTCGAATGCGTGCAGATTACGATGGCCGAGGACTTCGGCGTCGAGGACCGCGGCCACTTCTACGATCCCGTCGGTGCGCTGCGCGACGTGGTGGTCAACCACCTCATGCAGGTAGTGTCCGCGGCTGCAATGGAGCCACCGTCCGGGGGTGATCCGCAGACGCTCAAGGACTCGCAGGTCGCTCTCTTCCGCGCGGTCTCGGAGGCCGATCCTGTCCACTACGTCCGCGGCCAGTACGAGGGTTACCAGAGCATCAACGGCGTGGCCCCGGAGTCGACGACGGAGACGTACGCCGCGTTGCGGCTCGACATCGACAATTGGCGCTGGTCGGGGGTGCCGTTCTTCATCCGGACCGGCAAGATGCTTCCGGTCACTCAGACCGAGCTTCGGCTGGTGTTCAAGCAGCCGCCCCGGCTTGGCTTCAACTTCGGCTCCGATCGCCGGCCAGAGCCCAACCAGATCGTCATCAGGCTTGATCCGTCGACCGGCGCCAGGCTCAAGGTTGAGGCTCTGCGTGCGGACACGGTCGGTCCCGGCGCCATCGATCTCGACATGGAGTTCGCCGATGAAGGGGGCGAGGGGCCGACTCCGTATGAGGTGTTGCTCCATGCGGCAATGGTCGGAAAGAGTACGCGGTTCACCCGCCAGGACGGGGTCGAGGAGACGTGGCGGATCATGCAGCCACTCCTGGATGCGCCGCCACCGGTGCACAGTTACACGCCCGGGTCTTGGGGCCCGGCAGTTGCAGACGCACTGACCGCCGACTACGCCGGTTGGCACCGGCCCTGGCTAGCGTCATGAGTCCCAACGCTGCTCGGCGGACCACCGAGCAGAGCGCTGCCGCGTCCTCCCTGGTCGCGGACTCCCAAACCGTTGAAATAACGCAGACGCACTCTTAATGTCGTTTATGGGGAAGGATGAGAGGGATCATGGGCGACCAGAGTCACGGCGACCCGAACACCCCGGTTACGGCTGCTACCGCTGGCCAGGGCCAAGTAGAGAAGTTCCAGGATCCTGGACTACCTCCCCACCGCCCGCGCCGTGCCGATAAGGATCCCGGGGCCGAAAAGCGTGCCGAGCGGCAGGTTGCAATTCTCTTCGTAATTTCCGTGATCGGTACCCTGCTGTTCTTCGTCGGCTACTTTGCCATCCCGTTGGGTGAATCCACGTCGATTTCCACGCTGCGCTTGCAGAACCTGCTGCTCGGCATGGGCATCGCCTTCGCGATGCTCGGCATCGGCGTCGGCATCGTGCACTGGGCGAAGACCCTGATGCCGGACCATGAGGTGGCCGAGGAGCGCCACGAGGTCCGCACCGAAGAGGACCGCCGGGACGCGGAGCAGATTATCGGCCAGGTCGTTGACGAGTCTGGCATCAAGCGCCGGCCGTTGATCCGCAACACCCTCATCGGTGCCGGGCTCCTGGCCATCCTGCCGGCCATCGGCATTTTCCGGGACTTGTCCAAGAACCTCGACCCGAAGGTCCTGGGACAGACGCTGTGGAGGGAGGGGACGCGCCTGGCACGGGACCCCGAGGGCACGCCGATCAAGGCCTCGGACGTGACCTTCGGCGCTATCTTTCATGTCATCCCCGAAGGCTTGAATGAACTGTCCGAAGGCAAGCTCGTCGAAAAAGCCAAGTCAGTGGTCCTGCTCGTCCGGCTGAACCCGGCGGATCTGCATCCCAGTCCCGGCCGGGAGGACTGGGCCTACAACGGCATCGTTGCCTATTCGAAGATCTGCACGCACGTCGGCTGCCCGGTGGCCCTGTACGAGCAGCATACCCACCATCTGCTCTGCCCTTGCCACCAGTCCACCTTCGACGTGACGCAGCAATGCAAGGTGATTTTTGGCCCGGCATTCCGACCGCTGCCGCAACTGCCGATCACCGTGAACAGCGAGGGCTACCTGATCGCCCGGAGCGACTTCCATGAACCAGTCGGCCCGAGCTTCTGGGAGCGAGCTCTGCTGGTCAAGGAATCCGGCCGCTAGATCTTCCTGGACGCTCCTTCATGTTCCGCGAAGTGACCGCTCGCAGCGTGGTCCCATGCTGAGCTTTTGAGGCAGTGGGCCGGGTTGCCTCTGGATGCGCGCCGCGGACGTACAGGCCGGGCAACATCCGGGATCATCCTCAAGCCCCGCGCGAGCCGGCACGCCGAAGGAGGAATCGCCCTCGTGCGGCAAGAGCCTGTATGCGGGGCGAGTGTCTCGGGCTGCATGAAGACTACTACTAGGCGAACACCTAGGGGCGTGCCTCAGCCCAGGACTTCGTCCACATAGCACCAGCGCCACGACTCACCCGGTTCGACGCTGCGCATGACTGCGTGTCCCGTGGTGCTGTGGTGCCGGGCCGCGTGCAGGCCCGGGGAAGAATCGCAGCACCCGACGTTGCCGCATTCCAGGCACAGGCGCAAGTGGACCGGAGTGGTTCCTTCGGTGTGACAGTCGCGGCACTGCGGGTCGACCGGAACCGGCCGGTCCGGTGCCTGGCCGAGGTGCCCGCAGCCGGCCGCCACCTCCTGCGGTACGGCCAAGAATGCCCCGTGGCGGGTGCCGCAGTCGCCGATCGCGGCGTCGAGCATCGATTCTTCGACATCCAACCGCTCCAGCACCTCATCCACTACCTCGGCAGGGTAGGCACCCGTTCCGCGAAGTTCCAGGACTTTGGCCCGTTCGGCGTCCAGCATGGCCACCCGCAGCTGCGCATAGCGGTGGCTGGGTGTGCGGATTTCGGTTTCCGGCCGGCCCAGCCGCTCCCAAGCTGCCAAGCTGCGCTCCTGGGTTCGGCGCTGCAGCATGGCCAGGACTTCCGGCGGATCCTCAGGCACAGTGGCCGTGCGCAACCTTTCCAGCCCTGCTGCCACCGTCTGCTGGAGCATCGAGGCCTGGGTCAGCGCGTCCTGTCTGGGGTCCGGACCATGCAGTCCCAGCCTGCGGACCAGCCAGGGCAGGCTAAATCCCTGCAACACCAAGGTTCCGCCCACTACGGCCAGGGCGGCGAGGACGAGAACCTGGCGGTGGGGTATGTCCTGCGGCAGGACCAGGGCCGCTGCCAGGGTCACCACGCCGCGCATCCCGGCCCACGAGACAACGGCGGGTACCTGCCAGCCCGGAGCCGCTTCCGATCGCCTGATCCGCGGGACCAGGCGCGGGAGGTACATGGCGGGAAATACCCAGACCGGGCGCAGAACCAGTACTGCCAGGAGCACCACCGCGCAGGTCCACCAGGCGCGTCCGATGCCGAGCGGGTCAGCATTCGCGGCATCGATGATCGACCGCACCTGCAGCCCGATCAGCAGGAAAACGGCATTTTCCAACAAGAACTGCACGGTGGCCCAGTTGCTGCGCTGGCTCAACCGGGATGCGCCGCCGGGCATGGCGGGACTTCTGGTGCCGATGATCAGTCCGGCGACGACGACCGCGAGAACACCGGAGGCATGGATTTTCTCGGCCGGGATGAACGCCACGAAGGGAGCGGCCAGCGACATTGAGGTATTGATGGCCACATTGCGGACCCTCCTGCGGATCTGCAGCAGCAACCAGGCAGCAGCCGCTCCGGCCGCTGCTCCGCCGGCCACCGCGAGCAGGAACTCCGATCCGACCTGCAGCAGGGTGAAGCTGCCGGTTATCGCGGCGATCGAGGCCCGGAGTAGGACCAGCGCTGTTGCATCGTTGACGAGCGACTCGCCCTCAAGGATGTTCACGATCCGCCGCGGCATGCCCACCCGCCGGGCGATGGACGTGGCGGCTACGGCGTCGGGTGGCGCGACCACGGCGCCGAGGGCAAACGCGGCCGGCAGCGGGACATCGGGCAACAGCCACCACACCAACAGTCCGATGGTGACGGTACCGAAGATCACGTAACCCACCGAGAGCAGTCCGATCGACCGCTTGTTGGCCTGGAACTCCACCACCGAGGTGCGCAGTGCCGCCGCATAGAGCAGCGGTGGCAGGATCCCGATCAGGACGATCTCCGGGATCAGTACCACCGGTGGAATGAAGGGCAGATAGGAACCCACAACGCCGGCCAGCACCAGCAGGAGCGGGACGGAGACTTTCAACCGGCGGCCGAGCGCGCTGACCGCGCAAACCACCACCACCAGGGCCAGCAGACTGACGGCGTAGTCCATGAATCTATTCTGGCCGCTTGACGGCGTCGAGCAACTGCGGCGGCAGCGGGTTCTTTTGGGATGGTACCGGTTCTTCCGGTTTTGCGACGCCGGACATGAGCTGGTCAATGCCTGGCAAGTCCGTCTGGGCGGCTTTAAATGCGGCGGCATGCTTGAAGGGTTCCGGCAGTGTTCCATCTGCTGTTCGACGCGCGACCCACTGCGGTTCGCACCGCCATCGAGCAGGTGGCTAGGCTGGGTGGATGGCGACAGTCATTCTCGTGCGGCACGGACGCACCACAGCCAACGCCACTGGACAGCTCGCAGGCCGGGCCGCCGGCGTCTGCCTGGACCAGATCGGGCGCGACCAGGCAGCCCTGACCGGAGACCGGCTCGCGGCCGTGCCCTTAGTCGGAGTGGTGTCGAGCCCTCTGGAGCGTTGTCGGGAGACTGCCCAGATCATCCTCGCTCGCCAGGCTGGCTCGCCGGACGCGCCGATCGATCGCGATCTCACCGAGTGCAATTACGGCGAGTGGCAGGGCCGCACGATCAGTGATCTCGAGACCGAGGATTTGTGGCCGGTTGTGCAGTCGCAACCGTCCGCCGTCGTCTTTCCCGGCGGTGAATCCCTGGCCGCGATGCAGGCCCGGTCGGTGGCAGCGATTCGACGCCACGACGCAGCCTTCGAGGCGGAGCACGGGCCAGGGGCCGTGTGGGTGGCGGTGAGTCACGGCGACATCATCAAATCAATCCTCGCCGACGCGCTGGGCATGCACCTTGACCTGTTCCAGCGCATCAATGTGGGCCCGGGGTCCGTATCGATCGTGAGTTACGGCGTTAGTCGACCAAGCGTCTACGCGACCAACACGGACGCCGGTGATCTGTCGTGGCTGTCGAACGGCATCCGCTCTGCCGATGCGCCGGTGGGCGGCGGTGCAGGGCAGCAGGCGCCCTGAACCTCCTGCGCCTAAAATACTGACATGCCTACACGTGTTCACGAGTTTGCCTGGCCTGATCGGGTCGTCATTGGCACCATTGGCCTTCCGGGGGCGCGTACCTTCTTTCTGCAGGTGCGCGCGGGGACGCAAATCGTGAGTATTGCCCTGGAAAAGCAGCAGTCGGCTCTGCTCGCGGAGAAGATCGACGAAATTCTCGACCAGCTCATAACCCTTGAGGGCAACCCCTTCAGCGTTCCCACGAGTACTCCGATTGAACTTGTCGACAACGACCAGCTCGAGGCAGTTCAGGAGCAGTTTCGCACCGGCTCCATGAGCTTAGGTTGGGACCCGACGACGGCGCAGGTCGTGATAGAGGCCTACGCCATCACCGATGTCGATGCCGACGACGACGAAGCGCTTGATGAGGGCGGGGCTAACGCGGCCGAAATGCTGCTGGTACGAATGCCGGTCGGCACCGCCCGCGCTTTCGCGAAGCGCACCCGTGAGATCGTGGGCGCCGGACGCCCTACCTGCCCGCTCTGCGGTTATCCCATAGACGCCGACGGGCACATCTGCACCCTTCCCGAGGCCTGATGGCAGCGCTGGACCTGGTGACCGCCGAGCTGACGCTCACCGGCCGCATTACGACGGCTTCCAACGCAACATTTCTGGGCAGCATCGGCGACGTGGTGGTCATCTATAAGCCGATAGCAGGCGAAAGACCGCTGTGGGATTTTCCCCACGAAACCCTGGCTCACCGGGAGGTGGCAGCCTACCTCGTCTCGCGGGCCTTCGGCTGGGACGTCGTGCCGCACACCTGGCTGCGCGATGGTCCGTTGGGCGAAGGAATGGTGCAGCTCTGGCAGGAGCAAGACCCCGCCCAAAGCGCCGTGAACCTGGTCGCGCCGGACCAGGTGCCGGAGACGGGCTGGAAACACGTTCTCGAGGGTCGAGATGAGAACGGACAGATGGTCGCCCTCGTTCACGAAGACTCGCCCGCGCTCAGACGCATGGCGGTGTTCGACATCATCGTCAACAACGCCGACCGCAAAGGCGACCATATTCTTGCCATGACGGACGGACACCGGCACGGCGTGGACCATGGGCTGACCTTTCACCGCGACCACAAGCTGCGCACGGTGCTGTGGGGATGGCTCGGAGACGCTCTAACCGCTGAGGAACGCGACGGCATAGACCGTGTCAGCGAAGGACTGCAGGGCGGGTTGGGCCGCAACCTGGCGGACCTGCTCAGCGCCGAAGAAATCGCATCGCTCGCCGCGCGCTGCGCCCGGCTGCGCGTGGCAGGGCGGTTTCCGGCTCCGAGCGGTGAGATGTCTGCGGTGCCCTGGCCGCTGTTCTAATTCCGGAAGAGACGGGGCGTAAAATCAAGCGTCCTAGGCATTTTGCAGTGGCCAGCGGGCTCAGCCCGCCCAGTCGCGCCTCAGCAAGCCATACACCCAGGAGTCAGACACGTCGCCATTGACGATGCAGTCCTCGCGCAATGTCCCCTCGCGTATGAAGCCGAGCTTCTCAAGTACACGAGCCGAGGCCACGTTGCGTGTATCAGTCTCGGACTGAACCCGGTTGAGATCAAGACTGTCGAAGGCCCAATGCAGCAGGACGCGCGCTGCCTCCGTCGCGTACCCGCGGCCCCAAGCCGCCTCCTTGAGGCAGTACCCGAAGGAGGCGCTGCGGAAGTCGGGATTCCACCCGTTGAAGGTGCACCAGCCCACGAAAGCGCCGTCAGACTTGCACGTGATAGCCACACGTGCTCCGCTGCCTTCGTCCGCCATCTGTCGGCATCCGTTCATGAAGCGCGCGATCTGCGATCGGTCGGTCCACGGCGGACTGTCCCAATAGCGCAGTACTCTGGCGTTGCTCTGCAACGCGAAGAGGTCGTCGGCGTCGGCATCGGTGAAGGGGCGCAGCAGCAGGCGCTCGGCGTGCAATGTCGGCGTCGGCAGAGACATGCGCGCCACTCTGCCACATGTCCCGGGAGATCCGAAACGGAGCCTGGACGAACAGGAGGTTGGTACTCAGGACTGAGAGCATCCTCGTACCAAGGGGACTTATCCGGAGTCGGCGGCTCGGCACCGAAACACGACAGAAGCAGCCCCGGTCTAGTCCTCCAGGTCGAAGTCCAGATCGAGGTCTTCGACGGCATTCAGTTTCCGCCACGTGGACCCGACGGGCGCAGTGCCGAGGGTCGCGGCGATCGGCATCCGGTCCACGGCTACCAACTGGTCCAGGTCCAGGCCGGTCAGCTCTGCGATGTCCCTGATGGGTGTTTGGAACGTCCGGAACGGGCCCAGCGGCGGGACGTCGTCGATGGCCCCTGGCCGCGGGACGTCGGGCAGTTCGCTTAGCTCAGGCGTCTGGTCCACCACGTATCCGACGGCAGCCAGCTCTCCCTGGTGGATGAACACGGCGACCTTGAAGAAGCGCAACGGGATCTCCACACCCCGATACATGGGATCGTGGCCGCTGAAAATCGGCCCGGTGAAGACGACGATCCTGTCGCGGTACTGGGCGGCATGCTCCTGCAGGTAAGACTCCAAGCCCAGCCACAGCTCGAGGCCCTGGTTGAACTTGGCCGCCTGGGGTGCGGCGTTGGTGTAGTGGAAGGTGTCTTCGTTGGCCAGCTTCGCCTCGGCGACCGTGTCGCCCCATACCGCCGAGGCCCGGCGGACCAGGTGGCCGCGGTCGATATCGTTCCGGGCATAGAGCCGCTCGCCCGTCTGCAGGTCGGAGGCCAGCCGGGGATCCAGCCGCCAGGGGATGCCGGCCCGGTCCAGGTCCATGAGCTTGCTGCCGTCCATACCCAGTGCTGTAACGGCGGCCAGGCGCTTATCCGGGCGCATCAGAACCGAGAAGTGTGTGTAGGGCAATGAGATTGTCTCCACGCCGGGGAGGGCGGGCAAAGGCACGGGCTGGCCCAGGAAGTTCTCATCGAAGCCTGCACGGCCGGCAAGGTCTTTGGCGGTTTGGGGCGGGGCTACGAGCAGTTCGTCATCCATGACGGGACACTACCAGCGCACCTTGCACCTTGGGATGAACGACGAATAAAACGCTGAATCGGGTCAGGTAGAAGCAATATTCAGACCTGCGCGGCGGGAACATGTCACAGGATCACCCGACGGATTCGGAGGCCGCCGCCTTCCATCTGCAGCAGCTTCCCTCGCCCTCACCGGTCGGCCCGAAGCCATCGCGGCAGCCACGGCCGCTGCGAACGGTCTCAGGGAGGTCAGGAACTATACGTTGAGCGGAATTCCACCACGTTCCGTAGCCGAATAACCTCTGACGCAACAGCTGCCCCAAGGCCTTCCCGTTCGTCGTCGGAGGCGACGACTAACCGCCACGAATGCTACTGCTCAGGGGGTGATAGCCGCATCAGTGCGCGGTACATCTGTGGCTTGGTGGGTGGGTCCGGCAGGGGTTTGGCCGCCGCCGCGGCGAAGGACTGCAGGAGGTAGCCCAGGAGCCGGCACCAGGCTTCCGGGGCTGCATCGCGGGTGGCGGTGACCACGCCCGCGTTGGCCATGAGGATGAGCGGCACGTCCTGGTGGGCGAAGTCCCGCCGCA